>DASXSP010000045.1:0-32816 GCA_036505865.1 Casimicrobiaceae bacterium
TGAATCGGACGGTGCACACGTCTGCGTACCGATGCAGGGAAGCGGCACCTTTGCCGTCGAAGCGGCGGTGAATTCGCTTGTGCCCCACGATGGTCATGTGCTCGTGCTGATCAATGGTGCGTACGGCAAGCGGATGGCCAAACTCACCGAAATGATGGGCCGCAAACTATCGGTGTTTGAAACGCCCGAGGACGTTCGAACAACGGCGGACGACGTCGAACGGCTGTTGACGCGCGATCCCTCGATCACGCACGTAGGACTCATTCATTGCGAAACATCCACAGGAATCCTGAATCCGCTGTCCGAAATCGCCTCGACCGTCGCGCGACACGGCAAAAGCTTGATCGTCGATGCGATGAGCTCGTTCGGCGCGTTACCGATCGATGCCCGCACGACGCCGTTCGATGCGCTGATCGGTGCATCGGGAAAATGCGTCGAAGGGCCGCCGGGAATGGGCTTCGTGTTCGTACGCCTTTCGCTGCTCGAGCGTTGTGCGGGGCGATCCACGTCGCTTGCGCTCGACCTTTACGATCAATGGGCGTACATGGAAAAGACGACACAATGGCGCTTCACGCCACCGACGCACGTTGTCGTTGCGCTCAACGCAGCACTCGACCAGTTCGCGGCCGAAGGCGGCCAGCCCGCGCGCCTCGCGCGCTACACGCGCAATTGCGAAACGCTCGTGAAGGGCATGGCGGAAATTGGATTCCGCCCGTTTCTCGATGCCGCGATCCAGGCGCCGATCATCGTCACGTTCCACGCGCCGCCGGATACGCGCTACACGTTTCGCGAGTTCTACGATCGCGTTCGCGACAAGGGCTTCATCCTGTATCCGGGCAAGTTGACGCAGGTCGAGACATTTCGTGTCGGTTGTATCGGCGCGATCGGTCCCGATGAAATGCGGCATGCGGTGAATGCGATTCGCGACACGATCGACGAAATGGGGATCCGGCGGGTGACGCCAACGGCGTCGGCACGTGCAGCGGCGTAGCTCAGGTGCGATCGTTAAATCAAGTACGTGGGGACCTCGAATGCCGCGCCGTAGTCTTCTCTTGCCCAGTCAAAGAAGATGAAGAACCGCGATTGCGGCCTTCCACTCGCGCTATCAAGTCCGAGACAAACTCCATCAGAGCGACCGTCTTCGGAGTAATTGAGCGCGCAGTCGGAAATACCGCATAGACCGGATGCCGTGGACATGACCAGTCGGTGAGAATCGGCTTCAGTCGTCCATCCGCGATCGCGTGGGCCAGCGCAATCTTGCATAAGTGCGCGATACCCGCGCCGCTTACGGCCAATTCGGGGAGACCCATGCCGTCGCGGACCATCACGAATCCTTGGACGCCAACTGTGCATTGCGTATCGTTCTTTTGAAAGTCCCAACGCGCCGAACTGCCGTCATCGAGGCGGGCGGGCAGTATGACGCGATGGCGCTCGAGATCCCGCGGGGTCTTTGGTTCGCCATGTTTTTCGAGATAGGCGGGGGCCGCCGCGACGACTACACTGAGCCAACCCAACGGCCGCGCGACAAGATTGGAATCGGGTAGTTCGCCAACTCTGATTAGCACATCGAAGCCTTCATCCAGCAGAATCGAGGGTGAGTTGGTAATTCTGGTTTCAAGCTTCAATTCGGGATAGCGACGCAGTAGTTGCACCACTTCGCCAAAAAAGGCGATACGGAACGCCGGGTGCAAGCCGATCTTCAGCGTTCCGCGCGGTGTACCGCGCTGTCGCTTGCCTTCGCTTTCGGCGTCATCCAAATCCTGAAAAATTCGTCGACATCGTTCGAGATACGCTTCGCCGTCCGCGGTTAGGCTCAAACGTCGCGTCGAGCGATGAAATAACTCGAAGCCGACCAGGTGCTCCAGGCTCGAGATCACTCTGCTCACCGCAGATGGAGAAATCTCGAAGGCGCGAGCGGCCGACGTGAGGCTCTTCGTTTCAGCGACGCGCACGAAGTACTGCATCGCACGTAGCTTGTCCATCCGTCTTACCCTCCTTCCGTGGATTTGTGCATCCACGGAACAAGTTCAATGCCGCCAAACTGCTTTATTCGCCGTGTCGTCTGGCTCTAGAGTGGTGTCATTCCGATCGCAAGTCTGCAACGCGTTTCAGTTTGCAATCGGAAGTGATCACCGCTCACATATTCGCGCAAATAGCGAGACGCCGAAAGGTATCGGCGCGCCAAGCCACGCCAGGGAGTCGAAATGATGACAAGATTGCGTTCCCCGTCCCGCTTGGCGGCTCTGCTTGCTGAGGCATTCGTTTTCGCGTCAGCTTCCGTGAGCGCTCAATTGCCATGCGGCAGTCTGGTATCACTGCTACTGCCGGACACAACGATCACGCTTGCGGAGGAAGTCACTGGTGGATCGATCACGGTTGCTTCACCACCTGCGTTCGCTCCGCAGACAATCAGCGATCTGCCGCCGTTCTGTCGTGTGGCAGGGACGATCAAGTCGACGCCCGATTCGAACATTCTGTTCGAGGTGTGGATGCCCCTTGCGAACTGGAATGGTAGATTCGCCGGCGTAGGCAATGGGAGACTGGCGGGAACCATCACCTATGCGCCGGCTGGCACTTTGATCGATTCATTGAAGACGCAACTGTCGCGTGGCTACGCCGTCGCTTCCACTGACACGGGACATGCGGCGGAACGCGACGCAGCGAAGTTCGCTTTCGGACATCCGGAGAAATTGGTGGACTTCGCCAGTCGGTCCGTACACGAGATGACCGTGAAGGGTAAGGCCGTAACGCACGCTTTCTATGGGAAGCCACCGAATTTTTCCTATTGGTACGGATGCTCGACCGGCGGCGCGCAAGGATTGATGGAAGCACAGCGATTCCCGGACGATTACGATGGGATTGTTGCGGGCGCGCCAGCCAACAAGCGGACTCGCTTGTCCGCCACACTGCTCGACATTGGTATTAACGTCCAACAGGATCCTGCGCGCAGCCTGAGCAAGGCTAAGCTCGCTCTGCTCGGCAAGGCGGTGATCACCGCCTGCGATCTCGATGACGGTGTCGGTGATGGCATTCTAGAAGATCCGCGCCGTTGCACGTTCGACCCGGGCGAGCTGCAGTGCGTCGTCGGCCAGGATTCCGCTACATGCCTCAGCGCGGCGCAGGTCGATTCTGCGCGACACCTCTATGCGGGATTTAAGGACCCTACGACGGGCGCTCAGCTCTATCCGGGCTTAGAACGAGGAAGTGAAGTGTTCTGGACGACGAACGGCGGCTTCGGCGATCAAGTTACTCTCACCAGCTACTATCGGTGGCTCGTCTTCGGAGATCCGAACTGGGATTGGCGCACATTCGACTTCGCAGATCCGCTCGATTTTCAGGTATTTCGCGAGAGTGAGCCTGAGCTGGCTCCAGTTCTCAACTCGACCGATCCGGATCTAAGGCCTTTCGAGCAGCGCGGTGGCAAGCTTATTCAGTACCACGGGTGGGCCGACGAACAGCCTGCAAGTCAAAACAGCATCGACTATTTCGAAAGCGTTGTCGCCCTGCGCGGCGGCGATTCGGATCACGAACGCGCGACTGAGGCAACACAAGAGTATTACCGGCTATTCATGGTGCCCGGCATGACGCACTGCAGCGGCGGCCCTGGCCCGAATACCTTCGACATGATTGCTGCGATCGAAGAGTGGGTCGAGAATGGACTAGCCCCGAAGCGGATCATCGCGAGTCATCCTACGCAAGGAGGCATTGATTGGACGCGGCCGCTTTGTGTATACCCCAAGATCAGCAAGTACAAGGGACATGGTGATACGGATGACGCCGCGAACTTCATCTGTCGTAACCAGCGTGCTAATGATCAAGGTACTGGTCGCTAGCTCCTTCACCGTGTTGTCGTTGATAGCGGCAACAACGCTGTCCCCGACGGTAATCGCCCAGACGTATCCCGTTCGGCCCATCAAGTTGATAACGGCAGGCGCGCCGGGGAGCGTCACCGACGTAGTTGCCAGGCCGATGGCCGAAAAATTGACGGCCGAATTGAACCAGTCCGTCATCGTCGAAAATCACTCCGGTGCAGGTGGCATAGCCGCGATCGATCTCGTCGCCAAAGCGAAGCCCGACGGCTACACGCTTGGCGTGGCGACCATTTCGCAGCTTGTCTTGAATCAATACCTATTCAGTAAGCTGCCATACGATCCATTGCGGGATTTCGAGCCGATCGTAAAAATGACTTCCGGCTCGATGGTGGTCGCTGCGCATGCGTCTTTTCGTGGCAACTCGTTAACCGACCTGGTGGCTCTCGCCAGAGCGCAACCGGGGCGAATCCAATACGCGATCCCGCAACTCGGCTCGCCACCGCATATTGTGGCGTTGATGTTGTCGCGTGCGGCCGGGATCGATATGACTGTCGTTCCATTTCGCAGCGCTTTGGACGCGTTGACGAGCGTCCTCAATGGTGATGTGCCGCTCCTCTTCGATGCACCGCCCATCGTTGCGGAACATGTGAAAGCGGGAAGATTGAAGGCGCTCGCCGTGACCGGATCGCGTCGGAGCTCTCTGCTTCCCGGCACGCCCACGTTCGCGGAAAGCGGCTTTCCGAACCTCCGCGTCGATGCGTGGATAGGATTGGTGGCGCCCGCGAGAACGCCGCCCGCGGTCGTTCAGCAAATCAATGCTGCGGCTATGAGAGCGCTGCACAGCTCGGATTTGAAGCGTTACTACGAGAGCGCCGATCGCCACGTTATTGGAGGCTCGGCGGAAGAGTTCGCAGCGTCCATCCGTGACGATCACGCAGTATGGGGGAAAGCGATTGCTGAAGGTGGACTCAGGCTGGAATAACACATTTGTTAGGAAGAGGCGGAACGATGGGCCGGCGTACCGTTCAGCCAAAAGGTAAGTCGCTACCGTGCGGTAGCGCTGCCAACGCCTCGAATCCCGGCTGATCGGGCACGACGGCACCGTGGCGTATCAGATAATCGAGCACGACGAGGCTCGCATCAACGGTGACTTCGTCGGGACCGTTGTCGATCGCGATGAGCCGCGCCGCTTCGTACAGATCGACGCGGCGATGCTCGACGACTTCGCCGTCCTGATTAATCGGAACGAAGTGCCGCGACAGCGCTAGATCGTGAACGAAGATCGTTTCGCGTTGCAGCCCATCGGGTAGCGCGCGCCGCACATGCACGGCGCCGGCGGGACGCGCGTATCGCGCGGAATCGGCTGTGATGCCGGCCTCTTCCCAGGCTTCCTTCATCAACGTTTCGTCAACGCGCGCGCCCGCCGCGATACCTCCGCCGACGAGGTTGTCGAGCCGGCCGGGATCGATACTCTTGTCCGGACTCCGGCGCGCGAACCACAGCTCCGACGTTTCGCCTTGACCCACGACACCGTTGACATGCGCCGCCCACGTTCTGACGCCAAACCACCGCGCCGCACCGCGTTCGATGAAAAACGCGGCGGGCACGCCGAATGTCGGCGCCACTGCATACAATTCGTTGCGCCACGCGGGAAATTCGCCTTGCTCGCGAAGCGCCTGCGTGACATCGGC
Organism: Casimicrobiaceae bacterium; assembly: GCA_036505865.1. Lineage (GTDB taxonomy): Bacteria > Pseudomonadota > Gammaproteobacteria > Burkholderiales > Casimicrobiaceae > VBCG01. Next base: position 5,504 of record DASXSP010000045.1, read on the forward strand.
GAGCGCCGCTGATCGCCAGTCGCAATCGCGCAACGTTTCGGCGAGGACGACGCTCTCCTTCCCCACGCGGAACACCGTCCGAAATGGCGCGAGCCGCGCAGCCCGCGCATCGTCCACCCAACCCAACACCATGCCGTCCACAACCAGCGGCCGATAATGGATTGACGGTGTCGCCAGCGCAGCGGCAAGACGCGCGTAGATTGCAGGTAGAATCGCCGCGTCAATCATCGTTGTGATTCTATATGGTGGCGCGCATCATCGACGGCAAAGCAGTCGCGGATCGATTAACTGCCGACATCCGCGCGAAAGTTGCCGAGCGGGTCGCGGCCGGGCGCGCTGCGCCGGGACTCGCGGTCGTCCTCGTCGGCGAGAACGCCGCATCGCACGTCTATGTCCGCAACAAGCGTAAGACGACTGATGGCGTCGGCATGCAATCGCTCGCATTCGATCTTCCGTCGACGGTGGCCGAAGCGGAGCTTCTCGCGCTTGTCGAACGACTCAACGCCGATCGCGCGGTCAACGGCATTCTCGTGCAACTGCCGTTACCGAAGCAGATCGATGTCGAACGCGTGATCGAGCGGATCGATCCGCGCAAGGATGTCGACGGTTTTCATCCGTACAACGTCGGCAGGCTCGTGCTCAAGATGCCGTTGCTTCGTCCGTGCACGCCGTACGGATGCATGCGATTGCTGGCGGAAACCGGAGAATCGCTCGTCGGCAAGCACGCCGTCGTTATCGGTCAATCGAATATCGTCGGCCGCCCGATGGCGCTGGAGTTGCTGATGGCGCGCTGCACGGTAACCATCTGCCATTCGGCCACGCGAGATCTGCCGGGAATCGTGCATCAGGCTGACATAGTCGTCGCGGCAGTGGGTAAGTCCAACTTTGTCCAGGGCGAGTGGATAAAGCCGGGCGCGACTGTCATCGACGTCGGGATCAATCGCAACGCAGACGGCAAGCTGGTGGGCGACGTCGATTTCGCCGCTGCGCGGGAGCGCGCAAGCTGGATCACGCCGGTGCCCGGCGGCGTTGGCCCGATGACGATCGCGACCTTGCTCGCGAATACGCTGCGCGCGGCGGAGCTGCAGGACGCGTAAACGACCGCGGCGACGTGCTACGTCAGGTGTCCCACATATCGGTGCCGTCGAATCCGCTCATGACGTCGCCGTCGGTGTCGCTTGCGTCGGCGAGGTTGTCGGTGTCCGAACGGATGGCGTCGTCGGCGTTGCTGGAGTCGGCTTTCGAATGACTGTCGTGCGCATCGCCGAACAAGTGCTGTGCTTCCGGATGGCTGCCGAAGAAATGCTGTGCGACCATGCCGCCCAGCACCGTTCCCGCCATGCTGCCAAGCAGACTGCCTGCGACCATGCCGCCGAGTCCCGGCGCGCCGCTTCCGATTCCTCCGAATGCCCGTTCGATCGCGCCCGGTTGTCGAATTTCCGCGCGCGTCGCAAGCCGTGCGAGCGAACCCGGAGTGTCGCCGGCGCCAGCCGCGGCGGCGCGTTCCGCTTCCGGTATTTCGTCGCTCAGGCGTTGCAGCACTTTGCGGCGCTGTTCAGGCGTGAGCGCCGCAAACGCCTCGGCATGCGCCTGCTCGATCGTTTCGGGCGGCGCCGTCTTCAGCATGTAGCGGTACCGCGCGATCGCTTGCTCGTCGGACTCTTCCGTCGATGGCGTCGTATTCCGTTGCATCCCGATGCCGCTGCCAAATCGATCCCAGATGCCCATGGCGTTGTGATCCCCGAAAGATAAGCCGATGCGCACAATTGCGCGTTGCTTGGACCAGCGACGCGATCGTTTGATTCCCCCATGTCATCGCAAACCAGGAGAAATTTCGTGACCGATCTTAACCCTCAGGCCAAGCAGATGGCGGACGAGTCGATGGTGCGAAACCTCGCGGCGCAGGCACAAGCGATCTGGCCGCAGGAAATTGCGTTGATTCGTCGCTACACGCTCCCATCCGAGCCTCGCATCCTCGACGCCGGATGCGGCACGGGCGAGGTGGCCTCGCGACTCGCCGAACTTTTTCCAAACGCGCACGTGCTGGGCGTCGACATTATCGATCCGCACTTGGAGCTCGCCCGATCGCGTTATGAGCGGCTGGCACCGCGCCTGACGTTCGAGCACCAGAGCGTCTTCGGCCTTGACGCTGCGGATCGCAGTTTCGATCTCACCGTATGCCGCCATGTGATCCATGCCATTCCGCATCCTGACCGCGTGATCACGGAGCTTGCGCGTGTGACACGCCGCGGCGGTTATCTTCACCTCATCGCGGAGGATTACGGCATGTTGCATTTTCAGCGCGGAAAACTCGATCTGCGCGAATTTTGGCATGTCGCGCCGGCGAGCTTCGGCGCCGCGACCGAGACAGACCTGTTCATCGGTCGCAATACGTTCGGAATCCTCGCCCGGATGGGCTTCGAGGCGATAACAATGGATTACATCGTCGTCGACACGTTACGCGTGCCCCGCGAAACGCTTGCGGCGATCCTCGGTGCGTGGCGCGACGGCTATGCCGAGCCGATTGGCGAGCTGACGCCCATCAGCCGCGAGTCGGCAGTCGCGTACTTTGACCAGATGATCGCGAATGTGCGCGACCCGTACGGATACGCGGTGTGGATGGTGCCCGTCATGAGTGCACGGGTGCGCTGAATCGTCAGAAAGAATAGCCGACACCGGCGATGGCGTGACCGGTGCGCAACCGCGTGCTGGCCGAGCCGTCGCCGCCGGCGCGCACGTTCGCATTTCCCGCGTCGTATTTCAACTCGCCGAAGGCGCTCCAATGCTCGGACAGCCGGTAGCGCAGCCCAGCGACCGCTTGCCACCCCCAGCCGGAGCCCTCATAGCGTTCCGCAACGAGACCGTTCACCTTGCTTTCGGGGTGGTCGATGTAGTAGATCGGGCCGACGCCGACATACGGCTGCAGCCGCCCGTCCTTGAACTCGGGCGATTCCAGCACGCGGAAACGATAGAGAACGAGCGGGCCCACGTAATTGACGCCGTGCGAGATGTTGAAGCTCTGCACGCGCCCGTCGATCGGCGCGGACTCGTCGACGGGCGCGCCATTCCAGCGTCCTTGCACGTGAGCCGTGTCGCCGGTGCGCGCGTAAACTTTATAGTGCGTGAAGTCGAGCGCGACACCCCATGCGGGATAGGCTTCGGTAAAGTAGGTCAGCCTGACGCCGTAGTGAGGCGGTGCGCGGAACGATTTTGAATCCCAGTGGACGTCGCGAAACGTTGCGTCGGAATCGGTTACCGATTGTCTGACGCTCAAGTCGCTTGAACGTGTCCACGAATCGCCGAGCGACGCGCTCAACTCGGTTTCTGCCGTCGCGGCCCCGGCGCCCATGATCAACGCCGTGGCAAGCGCTGCGCGCAGCGGCCATTGCTTTATCTGAGACGACTTTCTGCGGCGCGGATCGCCCCGCATACGTGAGCTCCGAGCGCTGCGCTGATTGGACATAGACTAGCGCGACTACGTAGAAATTCCCGGCCGGCATTGGTTGACAACCTTTGCCAATGCGCGCAAATTGCTATGGTGCGTCCGGCATGAAGAGGAGATGGTCATGAAGGCAAGCATGAAGACAGTCGTGGCGGCAACCGCTCTGGCGTTGTTCGGACTTACTCCGGCGATCGGCACGGCGTGCGATTACTACGACGCCACATCGGCTTCGGCGACGCCGATCGAGCAGATGGCAGCGGCGTCGACGCCCGCAGCGTCAAAGGTGCCAGCAGCGACCGTCGCGAAGACGCCCGCGCCAAACGCGGTGAAGCAGGTGGCCGTAAAGGTGAAACCTCCGTCCGATCAGAAGCTCGCGGCGGGCACGACCAACTAAGTTGTGTTCGATCGCACAAACAAGCCCGCCTCGCGCGGGCTTTTTGTTGGCGGGGTGCCGATGCGGTAACTCACCTGCAATGTGGCGTACACTGGGACCGCAAACACTCTCAGCGGATCACCCATGATGAATGACACGACGGTTCAGGAACCCATCGCCACGAGCGACGAATTCAAAGCTGCATTGCTCGCCACGCGCGACTGGATGGGCATTTCACCGACCCAGTTGCAAATGCTGCAGGCGCAATGTCGTGCACCCGAATGCACGATCACTGCGTCGCAAATCGCCAAACAACTCGGGCTCAAGAGCGTTGCGGCGGCACGCTCCGAATATGCGTCATTTGCCCGCGCCGTCGCCGATAAGTTGGGCTATGCGCCGCCGCGCGCCGGCAAGAGTCCGGTCCGATGGTGGTTCGCGCTTTCGGTCGGTCGAGAAGGGCTCGACGACCGCGGGGACGGCAACTTCGAGTGGATCATGCGACCGGAGCTCGTTACCGCGTTGCGTACGATGAAGTGGGCGTAACGCCCGATATTCAATCGCCGGGCACGGCGTGCGCGCGCTTATAGCGGCGCAGCTTCTCGACCGCAATCTTCGCTGCCGGTGTCGTCGTATACATCTCCAGCGTCTCGAATTCCTCGTCCTTGACCGGCATCATCGCGACGTCCGTTGCGTCCGCGTCGGCGCGCATGGCGCGGTTCCGAATCCGCCGATATTGCCAGTACATCGCCGCGAAGCGCACATGCTTCGAAACAATCTCGCTCGCATACCGCATGTAGAAAACGAGAGGCCTCTCCAACGGCATTTCCGGACGGCGGTCGCGACGATACTTGCGCCGGAATATGCCGCCTTCCAACGGGTGAATGCGTTCGATACGCGGAACGGCGGAAAAAGCGAGTAGCTTGACCATCATGTTTCGCGGGCTGTAACCCCACGACTTCGCTCTCCGAATCACCGTCTCGACATGCTCGGGGGAGTAATAGATGTCCCACGCTTTCCGGTAGATCGCCAGCAATTCGTTGTCCGACATCGACGCATGGCGCGTGTTGACGTGCACCAAGTCGTATTTGTTCATGTCGCGTTCCATCTCCACGCCCGCGAGATAGAGCTTCTTGTGATCGGCGGAGCCCGGCAGCGGCGTGAGGATGAAAAATTCGAGGAGATCCACCGGCAGCTCGCGCTGGATGATGCGAATGTCGCGCTCGATCGTCGCCGGCGTGTCACCGGGAAAGCCGAGAATGTAGCCGGCATAGGTTAGCGTGCCCACGCGATGCCACGCCTGCAGCATCGCGCGATACTCGGTGATGCGATTCTGGCCTTTGCGCGCTTCCTTCAACGCTTCGGGATTGATGCTTTCCATGCCGATGAAGACGCGATTGATGCCCGCGCGTCCCGCCTTCTCGATGAAGCCGCGGATCCTGTGCGCCATCGTATCGACCTGCGCGACGATCTGGATCGTCAGGCGTTCCTCTTCGCGCATCTTGATCAGCCGGTCGAAGATCGATTCCCAGCGTTGATTGCGCGCGAGGTTGTCGTCGGTGATGAAAAAATTGTGCACGCCCTGCGCAAGATTTTCACGCACAAGACGCTCGACATCATCGGCGCTTCGCACGCGCGACTTGCGGCCTTGCACGTTGATGATCGTGCAGAAGCTGCAAAGGAACGGGCAGCCGCGTCCGGCGTCGAAGCTCGTGCGAATGCCGCTCGTGCGCCGAACGACATCGATCGGCAAATAAGGGACGGCGGCGCCTTCCAGGCCGGGCAGATCGTCCATGAAGTTGTAGAGCGGCTTCAACTCGTTGCGATACGCCGCGCACAGGAGCTCGTCCAACCGTCCTTCTGCCTCGCCCGCAAACAGCGTGATGCCGAGATCCATCGCACGCTGCAGGTCCGCCGGAACGTCCGGCAGCATCGCGAGGCAGCCACTCACATGAAATCCGCCGATGCACACGGAGATGCCGGCGGCGCGAAGTGGCCGGGCAATATCGACCGCGCGGGGAAACTGGTTCGTCTGAACGCCGACGAGACCGACTAATGCGCGCCCTCCGCTGGCGCGTATCTGCTGAATGATTTTCTCGGGACGGATTCTGGTGTTAGTCTCGTCCCACGCCGTGATCTTGATCTCAACCGAATCGCCGAGCGTGTGGCGCTGTGCGCAATCGAGGGCCAATCCGTAGACGGCCGCGAGCGTGTTGGCAGGGATCGACGAACGGGCCCACTGGATGACGTAGCCCTGGTCATCGTAGTGCGACGGCTTGATGAGAAAGAGATGGAATGGTTGTCTAGCGGAGGGTGGCGCAGCGGTCATTGAAACCTTCCAAACGAAACCGGCGGCGCTTAGCTAGCGCTCGGGTCAACTCATGAATGTAGGGATTTTGCCTACATATTGAGTATTACGCGACCCCATTTTGAATAGGGTGATGCGCGTGATGCGCACCCGCGCGTATCGTTAAGTATGGCGATTCGTGTTGAGTGCTACGCCGGATATCGCGGTGAGCAGGAACCGGCGGCATTCTGGTTGGGCACGCGCCGACTCGTCGTCCACGCCGTGACCGACCGGTGGTTTGCGCCCCGTCAGCGCTGGTTCAGAGTCGATGCGGACGATGGAAACATGTACGTCCTGCGGCACGACGAAGAAACCGGCGATTGGGAGATTGCAGCGTTTAGAAGGTCGGCGAGCTGAGCGTGTCGCTCTTGCGGTTGGGCGCGCGCGGAATCGTATCGTCGGCGAGCCCCGGCATCGAAAACCGAACGGCGTCCAAGGCGTTCACCAATTGACGCCGCTGCTCGGTTGCAAGCGCAATCAACGGCGGTCGCACGGTCGCCCACGCTGCGTCGGCTGAAAAATGCGCGATCACCGCCTTGAGCGCCGGGATCATCGGGAATTTCTGAAACACCGCGCGTATGGCGTCGAGCGAAGCCTGACGCACGTCGGCATCGGGCTTTTGCCAGTCGCGCGCCAATGTGGCAATCGCGGCGGGATTGACATTGGCTGTCGCACTGATGCAACCCACGCCGCCGCCGCGCAACGTCGCGAGCAGGAAGGTCTCGCTGCCTGAGAACACATCAAAGTGGCGCGGTTGAAACCGTTCGAGCAGTGCGCGCGTGTTGTTCCAATCTCCCGAGCTGTCTTTGATGCCGGCGATCGTGCCGGGATATCGCGTGAGCAACCGCTCGATCAGCTCGAGACTGATCGGCACCTGCGACACCGGCGGAATGTGATAAAGGTAGATGCGCAGACGCGAGTCGCCGACGCGTTCGATCACTTCGGCATAGCTCGCAAACAATCCGTCGTCAGGCACGCCCTTGTAGTAGAACGGCGGAAGCATCAGCACGCCGGCGCAGCCGAGTTGCACGGCACGACGGGTGAGCTCGACCGTGTCCGGAAGCGCGCAGCAGCCGGTGCCGGGCATCATGCGCTCAGGCGGAATATCCGCTGCGATCAGCGCATTGAGCAGTGCAATCTTTTCTTGCACCGAAAGCGAGTTGGCTTCCGAGTTGGTGCCGAATACGGCGAGCCCCACGTTCTGAGCGAGTAGCCAGCGACAGTGGCGAGCAAGGCGCTCAGTGTCGGGCCGCAGGTCAGCGGTGAAGGGCGTGACGACTGGGGCAAGCACACCGTGCGGGCGTTGCAGTGGATTCAAGACATTCTCCAAACGAATAGTCGCGCTGGATTTTAGCTCGCCGATGCGCCCCAGCGCACAGTACTCAATCAAGTTAGCGCGCAACGCTTCGCCAGGTCCCCGAGGTAGGTTCGCACGTCTTCGTCGTGCATCAGCGCGTTGTAATCGGGCAGCAGAAGCGGCGTTCCTCGGCGGATAAAGATGAAACGCTCGCACGATTCGCGCAGGATGTCGAGGTGATAAGGCTCCGTGGGGTGGAGACACAAAAAGACGACGCGTCCGTCGTCCCTCAGCTTGCGGAAAAAATTCAGCATGAATCCGATATAACCGTCCTGGGTATTGAACTGCGGCTCATCGAACAAATGCACGATTGGGTACATTCGCGCCGCGCGCTCGAGGAGGAACGACGGCATGGTTCTCTTAATCCTGCGTATCTGGAACGACTGGTGATAGTGCACAGCGAGCCGGCCGCGCTCGCGATAGCGGACACGGTGAATGTTCTGACCGGCGACGAGGACGCGTCCCGCGGTCGGGACATTGCTGCCGGTGATCAGTTCGAACAGGGTCGTCTTGCCCGAGCCGTTTGGTCCCAGGACGCCAACGGTGGCCGGCGTCTCGATGCGGAATTCGGCCGTCAACGAAAACGCCACGTCGCGCGAAAAACGGCTGCGCCGGTAGCGCTTTTGCAACCCCTCGACTGCAAGCAGCGGCGTACCCATCGCGGTCAATTTCCCAGCAGCGCGGTGCGCAGGGGCGGATCGTCACGCAACGCGGCCGCTGGCCCGGTATGCACGATGCTTCCGTTGCGCAACACATAGACGCGATCGGCGACGTCCAGCGCCGTGCCCACATTCTGCTCGACGACGAGCGACGCCACGCCCTCGTCTCGCAGATGCCGGATCGTCGACATCACATCCTGCACTATCTTTGGGGCGAGCCCCTGCGACGGTTCGTCGAACAGCACAAGCCCAGGCGCGCCGACCAGCGCACGCGAGATCGCAACCATTTGCATCTCGCCGCCCGACAGATTCTCGCACTCGCGATCCATCAGATACTCGAGTGCCGAGAAGATGCCGAAACAGTCCCTTTCGCTCCAGGCCCGAAAGGGCGTGCGCTTCCGGGCGATGGACAGATTGCGCGCAACGGTCAGCGTCGGGAAGATGCGCCGGTCGTCTGGAACCCACGACACGCCGCGGCGCGCGATCTCATGTGTTGGCGCGCGCGTGATTTCGGCGCCGTCGAATCGAATGGAACCGCGCCGCGCGCGAGTAAGACCGAGGATCGAGCGGAGCGTCGTTGTCTTGCCTGCGCCGTTTTGGCCGAGCAGGGCCACGACCTCGCCGGCGTGCACCTGGAGCGTGACGCCGAAAAGCACTTGTGTCTCGCCATAGAACGTTTCGATAGCGTCGAGCGACAGCATCGGCGCCGGGTGTGCAATCACGCCAACGCCCCGAGCGCCGAGCGGCGAACCCACGGGTTCTCGGCGAGTTCCGCCGCAGAACCTTCCGCGATCACCTGTCCCCACTGAACGACAGAGATCCAGTCGGCCAATCCGAACAGGAACCGCATATCGTGCTCGATCACAACGATCGTCACGTCGCGCTTGAGCTCGGCGATGAGCTCCACGAGGCGCGCGATGCCGTCGGCCCCGAGCCCCGCAGTCGGCTCGTCGAGGAACAGGAGGCGCGGCCGCGCTGCGAGCGCGACACCGATTTCGAGCGCGCGCCGATCGCCGTACGAAAGCCGCCGTGCCGTTACGGTTTCCTTGCCTGCGAGTCCGACGCGAGCGAGCACGGCGGCGGCACGATCGGCGCACTCCGAATCGTTCCCGAGATCGTGGATGACATCGAAGCCGCGCGCGCGAACCTCGGGCAGTGCCACCAGCACGTTATCCGCAGCCGTGTAGTCGTTGAACAGGTTCATCAGCTGGAAGGAGCGCGACACGCCTCTGCGCGCGATCGCGGCGGGTGCGAAGCCGGTGATGTCCTCGCCATCGAAAACGACGCGCCCGCGGTCAGGCGCGTAGCGGCCCGTCAACACGTTGAAGCATGTCGTCTTGCCGGCGCCGTTCGGCCCGATGATGCCCGACAATCGCTCGGCATCGAACGCGAGGTTCACATCCTGCAACACGACATGATCGCCGAAGCGCTTCGAAATGCCGCGTGCCTCGAAGAGCGCCATCGTCAGCCGACCGGTCGCGCGGCCACGTGCAATTGCGCCGTCCGCCGCCGTGCGCGCCAGTCCTGCCACAGGCCGGCCAGGCCTTCCGGCTTCCACAGCACGATCGCCATGAACAGCAGCCCATACCAGAGCAGCCATGTTTCGGTGTACGCGCCCAGCAGGTCGCGGGCGAGGATGAAGAACACCGCGCCGAGCACCGGCCCCCAGAAGCTCACGAGACCGCCGCCGACCAGCACCATCATGACGACGAATCCCGACTGGTGGAGGCTCATCACATTCGGATATGCCGACTGCTGCGCCAGCGCGAACAACGCGCCAGCAAGCCCCGCAACTGCGGAGGAGATCACAAACGCAAGCCACTTGTAGAGCCAGACGTTGTAGCCGGCGAACGCGGCGCGCGTCTCGTTCTGCCGGATCGCCTGCAGCACGCGGCCGAACGGCGAGTGCGCGAGCCGCCACAGGCCGATTACGACGATCGCCAATACGACGAGCGCGAACGCGAACAGCGCGTCATTGGACTGCAGTGAAACGACGGTGAATCCGAAATCCGCCGGCAGACGCTGCAGATTGAGCAGGCCATCCTCGCCGCCCGTCACGGTATGCCACTTGATGGCCACGAACCAGACGATTTGCCCGAACGCGATGGTCAGCAGCGCGTAGTAGATGCCCCGTCGGTGCGAGATGAACGCGGCAACCAGCGCGCCCAGCAGCGCCGCCGTCAGCAGGGCGCCGGTCAGGTCGAGCCAAAGATTGGCGATGATCTTCTTTTGCAAGAGCCCGAACCCGTAGGCACCTACGCCGAAGAAGGCGCCGTGCCCGAAAGAGGGCAAACCCCCGTAACCGAGCAGCAGGTTATAGCCCAGCGCGTAGATCATCCAGATCACGATCTCCAGCGCGAGGTATTGGTAGAGCCCGACGTGCGCGAGCCACAGCGGCGTGCTGGCGAGAACCGCGAACAACACGAGCATCGGCCGCGTAACGAGGCCGCCCGGGGCAGGCCGCTCGGTCATTGTCCTCCTTTCGCGCGCCGGTCCGGCGAGGTTTCGCGCCGCGCTTTACAAAAAAGAATATAAGTTCTACGCTCACATCGCGCAAGAACATTCATTCCATCCACGGCCGCGTCGTGGAGATCCGATGGGCGCAACGCGCGTCACGACCTACGACGAGCTCCGAACCGCGATCACCGATCGCTATATCGCATTGCCGCGCCAGCTCCAGCGTGTTGCCGAAGTTGCACTGGAGCGGCCGCACGATCTCGCGCTCAAGACCGTCGCGGCGCTCGCGGAAGATGCCGGCGTTCAGCCTTCGACGCTCGTGCGATTCGCCAATGCGATGGGTTTCGGCGGCTTCTCCGCAATGCAGGCGCTCTTCCAGTCGCACCTGATCGAATGTTCGCTCCCCTATCGCCAGCGGATCGCGCGGATGCGCGCGGAGCACGCCGAAGGCGGCAACCGCCCGGCTGACATTCTTCGCGGATTCGTCGCCGAGTCGATGCGTGGATTGGAGCACCTGCCGGCAGCCATCGCGCCGGCGACGTTCAACGCCGCAGTTCGACTTGTCGCGAAGGCGCAGCGAATCGATGTACTCGCGTACCGGCGATCGTTTCCTGTCGCGTGCTACCTGGCGTACGCGCTCAATCAGCTCGAGCTGTCGGCGCAGTTGTTGAACGGCGTCGGTGGAATGAACGACGTGTACGCCGGGCGGCTCACCCACAAGGACGCGCTCCTCGTTGTCAGTTTCCGCAACTACGCGACCGAGAGCGTGGAGATCGCTGCCGCGTGCCACGCGCGCGGCGTGCCGGTGCTCGCCATCACTGACGGCCCGTTGTCGCCGCTAAAGAAAAGCGCACGCGTGTGCCTCGAGATCGGCGACGACGGCCGCCAACCGTTTCGCTCTCTGGTCGAGCCGATGTGCCTCGCGCAGGCGCTGGTCGTCAGCGTCGGTCATCGAATCGCCGAACTCGGCAACGGAGTGCGGCGGACGCATTGAGATCCACAACAGCCGCGCGCACGGCGTGAGGCGCGCGGAATGACAGTTGTACCAAGACACGCAGACGAACGACAAGGAGGCAGCGATGAACGAGAAGCCGGTCAATCAGCAGGAACCGCCGTTATCCGACACGCGTCGGCGCGTGCTCAAGGCCTCGGCACTCGCGCTAGCCGCAGGCGGCACGTACGGCGCGGCGCCTTTCTTCGGCCCATGGAAGCACAACCACGTCTGGTCGCAGGCGGCGCAGAAAAAGCCGCTGGTTATCGGGCTCACGATGGACGCGTCGGGTCAGTACGCGGCAAGCGGCATGGAAGAGCGCCTGGGCGCGATGATGGCGATCAAGGAATTCAATGGCAAGGGCGGCGTGCTGGGGCGGCAGATCGAGGCGATCCACATGGATAGCGAAACGACGCCCGCAACGGGTTCGCGCGTCGCCGAACGGCTCATCACGCGCAATGAAGCGGCGTTTCTGATCGGCGCTCTCCATTCCGGCGTGGCGAATGCGATTTCGCAAGTCGCGCAGAAGTACGGTTGCGTCTATCTGAACACCAATTCAAGTTCGCCTACCGAGGCCGGCAAGGATTGCCATCGCGTGAAGTTCGTATGGGACGGCAATGGCACGAACTTCGCGCTCGCGATCGTCAAGAACGCGATGGCGGTCAACGGCAAGAAGTGGGTGATGCTCACCAACGACTATGTGTGGGGGCACCAAACGGCGAAAGCGATGCGTACGATCGTCGAGGCGAACGGCGGCTCGATCGTCGAAGAAATGCTCGTGCCGCAGAACACGCGCGATTTCTCGTCGTATCTGATCAAGATCCAGCAGCTCAAACCCAACGTCGTCGCGGCGGCTGTGGGCGGCGACGACATCAAGGCGCTGCGCCAGCAGGTCGTACAGCTCAAGATGCACAAGAGCCCGGCGTGGATCAACAATCAGCAAGATTGGCCCGACGTGTATGGCCTCGGCCCCGACGCTATCTTCGGTGTATTCGGTACCAACTGGTATTACCGGCTGGACCTGCCCGGCGTGAAGGAATTCGTCGCTGCGTATCAGCAGGCGTATCCCGGCGTACAGATCAAAGTGCCGGGCAACGTCTATTACAACGGGTACATGGCCACACGCGAGTTGCTGCGTGCGGTGGAGCGCGCGGGCTCGACCAACAACGTGAAGGTGATCAAGGAGCTCGAAGGTCTCAAAGTTTCCGCACGCGATCGAATGCAAGACTTCGACGCTTACATGAACCCGACCACGCACCAGATGCAGCAGACCATCTACATGGCGACGTACAACGACACGCCGGCGGAGAAGGACGACATCTTCAAGATTCTCGCCAAGTTGCCGCCAAAGGAAGTGGAGGACCCCGAGGCGCCCGGCGCCTGCAAGCTCGAGGCGTACGACGCGACGCCGACATACGAGATGTGAACGTTACGCGGGGCCGGCGCCGCGCCGGTCCCACATGATGCTGCGTCGCCGTGGACGTTCTGCTCAACCTCGTCCCGCATCTGCTGAACGGAATCTCGCTCGGACTGCTGTTCGGGTTGATCGCGCTCGGCTTCATGCTGATTGTCGGTGTGATGGAGACGATCAACCTCGCGCACGGGTCGTTTTTCGCGCTCGGCATGTACGTCGCTCTGACGCTGGTCGCGCCGAAGCTGCCGTGGGCTTCCGAGACGGCGCAGTGGTGGCTGGCGCTGCCTCTCGCGTGGCGCTATAGCCTCGCGCTCATTGCCGCGCCGCTGCTGGTCGGCATCGCGGGCATGCTGCTCGAGTTCGCGATGCGTCGTACGTACGGTCGCGATCCGTTATATGGCTTGTTGCTGACCTTCGGCGCGGCGATGGTGATCGAAGAGATCATCCGTCTGTTATGGGGATCGACGGAGAAGCAGCTGGCGGTTCCGGAAGCGGTGTCGGGCGCGTTTCTGATGGGCGATCTCATCTATGCGAAATATCGGTTGTTCGCATGCAGCATCGCCATCGTTGCGACGATCGCGCTGTGGCTGTTCCTCGAACGTACGCCATATGGCGCGTTGATCAAGGCCGGCGCGCACGACAGCGAAATGGTCCGCGCACTTGGCGTCGATCTTGCGCGTTTGCGGCGGTACGTGTTCGCGTTGGGTGTCGCGCTTGCTGCGCTGGCGGGCGTGATTCTCGCGCCGATCTGGGGTATTCGACCTCACGTCGGCGTAGACGCCGTGGTGCCAGCGTTCCTGATCATCGTGCTGGGCGGCGTCGGCTCGCTGTGGGGCGCCGTCATTGCAGGATTGCTGGTCGGGCTCGTCGTTGGCGTGAGCGGGGCGTATGCGTCGGAATGGTCGCTCCTTTCGATGTACCTGTTGTTTATCGCCGTCGTGACGTTTCGCGCGCGCGGATTTCTCGGCCGCAAGAGCGTGCTGGATGCGTAGGAACTTTCATGTCTGACACCATCGCACCGACGATCACGCCGAGAATCGATTTCGCGCGCGAACTCGCGGGACTCTACGATTTGCGCGGGCAGGTGGCGTTTCTTCCCGGCGGCTATGGTGGCATCGGCGAGGCGATAACCTGGGTGCTCGCGCTCGCGGGCGCCAGCGTGATGATTGGCGGACGCAGCGCCGTCAAGGCCGAAGCGCTCGTCGAGTCGCTTCGGCAGGCGAACTATTCAGCGAACTGCGTCGCGATGGACGTTCAATCGATAACCGACATCCGCACCGCGACCGATGCGACGATCGACGCGTTCGGCCGCCTCGACATTCTCGTGAATTGTGTCGGCATCCAGCGTGAGGAGCCGCTGCTCGACGTCACCGAAAACGCCTACGACGAGGTTTATCGCGTCAACCTGAAGGCGGCGATGTTCATCGCGCAGGCCGCGGCGCGGCGGCAAATCGCTGGCAAGCGTGGCGGGCGCCAGCTACACCTGTTATCGGTGCGCTCGCAGCTCGGCCTGCGCAACCGCGGTTACTCGGCCTACTGCAGCACCAAAGGCGCGCTCGTCATGCTGGTCAAGCAACATGCAATGGAGCTTGCGCCCGAGCGGATCACCGTGAATGGAATCGCGCCGACGTTTGTCTACACCGAACTGATTCGGCATGTCATGGAAAATGCCGCCTTTCGGCAGCAGCTGCTGGAACGGATTCCACTCGGCCGCATCGCCGACCCGAAGGATGTCGCGGGACCGGCTTTGTTCTTCTGCGCGCCGGCGTCGGGCTTTGTGACCGGGCAGGTTCTCTACGTCGACGGCGGGATCACCGCCAGCCAATGACGCGGACAAAAAGCAGGTCCCTCGTTTCACTCGGGATGACAACGCCACCATTGTCATTCCGAGGGCAAAGCTTTTCGGCCCGAGGCACCGGCTTTCGGCGCAGATCTCAGCCGCTCGATTCCTTGAGATGCCATGCCTTCGGCCGCGTGAACGTCCGGATGCCGTACGTCGATAGCGTCAATCCAATTCCTGAATGCTTGACGCCCGACCACGGCAGCCGCGGGCTCACCCGATCGCAGCAGTTCCAGTAGACGCTTCCGGCGTTGACGCGCGCCAGAATTTTCTTCGCGCGCTTCTCACTTGCGGTGTAGACGCCCGCCGTCAAGCCGTAATCGGTATCGTTCATCTGGTCGACCGCCGCGTCATCGTCGGCGACTGCTTGAATGCCGATGATTGGCCCGAAGGTCTCCTCGCGCATGACGTCCATTGAATGATCGACATCGGCCAGCACGGTTGGCGCAAACCAATTGCCCTTGCGTTTCAGGACATCGCCGCCAAGAAGAACCTTCGCACCTTTCTTCTTCGCATCGGTAACCTGTCGCTTGAGCACGCCAAGCTGCGGCTTGCGCGTGATCGCGCCGATATACGTAGACTCATCCAGCGGATCGCCGATCTTGTAGCGTTTGACCTCGGCCACAAAGGCATCGATGAACGCGTCGTGGATCGCTTCATGCACATAGACGCGCTCGACCGAGCAGCACGATTGACCGGTGTTATAAAAAGCGCCGTCCGCGACCGCCGCCGCGGTGGCGGTGACGTCGACGTCGTCGCAGACATAGATCGGGTCCTTGCCGCCGAGCTCGAGTTGAACTTTGATCATTCGGCGCCCGGCGCTCGCCGCGATCTTCGCGCCGGTACCGTACGAGCCGGTGAAAAAAACGCCGTCGACCGGTTGCCGCAGCAGCGCAGCGCCAGTTGCGCCATCGCCGATGACTGCGATGAACGCGTCTTCGGGAACGCCGGCCGAATGGAGCATGTCGGCGATGTGCAACCCGGTCAACGTCGCGTATTCGGACGGCTTGTAGAGGACGGCATTGCCGGCGACGAGTGCCGGCACGAACACGTTGCTGCCGACGAAATACGGATAGTTCCACGCTGAAATGTTGGCGATGACGCCGAGTGGTTCGTGCGAGATCCGTTCTTCCAGCTTTTGTTCGGGCGCTAGCAGTACGCTTTCATCACGCAGCGCGCGACCGGATTCGGCGAGGAAAAAATCGAGGCGGACGACCAAACCTTTCAATTCGTTGCGCGATTGTCGAATCGGTTTGCCGACTTCTTCCGTCAATGTGCGCGCAAGCGTTTCGGTCCGCTCGATGACCCGTTCTTTAAACTTCTGGATCGTCTCGATTCGCTTGCGCAATGATTGCGCCGCCCATCGTGGTTGTGCTGCACGAGCGCGGTCGTATTTGGCGCGCACGGCTTTGGCGCCATCGGACGGCGCGTCGCTTAGAAACGCGCCCGTGGCGGGATTCGTAATTTTCACGATTTCTTGTTGCTTTTCTTTGCGCGCGCCGCGTCGAGAAACTCGGTCAGGATCGGCGTTCCATCGAGGTGATCTGGGCTCATTGATGGCCCGAACATGAATTCCGGGTGCCATTGCACGCCAAACACATAGCTCGGGCCGCGCCAACGAATCGCTTCAACGATGTCGTCGGGAATCGCGAACGCTTCAACGTCGAGTCCACGCCCGAGCTTGTTGACCGCTTGATGATGGATCGTGTTGACCGTCGCTTCGGCGCGTCCTGGATACAGTGTTGCGAGGTGACTGCCGGGTACGAACCGCATTTTGTGAAATGACTGTTCATAGCGTTCGGGATCGCGGTGCACAAGCGCCTCGGGCATCGCAGTACCGATGTCCTGATGCAGCGTGCCGCCGAAAGCCACGTTGATCAACTGGCAACCGCGGCAGATTCCCAGTACGGGCTTGCTTTTGCCGACGAACGCCTCGAACAACTCGATTTCATAACGATCACGTACACGGTCACCTGCCCATTCGCTGCGCTCCGCCTTCGCCCCGTAGCTTTCCGGCGCCATGTCGGCGCCGCCTTGCAACACCAGACCATCGAGTGCCTCGGCGTAGTGGTAGAGCCGCATGTCGCTCCGCTTGATCAAGCCTTCGCTCTCGATCGCCGGAATCATGAACACCAGGACGTTGGCCGAAATCACCCAATGCGCGACCGATTGTTCAAGGTAATGCAGCGTCTTTGTGTACACACCACCGAGATCACGCGCCGCGCCGAGCGGATGATGAATGCGCGCCGATATACCGATCAAAAGCGGAGTTGTCATCAGAACGCTTCCGCGAATATCCGCTCGAAATCGTAACGCGTGCATGGCCGCGGATTGGTCTGATGACAGATGTCGCTCGTTGCAATGTCAGCCAACCTTGGCAGGTCCGCCTCAGCAACTCTGCGCGAGCCGCGGTAATCAGACAAACGGGCCGGAATACCGATGTCTGCCTTGAGCTTGCCGAGCCACGCAATAAAAGCAGATGCGCGCGCCTCGTCGCTCCCGGTGTTGCCGTACGGCACGCGCGCGACGTGCGCCAGTTCGGCCAGCTTCGCCGCGGCAGCGGACAAATTGAATCGCATCACGTGGTCGATCATGATTCCGTTGGCCAGACCGTGATGCAGATCGGCGACGGTGGAGAGCGCGTGCGCGCAGGAATGCACGGCGCCCAAGTCTTTTTGGAACGCGATCGCGCCCATCATCGAGCTCATCAGCATGGCGCTACGCGCGTTGAGATCGTGTCCCTCATGCACGGCGATAGGCAGCGCCGCGGCGGCGATGCGCGCCCCCTCGACGGCGATACCGTCGCACAGCGGATGATAGGCTGGCGATAAATACGATTCGACGTTATGGGTCAATGCATCCATACCGGTTGCCGCTGTAATCAGAGGCGGTAGATCGAGCGTTAGTTCCGGATCGGCGAATACTGCCTTCGCGAGCAGCGCCGGCGAGAAGATGATCTTCTTGAGGTGCGTCTCGTCGTCCGAGATGACCGACGAGCGCCCTACCTCCGATCCGGTTCCGGCGGTCGTCGGCAACGCGACAAAGTAGGGCAGTGGATTCTCGATCGGCCGTACCCGCGGATGGTCCCACGCATATTCGAGAATATCGCCGTCGTGACTTGCGACGAGCGCGATGGCCTTCGCAACGTCGAGCGCGGCGCCGCCGCCGACGCCGATAACCCCGTCTGCATTGTGGGCCTTATACGCCGCCTTGCCCGCGTGCACCTGGCTTCGCGTCGGATTGCCCCAGATCTCGGCGAATACCGCGACTTCGAGACCGGGCAGCTCGCGCAGAAAGCCTTGAAACACCGGCAACGCGGATAACGCTCGATCGGTGACGACGAGCGGACGCGACACGCTCTGCGTCTTGAGATGGTCAGCGACGAGCCTGCGAGCGCCGGCGCCGAAGTGGATCGTCGTGGGAAAGGCAAAACGATGAATCTCGGCCATCAGATAATCTCGAAGTAGCGCTTCAGCTCCCAATCCGTCACGGCATCAAGCCACTGCCGCCACTCCCATTCCCGAGTGGCGGCAAAGTGGTCGACGAACTCGTCGCCGAACCAGTCGCGCGCGAAATCGGATTGGCGAAACGCACGCGTCGTTTCGATCAGCGTTCGCGGCGCGCGCGGAATATTTTCAGCGCCGACGTTGGTGCCCGCTATCGGCGGTGTGGTCAGCTTGAGCTTCTGCTCGACACCGGCAAGCCCTGCCGCGACGCAGGCGGCGACGGCGAGATACGGATTGACGTCCGCGCCCGGAGAACGTGTTTCGAGGCGCGTCGATTTCGGCGAGCCGGCGAGAACGCGAAAGCTCGCGGTTCGATTGTCAACGCCCCATGTCGGCTTGACCGGCGCCCAAAACCCGTCGACCAATCGTTTGTAACTGTTCACCGTAGGCCAGAACATGGGCGCGATCTCGAGCAGATGCCTCAGCTGTCCCGCAAGATAGCTCTCGAACAGCTTGCTCATCGCATGGCGTCCTTTCGGATCGTGGAATAGATTTTTCTTGCCGTCCGAAAGCGACTGATGACAATGACCGGAGCACCCGGGATATTGCGCGCTCCATTTCGCCATGAAGCTCGGCATGATGCCGAAGCGCGCGCCGATTTCCTTCGCCGCGCTTTTGAACAGCAGGCCGCGATCGGCCGCCTCGAGCGCATCTGAAAACACGATCGCCACTTCGAATACGCCGGGGCCGGTCTCGGTGTGGAGTCCTTCAATCGGCACGCGAAACGCGGCGAGCTCGGCAAAGAGCGCGGCGAAATATTCGCGCGAGTGGTTCGCACGGAGCAGCGAATAGCCGAACATCCCCGGCGTAATCGGCGTCGGTCCGACGCCCTTCTTGTCTGCCCACGACTGCGGCGTCTCCGCGAAATTGAACCATTCGAATTCGAGCCCGCACATTGGCTGCACGCCGAGGCGTTCCGCGCGCTTCAACACGCGTTTGAGCACCTGCCTTCCGTCGAGTGGAAACGGTTCTTCGCGTCCGTTCTTCTGCACGACGAATTCGCCAAGAAAGAAATCCACGCCGTCGTCCCACGGCACGTTGCGATGCGTGGTCAAATCGAGCCGTGCCAGCGCATCGGGAAAGCCCTTGTGCCAGCCAGTGAGCGTTGTGTTGTCGTAGCACGCGTCGTTGCAATCCCAGCCGAACACCACGTCGCAGAAACCGAATCCCCCTTCGACCGCCGATTCGAACTTCTCCTTGTGAATGTATTTGCCGCGCAGGATCCCGTCGATGTCGGATACGGCGACCTTGACGCGATGACCTGGCGATTTGCGTACGGCGGCGATGACTTGGGCGGGCGTAGCCGGAGCCGGCATCAGAAGTCTCCCAACAACGGTTTTGTTATCAGCGCTAAAGACGAGGCGGCTCTCATGAAGCGAGGCCATTCTAGCTGAATGCGTAGAATCCGGCGTTCGCATGCGCGCCACTACCGCTCTTGTCGCACTGCATGTTTCCGTTGCGCTATTCGGCTTCGCGGCGTTGTTCGGCAAATGGATCGCGCTATCGCCCGTCGACATCGTGTTCGGTCGTACCGTGGTCGCAGCGATCACGCTGGCAATCGTTCTATGCGGGACGAAGCAGACGGTCGGTCGACCGAGCGGAGCGCTGATCGTCAACGGCGCCTTGCTCGCGTTGCACTGGGTGGCGTTCTTCGCGGCGATTCAAATCGCCACAGTCGCGATCGGCCTCCTTGGATTCGCAAGCTTTCCGATCTTCGTGTTGATCCTCGAATGTGCGTTGCACGGCCACCGGCCGAAGGCAGCCGAATTCACGGCCGTCGCCTTGGTCGTCGCCGGGCTTGCGATGCTGGTGCCGGAGTTCTCGTGGACGAGCCGCACCGTGCAGGGTCTTGGATGGGGTATTGCAGCGGGCTTCACGTTCGCGCTGCTCGCACTTCGCAATCGCGCGCTCGTCCCACGTGTTGGGGCGACCGTGCTCGCGTTGTGGCAAAACGCGTTCGCCGCGCTCTGGCTCGTGCCACTGCTCGCGTTGACCGTTCACATGGCAGCACCATCCGCGCGTGATGTGTTCCTCGTCGTTCTGCTGGGCGTGTTTTGTACGGCGCTCGCGCACACGTTGTTCATTGCCAGCATGTTGCGAGTGTCCGCGCACACGGCGAGCGTGGTCAGCATTCTCGAGCCCGTCTACGGCATCGGATTGGCCGTACTACTGCTGGGCGAATGGATTGATTTGCGCACGACCATCGGCGGCGTGCTGATCATCGGAGCGGCGGTATTGGCAAGCTGGCGCAAGAATGTCCACTGAGGTCCACTGAGCTCGCGTTGGCGTGCGTTCGCGCGTTTCGGTAGCATCGCGGCTTTACCGTCGAAGCAATCACTATGGACATCGGCATCGTCGGGCTGGGCCGGATGGGCGGCAATATGGCGCGGCGCTGGGCGCGCGCAGGCGTGCGTGTGGCCGGCTTCGACGTCGACCGCGCAACGGGCTTGGCGCTGACGAACGAACGCGTGCTGGTCGCGACGGACTCGGTGCCGGATTTGGTCGCCCAATTGCCCAAACCTCGCGTCGTCTGGCTGATGGTGCCGGCGGGAACGACGACGGAATTGATGATCGAGGACGTGTGGCCCGAGCTTGCGCGCGGCGATGTTGTCGTCGACGGCGGCAACGCGTATTACAAGGATTCGCAACGGCGCGCAGCCGCGTTGTCGAGCGCTGGAATCCATTTCGTCGATTGCGGTGTGTCCGGTGGCGTGTGGGGGCTTGATAATGGCTACACGCTGACCTACGGCGCCGCTGCCGAAGCGGCCGGTATCGTCTTGCCATACATGAAAATTCTGGCGCCCTCGGCAGAGCATGGGCATCTGCATTGCGGACCCCCGGGCGCAGGCCACTTCGTCAAGATGATCCACAACGGCATCGAGTACGGGATGATGCAGGCGTACGCCGAAGGATTTGCGCTCCTCGAGAACAAACGCGAATTCGATCTCGACATCGCGGCAGTCGCGCAAACGTGGCGTCATGGCAGCGTGATCCGCTCGTGGTTGCTCGATCTCACCGCAGAGTTTCTGCACGCCGATGCAAAGTTGGCAGACATCGCACCGGTCGTCGCCGATTCGGGCGAGGGCCGCTGGACCGTGCAGGAAGCGATCGAGCAGGGCGTGCCGGCGCCGGTGTTATCGCTCGCGTTGATGGCGCGGTTCTCCAGTCAGGGTCGCGGTGACTACGCGGCAAAACTCCTCGCCATGATGCGCAAGAGCTTCGGCGGTCATCCCGTGCAAAATGCCGATGGGGCGCAATCGTGATCGTCGTGTTGATGGGCGTCTGCGGCAGCGGCAAGACGAAGGTCGGCCGTGCGCTGGCCGAATCGCTCGGGTGGCCGTTTCACGACGCGGACGACTTTCATCCACCGGCCAACGTTGCGAAAATGGCGGCGGGCATTCCGCTCACCGACGACGATCGCTGGCCATGGCTCGATCGGATGGTCGATGAGCTGGCCCATGCCGGCGCCGATGACGGCAATGCCGTGCTTGCCTGCTCTGCATTGCGGCAGATCTATCGCGATCGGATCGCGCGCGCAGGCAACGTGCGCTTCGTCTTCCTCAAAGGCGATATGACAACGATCGCCGAACGGCTCGCCACCCGCTCGCACAAGTACATGCCGGCGTCGCTGTTGCCGAGCCAGTTTGCGACGCTGGAAGAGCCGTCCGACGCGCTCGTCGTCGACATTCGCGCCGATATTCAAGCGAAAATCGCGACCATTCGCGAGAGTCTCGGACTCTCGCCAGCAAGCGCGGCATGATGGAGAGGCCGCGTTACCGCATGGCGACCGATGTCGTCCAACTCGGACGCGATCCGCGCAAGTATTTGGGAGCCGTCAACACGCCCATCTTTCGCGCGACGACGATTCTTTTTCCGACGGTAGCCGAGCTCGAAGCGGCGGCGCGCGGCGAACACACCGGACTCACGTATGGGTTGCATGGATTGCCGACCGTCGCCGATTTCCAGAGTGCGATGGCGGCGCTCGAAGGCGGCTTCGCGGCGCTCGCGGTTCCCTCCGGACTCACGGCAACAACATTGCCGTTGATCGCGCTTGCGAAACCCGGCGATCACGTGCTCGTCACCGACGTTGTGTACGGGCCCACGCGGCGCTTTTGCGAAAATCATCTGAAACGCCTCGGCATCGATGTCAGCTACTACGATCCACTCGCCGGCGCTGCGATTGAGCGGGACTTTCGTCCCAATACCCGAATCGTATTTGCCGAGTCGCCGGGATCGCTGACGTTCGAGGTGCAGGATGTATCGGCGATTGCAGCAGTTGCCCATGCACGCGGCGCGCGGCTCATCCTCGACAACACATGGGCGACGCCACTTGGTTTCCGCGCGTTCGATCATGACGTCGATGTCGCGGTGCACGCTGCGACAAAATACATCGGCGGGCATTCGGACGTGTTGCTGGGTGCAATCGTCGCGAACGAGGCATCGCACGCGCCGCTCCATCGCATTTGGACCGACATGGGAATCGCCGCGTCGACCGATGATTGCTTTCTCGGCTTGCGCGGAATGCGCACGCTGGCAGCGAGACTTGCTCAACATCAGTCGAGCGCGGTCAAGATCGCGGCCTGGCTGCACGCGCGTGCGGAGGTGGCCGAAGTCCTCTACCCAGCGTTACCCGGGGCGCGTGGTCACGAATTATGGAAACGCGATTTCAGCGCCGCATCGGGATTGTTCGGTGTCGTATTGCGTCCCGTCGCGCGCGAACGTATCGCCGCAATGTTGAACGGCATGCGCCTCTTCGCCATGGGATGGAGTTGGGGCGGATTCGAAAGCTTGATCATTCCGACGTATCCGGAACGCACGCGCAGCGTTACGACATGGCATGCGGATGGGCCGTGCCTGCGGCTCCATATCGGGCTTGAGGATGCAGACGATTTGATCGCCGATCTTGCCGACGGTTTTGCGCGTCTTGGAACCGAGACTTGACCTGGCGTCCAGCGTCAGATCGCAGTCGACATCGACCAACTGAGATCGACCGGAATCGGTCGTAGTACATCGTCCTCGAAAATCTCGCAGCCCGACGGATCGGTTTCGATTCGGCGACGCCTTCGCAAGCGCCACCCTCATCGGAAGCGCCCGGTTTCTGGCACGCTGATCGTCGGCTTGCGAGGCTATTGGCAGGCGATGAATGTCACGTAATCCGAAGCGACGCCGATACCCATCCGCGTGACGCGCGCATCAAGCAGATTACGGTCGTGTCCGAGCGATCGCCGCCAGCCGTCGAGCTGCGCATCCGACGTGCGGCAATTCCAGCCAACGTTCTCGACGCACCTGCGGTATCCGGATCGACGCACGCGTGACGCGAATTCGTCATGACTCAAGCGGCCTGTTTTCGCCATGGCGACGCTATGCCCGCGCGCGAGGGCGCCGAGTGCGCCGTCGACTCCCAGCGGCCGCGCGCCCCGCTGCTCGCGGTACTGGTTCACGAGCACGCCCAGACGCTCGGCGTAGGAGCTGTCACCTTCGGGTTTCGTCGCCGCATATGCGTTTCGCGGCATGCCGCCGGAATGGGCGACTGCGATGACGAAGGCGACCGCGGAAATCCATGCACGCATCAAAGGAATCATCCACGGAGGCGAGCATCCCGCTCCATATTAAGTGTCGCATAGCAACGACACGGGCCGTCACGTCAACGACCCCGCCCGTCGGGCGTTATAAGACAGTGCAGAGATCCCTTCGCACCTCGCAGGGATCCGACTATAATTTTTGACAAGGAGAGTTCCTGATATGAAAGCCAAATGGGCGACAACATGTTTTGTGGCGGGCGCATTGCTCGTCCCCATCGCGGGCTATACGGCCGATACGAAAGAACCGTCCAAGACGGAATCGGCCAAGGAAGTTGTTGCAGATTCGGTGATCACGACGAAGATCAAGGCCGAGTTCGCGAATGACAAACAAGTCAGCGCGATGAACATCAAGGTCGAGACCGACAAGGGCGTGGTGAAGTTGTCGGGCAACGCCAAGAGCAAGGACGAGGCGGACAAGGCAGCGTCGATCGCGAAAAACACGAAGGGCGTAGTGTCGGTCAAGAACGATATTCAAGTGAGTGCGTCCGCCATGAAGTAGTGGAGTATCGAGGGAAAGCAAAGAGGCGACTTCGGTCGCCTTTTTGTTTTGCCACGCACATGCGATGAACGATGTGTCGTCTACAGTTGCGCGACGCTGTAGCAATTAGTTCAGTACGGGAACATCTCCGAAATGCACCACGCTCGCTAAACCAACGCGAAGAATTTTCGCGTCAGACAAACCGGCTGCAGGCGCGGTGACTGGTCCTACGTCCGAACCAGCGGATCTCCGATTGTCGTCCGCGCTGCGTCGTCGCACATTCCTCGCACCTAGTTTCTAGGAGGAATGAAATGTCGAAGCTAATGATTGCCGTATTCGTGACTGCTGCGCTGAGCCTTGGCGGTTGTGCAACACAACGGGACGCGCGAACGGCCATCGCGCAGCCTGCCGCACCTGCAGTACCGATTTCCAAGGAGGCTTACGACACGGCAGTTCGCAACGCAGAGACGCAATACAAGATCGACAAGGATGCTTGCGGCGCACGTAGTGGTAACGCCAAGGACATTTGTCTAGCGGAAGCCAGTGGGAAGGAAAAAATCGCCAAGGCCGACGCGGAAGCGGCGTACAAGAACACGCCGAAGGCGCGGGAGGATGCGCGCGTTGCACGCGCCGAAGCGAATCACAACGTCGCGAAGGAGAAGTGTGACGACCTTTCCGGCAATGCCAAGGATGTCTGCGTAAAGGAAGCCGACGCCACGCTGACGAAGGTGAAGGCTGACGCTAAAGCCGATCGTGTCGCTGCCGACACCAAAGATGATGTGGCCATGAAGGAGGCCGACGCGCGCAGGCAAGCAGCCGCAGACAAGCGTGACGCGGACTACAAGGTCGCCGCCGAGAAGTGCGACTCGTTGAGCGGTTCGGCCAAGAGTACGTGTATCAGCGAGGCGAAGCTGCGCTACGGCAAGTGACTTGCCGCGTCACTGGACCTTTCAGGGACACGAAGGCCTGCGGGTCCGCGATCTCATGGGGTTGACGAAATGGCTCGTCAACGCCATCGAGCGAGCGCTGCCGGTCTTCGCTTAGTCCTAGCAGTGATCGCGACGCAAAAACGTCCGCGATGGGGGTCGTTAGCAGCCTTTCGCGATCGTCTACTCCCGGGCAGAAGCAGACTCTGAAGGGGCGCGACTGATAGCTGTTGGCGCCGTCATCTGCTCGGCAGGTCGGTCGGAGCTAGGAGACGAGCCGCGCCTCGTGTCGGAGTTCAGATTAGGCTTGGCGCGCGCCCGCAATGATGATCGCCATGCCGGCGACCGACACCGCCGAGCCGATCAAATCCCATGCCGTCGGGCGGTAGCCATCAACAAGCCAGAGCCAGGCGATCGCCGTTCCGACATACACGCCACCGTAGGCGGCGTACACCCGCCCCGCAGCGGTGGGATGCAAGCTCAGCAGCCATACGAACAAAGCCAAGCTCACGGCGCCGGGGATCAGCAGCCAGGCTGGTCCGTCCTTTGTTAGCCAGAGGTAAGGCAGATAGCAGCCGACGATCTCGGCAATAGCCGTCAAGACGAACAGCAGCAGCGTTTTTGCGATGATCATGTGAGGCCTCTTCCCGCGCGGCGCCGGGCGCGAGCCGGCGCTCGTGCGTTCCCGACAGCGCGTGCAAGAGTGCAGTCTTCGATGCGCATGCAGCCGCAGGCCAGTCCCTGCTCGATTGCGCGCCGCATCTGAACAATTCGCGCCTGCAACTCGTCGAGTTCGCGCAGCTTCGATTGCGCCAGCAGATGCCAGCGGGCGCCCAACGGCGCCTTGGCGTCGAATCTGTGGAACAGTTTCTTGATTTCATCCAGCGTAAAGCCGGCCCGCTGGGCGAAACGCAGCACTTCGATCATCCGGACGTCCCGCTCGCTGTATCGGCGACGCCCGCCGGCTCGCGCCGCGCGAGGCAGCAATCCTTCCTGCTCGTAGTAGCGCAGTGCCGACGGCTTGACGCCGGTTCGGCGAGCCACTTCACCGATCGAAAGTTCGGATATGAAGATTCTCCTTGACTTCAAGTTAACTCGAAGAACTAGCATACGATACTTGGACTCCGTGCGCTGAGGTCACAACAGGAGGAATCGCATGTCCACCAACACGACCGATCCGGCCGTCGATGTTGTCTGCGTGCCATCTGCTATTCCGCTGAGCGAACGCGTGGCGCACTTCGCGTTGGGCCGACGGGTGTTCGCCGAGCTCGTGGAAGAGCGAATCGATCTACATTCCGGCATCGCCCTGCGGTTACGCGGTGAGAACTTTCCACAAGTGGCGCGATTCATTGCCAACGAACGCAAGTGCTGCCCGTTCCTTCACATCGAAGTCGAGATCGCACCGGGCGCCGGGCCGATGTGGCTTCGCCTTACCGGGCCGCCGGGTACGCGAGAGCTGATCGAGGCGGAACTGGGCCTAGCGACGACTGGCTGCTGCGAATGCAATTCACTTGATCGGGAACCGCAACTGAGCAAACCACTTCCCGCCAAGTTGCGGTTCGCTTCTCCGGCCGCGTACGACTTGAGTCAATCCGCCAAGGCTGTCAAGACCTTCAAGTGGGCTGCGGCTGGCGGCATTGTCGGCGCGCTCGCAATCGCGTCGTGTTGCCTCCTGCCGCTCATACTGCTAGGCCTCGGGTACCTGCCCGAAACCGGGAACGACGCGATGGACGAAGCTGATGTTGTGGGGCGCTACAGCGCTGGCACTCGCCGGCTTCGGCATCGAATATGTGGAGCCGTACTTGATCGGCTGACCCAGTCGGCTTCGCGGATCTGCGACTGTCCGCTTACGGTCGACAGCACAAGTTCGGAGGTTCCAATTCGCGTCGATCCTAGGGCCACGATCGACACGGCGGCGCTTGCTCCTTATCAGTGGTGCGCTCT
>DASXSP010000046.1:0-8064 GCA_036505865.1 Casimicrobiaceae bacterium
CGAAGCGTCTTCACGTCGAACGTGTTCTGGTTCTTCATGTGCAGCTTCAGGCGTTCGGGCGATTGGCCGGTGTAGCCGATCGTCCAGCACGTCTTATTGATCTCACGCAATATGTCTTCGGGCGTCGGTTCCTCGAACTTCGCGTCGCCGTCGGGCTTGACGACTTTCATGTTCTTGCATAGCTCGTTGGCGAAACCGAATTTCTTCGCGAACGCATACATGATTGCTTGATCGGTCTGCGACTCGAACAACGGACGAATCACGCGCTCGCGCCATTGGAGCGAGCGATTGGAGGCGGTGACCGAACCGGACGTTTCGAATTGCGTCGCCGCCGGCAATAGGTAGACGCCGTCCTGCCGCACCATCGCCGCCATTGCAGCGGTCGCCGATGGATACGGATCGATGACAACCAGAAGATCGAGCTTCTTCATTGCCTCGATCATTTCCTTGCCGCGCGTCTGGCTGTTCGGCGCGTGGCCCCAGTACACGAGCGCGCGAAGATTCGGCCCCTGGTCGATGTTCTCGTTCTTCTCGAGCACGCCGTCGATCCACCGCGACACCGTCATGCCGGGCTTTTCCATCAACGTTCCGTCGGCGTACTGCTTCTTGATCCATTCGTAGTCGACGCCCCACACGCCGGCGAAATGCTTCCACGAACCGGCGGCCAAGCCGTAATAGCCGGGCAGTGAATCGGGGTTCGGCCCGACGTCGGTTGCGCCTTGCACGTTGTCGTGGCCGCGGAAGATGTTTGCGCCGCCGCCGGAGACGCCGATGTTGCCGAGCGAAAGCTGCAGGATGCACGATGCGCGCACCATCGCATTGCCCACGGTGTGCTGCGTTTGGCCCATGCACCAGACCACCGTCGACGGCTTGTTCTTGGCCATCAGCGTTGCGATCTTCAGCACCGTGGCCTCCGGCACGCCGGTGACTTCCTCGACCTTGTCCGGCGTCCACTTCGCCAGCACTTCTTCGCGAACCTTGTCCATGCCATAGACGCGGTCGTGGATGTATTGCTTGTCCTCCCAGCCGTTCTTGAAGATGTGATGCAGCATGCCGAAGACGAACGCGATGTCGCTGCCGGAGCGGATGCGCACGTATTCATCGGCCTTCGCCGCCGTGCGCGTGAACCTCGGGTCGACGACGATCATCTTGCAGCCGGTCTCCTTGGCATGCAGCATGTGCAGGAGCGACACGGGATGGGCTTCGGCGGCGTTGCTGCCGATGTACATCGCGCACTTGCTGTTCTGCATGTCGTTGTACGAATTTGTCATCGCGCCGTAGCCCCACGTGTTGGCTACGCCGGCAACCGTCGTCGAGTGACAAATGCGGGCTTGGTGATCGCAGTTGTTCGTGCCGAAGAACGACACGAACTTCCGCATCAGATATGCCTGCTCGTTGGAATGCTTGGACGAGCCGACCCAGAACACGGCATCGGGCGTCGATTCTTTGCGGATCGCGAGAATCTTGTCGCCGACCTCGTTGATCGCCTGGTCCCAGCTGATCTTCTGCCACTTGCCGCCGACCAACTTCATCGGCGTCTTCAAGCGATGCTCGCCATGTCCGTGCTCGCGTACCGATGCGCCCTTTGCGCAATGCGCGCCGAGGTTCAACGGCGAATCGAAGACCGGCTCCTGCCGTGTCCACACGCCGTTTTCGACGACGGCGTCGATCGAGCAGCCAACGGAGCAATGCGTGCAAACGGTGCGATGCACTTCTCGAGCAACCGTAGCCTTGTCGTCCGCCGCTTCGGCTTTGGTCATCGTGCCGTAGGGCAACTGGCTCGCGAATGCGCCGACGCCCGCCACGAGGCCTGAGCGCTTGAGAAACATGCGGCGGTCCATCATCGGCACTTTGCCGAGCGATAGGCGCCGGAGATTTAACTGAGGCAGTGTGGCGCCAGCGGATCCATCGGTCTTTCGCGTCAGCAACATGATCGTTCCCTTCGAGATCAGATCCGCGCGGAATCGTAGTAGTCGCGCACGTGATCGGTTTCGCGATAACCGGACGCTTTAGCTTCTTCGACGGGGGCAGAAGTTGCTTGCGCCACAGTTGCGACCGCGGGAGCCGCGGCGGCGCCAACGCTGGTCGCACCCAAAGCGAAAAGAAATCGGCGGCGCGTCAAAGCGGTGGAAACGGCGGCGGTGGAAACGGAACGAAGCGACACATCACCGGTGGGGCCGGTGGGCTGCGATGCTTTGCGCATGCGAACCTCCAAAATCGAAATCTGATTAGATTTGTCTTTATCAGTCCATGGCGAGCGAAACACGCTCGAGCGCCAGAAACTGTCCTGTCAATTCTGCTACTCGAATGTAATAGTTGGCAAGCGAACTTTTTGCTATTGCAGCGCAACAATCGAATACCCAGGAAGACAACCTTTTTTGGAAGAAATTCCGTTGCGCTTCTATAGAGGCCGGAGGGCAGTCCTCGTCGCCGCCAATCATTAGACGCATCGTCTCGCACAGTGCGGAAAGATGGTCTTCCAGCAAGGTGGCGGCCTCTTTGCGGGCAATTTTCAAGGTAACGAGGTCGCTGCGTAGCTCGACGAGCGGCTTTTCGATCATGAAGCCGGCGATCCAGTGCGACGCGTGCAGATTCACCTCGCACTTACCCACGCCGATGAAAAGGTCGCTGTACTCCTGCGCCGCGGCCTCAGGATCCATCGCGGCACTTGCGTCCAGCAGGCAGTTCCAGGCGGCGGCCAACGGATTGTCGGCGGCGTTCGGCATCCGTTCCGCGTCGGCGAGCGTTTTCAGGAACCCTTGATCCGGCGAGTCGGCATACAGGCGCGCCAACACCGCATAGAGGTCAGCGCGTGCCTGGTCCTCGGGATCGAGGGAGTGGCGAAAAGCGATCGACGAGACGTGCATTTACAGCGTTCGGATGTCGACGCTTTTTTCCGACTTGATCAGATCGACGACTCTGCAGTCGGCACACATCTTGAGGCGATCCAACGCGCCCGCCTCGGCGAACATCGAATGCTTCGCCAGGCGTCCGAGCATCGCGTCGATCATCTTTTGCGTGCCGAGTGGCTTGCCGCAGCGAATGCAGGCGAAGATCTGCGCTTCATTGAGGACGCGCGGCGATTTGGCACTCGCTGTGACGTCGAGCTGCGGTATCAGTGTGATTGCGTTTTCGGGACAGGTCTTCGCGCAGATGCCGCATTGGACACACTTCGATTCGATGAAGCGAAGCTGTGGCGCGAGCGTATTGTCGAGGATCGCGCCTTCGGGACATGCGCCGACGCATGCCAGACACATCGTGCACGTATCGCGATTGACGGCGATGGCGCCAAACGGCGCGCCTGCCGGCAACGGAATCGTCTGGCGCGGCACCGGTGCGTGCGCGGCGAGATGGTCGATGGCGAGCGAGAGCGTCGTCCGCTTGTCGGCGGTCGGCGCAAATGTCGCGGCGACGCGCGGCGGCAGCGCAGGCGGCCAGATCCACAGCGCGCTCTCGAGCGGCTCTAACGTCGTGCCGTCGA
Organism: Casimicrobiaceae bacterium; assembly: GCA_036505865.1. Lineage (GTDB taxonomy): Bacteria > Pseudomonadota > Gammaproteobacteria > Burkholderiales > Casimicrobiaceae > VBCG01. Next base: position 3,482 of record DASXSP010000046.1, read on the forward strand.
CAAGGCGGAAGTGTTCACCTTGGTAGCCGAATGCGTTCGCAATCGTATCGCCCAAGCTCATCTGAAATCGAAGTGCGTCGCGATATTGCGGGGCGAGTCGTTCACCCGTCAGGACGGCAACACTCGATGCGCCCCACGCGAGCGCGGCGAGCCAGACATCAAGCCCCACCGACGCGACATGATGTATTTCAATAGGCAGGACGCGCGCCGGCAACCCCTGGCCCCGCCGGGCGAGTCGCGCGAGTGCTTCGCGGCCATTCTCCGCATGGAACAGCACGCAGGCGTCATGCCCGCCCGCCTTGGCAAACGTTGCGAGAAGCGTCCGAACGCGCGCGCCCAGCGTTGGAACGTCCGGGTACGCGTAGGACATCGCGCCCGACGGGCACACGGTCGCGCATGCGCCGCAGCCCATGCAAAGGTGCGGCTCGACCGCAACATGATCGCCATCGGGTCGAATCGCCGCCGTCGAACACACGTCGATGCATTGCGTGCAGCCTTCCTTCTGCGAGCGGCTATGCGCACAGATCGACGCCTTGTAGTTGAAGAACTTCGGCTTCTCGAATTCGCCTTTGAGCGTCGCGATCTCTGCGGCCGCCTTCGCTTGCGCGGCGCGATCGTCACCGGGCGCGAAATAGCCCTGCGGCGGATCGTGTTCCGCGAACCATGGCTTGTCCCGCAGATCGAGCACCGCGTCGAACTTTGCCTCGCGTTTCGTATCGGTGCGATCGAAATCGATCGCACCGATCGCGCCGCAGGCCGCAACGCATTGCCGGTGATCGCGGCAGCGGGACAGATCGATTTGGTAACTCCAATCGATCGCTTGTTCGGGGCATACTCGAATGCAGGCATTGCAGCGCGTGCAGAGATCGAGGTCGATCGGATTGTCTTGCGACCATTCCGCTTCGAAAGCGCCAAGCCACCCGGATAAACGTGCCAGCGTCCCTGAATAGACCGGAAAATCCCGTTGGGTCGGCAGGTCGATGCCGACCATGCGTTCGGTTGCCAGCACCGTGACGGCCACGTACTTCGAAAGGGACTCGGCCCACAACAGCGCCGGGGCGAGCGGTCCAACAATCAGTACCTGTCCGTCCGACGTGTACGCGACACGCGGTACGGGATCAGGCTCGGGCATCGCGGCAACAGCAAGCAGCGCGGCAATTTTCGGCGTTGCGGCGTTAGCCTCTCTCGACCAGCCGGCGGTCTCCCGTATGTTGACGAACTTGATGGTCTGCGCTTTGCCGCCTTCTTCGGCGACGTCGCCGAGAAGGCGCGCCTCCTGCGTGCAGGCCACGACAACGTCCCCCTGCGCGCCGGCGGCGAACGCGCCGATCTCCTTCTGACAGAGCATCGTCTTGACGCCACCATGGGGCACGACGCCGATGGCGCGGTTGAGCGCGTCGGAGTCGAGCGGCATTGTGCCGTTGCACGAGCAGAGCCAGACCTGTTTATCTGCGGCGCTCATTTCGAATTTGCGGGATCCAGATCAGCAGGCGCCACTGTCGGCACGCCGTCAACTGCCGTGTCGGTCGATTCATTGCTGGCGATCGTCGCCGGACCCAGTTCGGTTGGCGCGGCGTCGGCGGTCGCTTGCGATGTTTGTTCCTCGACCGGCACGTCCTCGACAATACCGGCTTCGTTCACGCGCGTTTGCGGTGGATTGAAGATATAGCGGGCCTGCATCAACTGCTTGACGACATCGGGGTGGATCGGATCGGGCTGCGAGTAGTCGTCGATGTAGGTGTCGAGCCCGTCCATCACGTTGAACCGCGGATCGTGCAGCAATTTCTTGAGCGCCAAGCGCTTGAGCGACTCATCAACGTCGGGTTTCATGAACGCCGTGAAATCCGATTCGAACGTTAGCGATTCAACAGGCGGCAGCTCGGGCGCCGCGGTCGGCTGGGCGGCTGTCGTCTCGGCGCTCGGTTGCGCAGCAGGAAGAGACGGTGCGGACGGCGGCGAAACGTTCATCTCCTTCGCAGCCGCGAGCTTGCGCGCTGACCACCGCTTAAGGGTCAGCGGCTCGCGCGATTTATCCTCTTCAGGCATCTGGGGAAATCACTTCTGCGACTCTCGCTCGCGAACAACCGCATCCGCGGCGAACGGATCGTTGCGCTTCACTTTGCGCTTTGGCTCGGGTTTGTAGTGTGCAGCGACGAACGGCCTCATCCAGTCGACGATCTCCAGCGGCATGGGAACGTTGTCGACGCGCTCGCCGCCGTCCAACAGTCGTCCAGCCTCGTTGTAGCTGACCGTCACCACGACGGGTCGCGCCGGTGGCACCCGATCGTCGAACATTCTCCACATGACGAACACGCACGGTGCGGGCGACGTTAGATTGAGGAAGTACCCCTCAGCCTCAGTCGGATGCAGTTCGATCGCAAAACGCCCGAGGCGCCATCGGGTGATCGCTCCATTGTCGCCTAGGCACTCGGCGAATTCGGCGCGGTCCGTATCCGTTACTTCTACGTTCGCCGGCCGCCACGTCTCACTTATCCACCGGTTGGCAAGTCGCTGGCGCTCAATTACGACATCGACAGGAAACCGTAACGGTTGCATGGGATTTATGAGACTGGCGGCACTAAAAAACGTGCGAATGATCATACACCGCTATCAACGCTCTCACGCACGCGTGCTCTGCTAACATCCTCAAGCGATGAACAAGGTCATTCCGCTTGCCGACGGACGCACGACGCCCTCCGGGACGCGGGACGCATTCGTCCGCGAAGCCGCGCAAGTCCCGTACGATCAGGATGCGCTTCCAGCGGATCAGCGGAGCCGCCGAATGCACGACTTGCGCATCTCGGTGACCGACCGCTGCAATTTTCGCTGCGTCTATTGCATGCCGAAGGATGTCTTCGGACGCGACTATCCGTTTCTGCCGCACGACGAATTGCTGACGTTCGAGGAGATCGTGCGACTTGCGCGCATCTATGTCGGCCTCGGCGTTCGCAAGATACGGTTGACCGGCGGCGAGCCACTGTTACGGAAGAACATCGAGCGTCTCGTCGAACAGCTGGCGACGCTCCCGGACGTCGACCTGACATTAACGACCAACGGTGCGCTGCTTGCGAAAAAAGCACGTGCATTGCGCAGCGCCGGTCTATCGCGTGTCACCGTGAGCCTCGATGCGCTCGACGATCCAACATTTCGTGCGATGAACGATGTCGAATTTCCGGTGGCGCGTGTGCTCGAAGGCATCGAAGCAGCGCACGCGGCGGGTCTCGCGCCCATCAAGATCAATGCTGTCGTCAAACGGGGAATGAACGAGCACGCCATCCTGCCGCTCGCGCGTCATTTTCGAAACACCGGCCAAATCGTTCGATTCATCGAATACATGGACGTCGGCCACACCAACGGCTGGCGCATGGATGACGTCGTGCCGGCGGCGGAGGTCGTCGAGACCGTTCACCGGGAATTGCCGCTCGAAGCAATCGACGCAAACTACACCGGCGAGGTCGCCGAGCGCTGGCGTTATCGCGACGGCAGCGGCGAGATCGGCGTCATCGCATCGGTGACGCAAGCGTTTTGCCGTGATTGCTCGCGAGCGCGCCTGTCCACCGACGGCAAGATGTTCACGTGCCTGTTCGCGACCGACGGCTACGATCTCCGTGCGCTCGTGCGTGGTGGATACGACGATCCACAAATCCGAAACGCAATCGCCGCGATCTGGCGCAAGCGCGCCGATCGGTATTCGGAGATACGCAGTGCGCACACGCCGCGCGTCGCCAAAGTGGAGATGAGCTACATCGGCGGCTGACGACAAGTGAATGCGCCCAACTCACCGTATCGTCCGTTATTGACCGATGCCGGCCGCCCGGCAACGTTCGATGTCGATGCAGTCGACGAGCACGGCGAGAAGCGGACGGTACCCATCGCTGGTGAGCATCCGCTGACGCTTTACGTCGACAAACAGGAAATCCTCACGCTGATGACGCTCGGCGCCGCGCCGGAGGATTTGACGATCGGCTACCTGCGCAATCAGCGCCTGGTGGAGTCGATCGAAGATATCGTCGCCGTCCAAGTCGATTGGGAAACGAACTCGGTCGCCGTCAAGACGCGGAACGGTCTCGCCGATCTCGACGCAAAGACCGCCAAGCGCACGAAGACCACGGGTTGCGGCCAAGGCACGGTATTCGGCGATTTGATGGCCGAGATCGATAGCGTCAAGCTGCCGCAAGGCGCGACGCTCACTCAGGGAGCACTGTACGAGCTCCTCGAACAAGTCCGCTTGCACGAAACGATTTACAAGCAGGCAGGCGCGGTGCACGGCTGCGCATTGGTGACCAACGACGGCGAGCACGCGCAAATACTGTTGTTTGTCGAGGATGTCGGCCGCCACAACGCCGTCGACGCGATCGCGGGACGTATGTGGCTCGATCGCATCGAGGGCGGCGACAAGATTTTCTATACGACGGGCCGCCTCACGTCCGAGATGGTGATCAAAGCTGCGCAAATGCGCATTCCGTTTCTCGTATCCCGCTCGGGCCTCACGCAAATGGGCTACGAGATTGCCCAGAAAGTCGGCATGACGATGATCGGCCGCGCGACCAACAAGCACTATCTCGTGTTCACCGGCGGCGACC
>DASXSP010000047.1:0-47721 GCA_036505865.1 Casimicrobiaceae bacterium
GCCCCGCGCGATGCATGTAGAACTGCTTGTAACTGCCGTTCGCCAGCACGTCGTCGAGCGTGCCCTTGCACAGCCCGAGATCGATATAGCCCTGCGCGAGCACGCGTTCGGCGACCTTGTGGTAGTCGTGGAATTCGGCGCCGGGCCTCACGGCGTCGATGCACGCCTGATGCGCGGCGAGCACGAGCTCGTAGATCGCCTTCTGCGGGCCGCTGAACTTGCCGTTGACCGGAAAGGTCCGCGTGATGTCGGACGCGTAGCCGCGATATTCGCAACCGGCGTCGATCAGCAGCAGCTCGCCATCCTGCAGCTGCCGGTTGTTGTCGCGATAGTGCAGCACGCACGCATTCGGCCCGGAGCCGACGATCGGCGAATATGCAAGCGCCTGCGCACCTTCGCGCAAGAATTCGTGCAGAAGCTCCGCTTCGACCTGGTATTCGAACCAGCCCGGACGCGTGGACGCCATCGCGCGCCGATGCGCAGCGGCTGAGATCGATGCAGCACGCCGCATCAGCGAAAGCTCGTGAGCATCCTTGACGAGCCGCATGGCATCGAGCGCAGCACGCACGTCGACGATTTCGTCGGGCGCCGCCACACCAGAGCGCACACGGCTTCGGATTTCATTCAATAGGTCGGTGATATGGCGATCCCAATCGCTGAACAAGCCGACCGGCGTAAACAACGCGGGATGGTCGGCGGCAATGTCGGGCAGTTTCGTTTTCAGATCCTTGATCGAATGCGCTTCGTCGAAGCCGAAGATCTCCTTCGCGGCATCGGGTCCGTAGCGAAAACCATCCCAAATCTCGCGCTCTTCGTTCTTGTCCCGGCAGAACAGCACGTGACGATCGCCGTCGGGGCCCGCAACCAATGCGACAACCGCTTCCGGTTCGGGAAATCCCGAGAGATAGTAAAAGTAGCTGTCGTGCCGAAATGGATAGAGCGAATCACGATTGCGTGCGACTTCTGGCGCTGTGGGAACGAGCGCGACGCCGGCGCCGGCGTGTTCGCGCATCTTGTTCAGCAACGCATCGCGACGCTCGCGGTAGACGTGGTGGGCGTGGTTCATGGTTCGATCTGACGAAGGGGCGGTCATTATATGTCGCGGTTGTTATTAGGGCCTGTTCACACTGTGTCTGCGAATGCGAACGGGTGGCATGGGGTGCCAATCAAGGCGACGATTTTGAAAAATTCGGAAGCTAAGACCGAGCGTCTAAGCGAGGAAAGCGACGCAGAGTGGCGCCCCAGGAGGCCCGTTCCCTTCGGGTTGCTGCGAAAATGGCTCTGCAACGCATTCGTAGACACAGTGTGAACAGGCCCTGCGCTAACATCGACAAATGTCCTCGCCGACCGCGCCCGACGATGCCCCGCCTCCGATCGGCACGGCGTTGCGCGATGCGAAGCGCGCAATTCGGGAACGCGTGCTTGCGGCCCGCGACGCGTTGACGCCGCGGCATCGGGACGCCGCCTCGCGGAGCATTGCGGATCGACTCGCAGCGCTGCCGTCGTTCCTCTCGGCTCACACGGTGTTCGTCACCATTCCGTTTCGCAACGAGTGGGATTCGCGCTTGCTCGCAGAGAGCGCGTTGGCGCTTGGCAAAACGCTCGCTTCTCCGCGTGTAGAGCTTCACACGCGAATGTTGTCGCTGCATCGCGTTTGCGATTTGGCGATCGACCTTGCCCCGGGGTATCGCGGCATTCCCGAGCCAACTTCGCAATGTGCGCCCGTCCCAATCGATGCGATCGAATGGGTTCTTGTTCCCGGCGTTGCATTCGACGTCCATGGCCGACGCCTTGGCTACGGCGGCGGCTATTACGATCGGCTATTGCCGCTGTTGCCTCGCGCCGCACCGCGTATCGCCGGCGCCTTCGAAGCACAGCTTGTCGCGGAAGTGCCGGCCGCGCCGCACGATCTTTCTGTGGACTTTGTCATCACTGAAGCGCGCGTCATCGAATGCGCTTCGCGCGCGCGGTGACGGTGCCAACTCGGGGCGAGACGAAAGGCCGGCGTGCCCTATTGGCTCTCGCCGCCACGACGGCCATTCAAATCTATGTATCGCTCGCCGCCACGGCAACGGCCGTTCTGGCGCCCGAGATCGCGCAGGCATTCGCGATTGCGCCGAAGTGGATCGGCGTTTTCGTTGGACTGGTCTACGCCGGCGCGATGTTCGCGAGCCTTGGATGCGCCGGCTTCATCGAACGCTTCGGCGCGATTCGCATATCGCAGTTCGGCGTGCTTCTGTCCGCGTTGGGCGCGCTGATGATCGCCCTCGCACCGTCTCACGCGCTGGTGGTGCTGATTGCGGCGGCTTTGCTGATCGGGGTCGGATACGGCCCGATCACCCCGGCGTCATCGCACGTGTTGATAAGGACCGCAGAACCGCACCGCCTTGCGCTTACCTTTTCGATCAAGCAGACCGGCGTCCCGGCGGGCGCGGCGCTCGCAGGCGCCGTGCTGCCCGCTCTGGCGCTGTTCGTGGGCTGGCGCATTGCACTGCTCATCACGGCGTTTGTCGGCGTCGCGGTCGCCGTTATCGCACAACCGACGCGTGCAATGCTGGACGAGGAGGTGAACGCTCCGCACCGTTCCGGTCGCGCATTCTCGCTCGCGACTGTGCTTGACCCGCTGCGTATCGTATTGGCATCGCGAACGCTTGCGGAGTTGGCGATCGTGTCCTTCATTTATGCGGGCACGCAGGTTTGCCTGACGAGCTTCATCGTCGTCTATCTGACCGAATCGCTTGAATGGTCGCTGGTCGGCGCCGGCTTTGCCTTGACCGCTGCGACGGTGGGTGGCGTCGTCGGGCGCATTGGATGGGGCTTTGTCGCCGACCGCGTTGCGCCGCCGCGTCGCGTGCTGGGCGTCATCGGCATCATCGCCGCGACGTGTGGAGTCGTCATTACAACGGCTACGACGGCGTGGTCGACCGCTGCGGTGATCATCGTCGCGGTGATCTTTGGGGCAACGGCAATCGGCTGGAACGGCGTCCAGCTTGCCGAGGTCGCACATCATGCACCCAAAGGCCAGGCGGGTGCGGTCACCGGGGCTTCCGGATTCATCACCTTCTCAGGCGTCGTCGCCGGACCGCCGGTTTTCGCGCTGCTCGCTGCGTCGACCGGCAGTTACCGCGTTGGGTTCGGCGTTTTTGCGGTCATGAGCGGTTTGAGCGGCCTCGCACTTTTGATGCCCCGCCTGGCAGGTACGCTAAGACCCCGGAAATGGAAATGATTTCCGCAACACGGTAAACTGGCTAAATATTTTCGAGCGCACCGCCGCAATACACGCGTGCGTACCGCGCATAAAATCGAGCGATAAGCGCTGGAGGATCACATCATGGATATTCAAAAAGATGTCGACCCGCAAGAAACGCGGGAATGGCTCGATGCCTTATCCGCCGTGCTCGCAATCGAGGGACCCGATCGCGCTCACTTCCTTATCGAACAATTGATCGACACCGCGCGCCGTTCGGGCGCGTACATGCCCTTCTCGGCGAACACCGCGTACATCAACACGATCCCCGTCGATAAGCAGGTGCGCATTCCGGGCGATCAAGCAATCGAGCACAAGATCCGCTCACACGTGCGGTGGAATGCGATGGCGATGGTGCTCCGTGCGAACAAGCATACGAACGTCGGCGGCCATATCGCGAGCTTTGCGTCGGCCGCGACGCTCTACGACGTGGGCTTCAATCATTTCTGGCACGCGCCCTCTGACAATCACGGCGGCGATCTCGTGTTCATCCAGGGACATTCGGCAACCGGCGTCTATGCGCGTGCTTACATGCTCGGGCGTTTCACGACCGAGCAAATGGATTATTTTCGCCAGGAAGTCGACGGTAAGGGCGTCTCGTCGTACCCGCACCCGTGGCTGATGCCGGACGTCTGGCAGTTTCCCACGGTCTCGATGGGCCTCGGGCCGCTGATGGCGATCTATCAAGCGCGCTTCATGAAGTACCTGCAGGATCGAGCACATGTGAACACCGAAGGCCGCAAGGTCTGGGCGTTCATGGGCGACGGCGAGATGGACGAACCGGAATCGATGGGTGCGATCGGCATGGCATCGCGCGAAAAACTCGACAATTTGATCTTCGTCGTCAACTGCAACCTGCAGCGCCTCGACGGTCCCGTGCGCGGCAACGGCAAGATCATTCAGGAGCTCGAAAGCGATTTTCGCGGCGCCGGCTGGAATGTCATCAAGGTGATCTGGGGCACGCACTGGGACGCGCTTTTTGCGCGCGACAAGAAGGGGATTCTCGAGCGGCGCATGATGGAATGCGTCGACGGCGAGTACCAGACGTTCAAGTCGAAGGACGGCGCGTATGTACGCGAATACTTCTTCAATACACCGGAATTGAAGGCGCTCGTCGCCGACTGGTCCGATGACGACATCTGGAATTTGAATCGCGGCGGACACGACCCGCACAAGATCTATCCCGCCTACCACGCTGCCGTGAATCACAAGGGCCAGCCGACGGTGATCCTCGCGAAGACGATTAAGGGCTACGGGATGGGCGAGGCCGGCGAAGCGCAGAACATCACGCACCAGCAAAAGAAGATGCACGTCGACGCGATCCGCAAATTCCGCGACCGCTTCCAGATCCCCGTGCCGGACGACAAGCTCGAAGAAGTTCCATTCGTCACATTTCCCGAAGGATCGCCGGAGCTCGAATACATGCGGGCACGTCGGATGGAGTTGGGCGGCTATCTGCCATCGCGTCGCCGCAAAGCGAATCCGCTCACGATTCCCGAGCTTTCCGCACTCGAGCGATTCCTGAAGAGCACCGACGAGCGCGAGATCTCAACGACGATGGCGTTCGTCCAGATCCTGCAAATGCTGATCCGCGACAAGAACATCGGTCGCCATGTCGTGCCGATCGTACCGGACGAGTCGCGGACGTTCGGCATGGAAGGGATGTTCCGCCAGCTCGGCATCTGGAATCAGCAGGGCCAGCTTTATACGCCGGAAGACAAAGATCAGCTGATGTTCTACAAGGAGTCGAAGGACGGGCAGATCCTGCAAGAAGGCATCAGCGAGGCAGGCGGCATGTGCGACTGGATGGCCGCCGCGACATCGTATTCGACGCACGGCGTGCCGATGATTCCGTTCTTCATCTTTTATTCGATGTTCGGCTTCCAGCGTATTGGCGACCTCGCATGGGCCGCGGGCGACATGCGCTGTCGAGGCTTCTTGCTTGGCGGCACGGCGGGACGCACGACGTTGAACGGCGAAGGCCTCCAGCACGAAGACGGCCATTCGCATTTGATTTCGGCGACGGTCCCGAATTGCATTTCGTACGATCCCACGTTTGCGTACGAGGTGGCGGTCATCATCCATTACGGCCTCAAACGGATGTACGTCGAGCAGCAGGACGCGTATTTCTATTTGACGCTGATGAACGAGAACTACACGCATCCCGCGATGCCGGAAGGCGCGGCACCCGCAATCGTGAAGGGAATGTACCTGTTCAAGGCTGGCGAGAAGAACGCGAAGGCGCCGCGCGTCCAGTTGCTGGGGTCCGGCTCGGTGTTTCGCGAAGTGATCGAAGCGGCCGCGCTGTTGCGTAGCGATTGGGGGGTCGAGGCGGATCTGTGGAGCTGCCCTTCATTCACCGAGCTGGCGCGCGAGGGCAATGCGGTCAATCGTCAGAACATGTTGAATCCGAATTCCAAGGCCGCGCTGTCGCATGTGGAAATCTGCCTCAAGGACACCGAAGGACCGGCCATCGCGGCGACCGACTACATTCGCGCATTCGCGGAACAGATCCGCGCGTACGTGCCGCGCCGTTACGTCGTGCTGGGGACGGACGGCTTCGGACGTTCCGACACGCGCGAAAAACTTCGGCATTTCTTCGAGGTCGATCGGCGGTGGGTGACCGTCGCTGCGTTGAAGGCCCTCGCCGATGAGGGAAAGATTCCGGCCGCGAAGGTTGCCGAAGCGCTTGCGAAGTATGGCCTCGATCCGAAGAAGCCGGCGCCGTGGACGGTGTGACGAAGAAGACGGCGTGGGGGTACAACGGTGAGCACACTCGAAGTCAAGGTTCCCGACATCGGCGACTTCAAGGACGTGCCGGTGATCGAAGTGTTCGTCAAGCCCGGCGACAAGGTGAAGCCGGACGATTCTCTCATCACGTTGGAATCGGACAAGGCGACGATGGACGTGCCTTCGCCGTCCGCGGGCGTCGTGAAGGATCTGAAGCTCAAGGTCGGTGACAAGGTGAGCGAAGGCGGTGTCATTCTGACGCTGGAAACGGACGGCGCGGGCGCAGCACCATCGCAGCAGCCATCAAGCGCTAAACCTTCCGCCCAGCCTGCTTCATCGAGCGCCACCCCGTCGCCTCAACGATCTGCGGCCGCCAGCGCGCCATCACCGCAGGCGCCTCCCGCAGCCGCAAGAGGAAACGGCGCCGTCCAAGACGTCAAAGTGCCGGACATCGGCGATTTCAAGGATGTTCCAGTCATCGAACTGTTCGTCAAACCAGACGACACGGTAGCGGCCGACGATCCCCTTGTTACGCTCGAGTCGGACAAGGCGACGATGGATGTGCCCTCGCCCAGCGCCGGCGTCGTCAAAGATGTGAAGCTCAAGGTCGGCGACAAGGTCAGCGAAGGCACGGTCATCCTGACATTGGAAGCGCGCGAGGCAATCGCTGCGAAACCCCCGGAAGCCGCCGCGCCACAGCGGCCCGCCGCAAAGGAAGACGCTGCCCCGGCGCCCCTCGCGAAGGAATCTCCGCCGCCCAGACCTGCCCCCGCCGTCGCTGCCCCGATCGCCGATGAGCAGGCATTCAAGGCGGCGCACGCATCACCTTCCATTCGCGCTTTCGCGCGTGAGCTCGGCGTCGACTTGAGCAAAGTGAGGGGCAGCGGACCCAAAGCACGAATCCTCCACGAAGATGTGCAGCAGTTCGTCAAGCAAGCGTTGTCCGGTCAGGGCGCTGCACCCACAGCGGGTGCCGGTATCACGGGCGGTGGCGCGCTCAACCTGCTGCCGTGGCCGCAGGTGGACTTCGCCAAATTCGGGCCGACTGAAGCGAAGCCGCTTTCGCGCATCAAGAAGATCTCCGGTGCGAATCTCGCGCGTAACTGGGTAATGATCCCGCACGTCACGCAGTTCGACGATGCGGACATCACCGATCTCGAAGCGTTTCGCGTACGGTTGAACAAGGAGAACGAGAAATCGGGCATCAAGGTCACGATGCTCGCGTTTCTCATCAAGGTCAGCGTCGCCGCGTTGCGCAAATTTCCTGACTTCAATGCCTCGTTGGTCGGCTCCGCCGACGGCGACAGCTTGGTCTACAAACGTTACTTCAACATTGGTTTCGCCGCCGACACGCCGAACGGCCTCGTCGTCCCCGTCGTCAAGAACGCCGACCAGAAGGGCGTCATGCAGATCGCGCAGGAAATGGGTGAGCTGTCGGCGAAAGCGCGCGATGGCAAGCTCGGGCCGGCCGACATGCAGGGCGGATGCTTTTCGATCTCGTCGCTCGGTGGCATCGGCGGCACGTCGTTCACGCCGATCATCAACGCGCCGGAAGTTGCGATTCTTGGCGTCTCGCGAAGCGTAACCAAGCCAGTCTGGGACGGCAAAGAGTTCGCACCGCGGCTGATTCTGCCGATCTCGTTGTCCTACGATCACCGGGTCATCGACGGCGCGCAGGCGGCGCGCTTCACGACATACCTGTGCCAATTGCTCGCCGACATGCGGCGCGTCGTGCTGTAGCGATGAGCACCGCAGGGCCGTCCTCCCAAGCGTGCGCATTGCAGGCTGCCTCTGGGGGCAGCGCAGCGGCCTCATTGGCCACTGAGGCCGCAAGCGTGGGGGTACAACAATGAGCACGATCGAAGTCAAAGTCCCGGACATCGGCGACTTCACGGACGTGCCGGTGATCGAAGTGTTCGTGAAGCCCGGCGACAGCGTGAAACCGGAGGATCCGCTAATCACGCTCGAATCCGACAAAGCGACGATGGATGTGCCCTCGCCTGCCGCCGGCGTCGTGAAAGAGCTGAAGCTAAAAGTCGGCGACAAGGTGAGCGAGGGCAGCGTGATCGCGCTCCTTGACACTGCCGAAGCAACCGCCGCGAAAACCGCACCACCTTCGCCCCCATCTTCCGCGACCGCGCGCGAGCCTTCTTCCACGAATGCGCCGCCTTCGCCCAAGCCCGCTGCAAGCGAACGGCGAAATGCCGATATCAGCTGCGAAATGATGGTCCTTGGCTCCGGACCCGGCGGCTACAGCGCCGCTTTTCGCAGCGCCGATCTCGGCATGAAGACCGTACTCGTCGAACGCTATGCGACGTTGGGTGGCGTATGTCTCAACGTCGGCTGCATTCCGTCGAAAGCGTTGCTTCATATCGCCGGCGTAATGGACGAAGCGAAGTCATTCGCCGAACACGGCATCACGTATGGCGCCCCGCAGGTCGACCTCGCCAAGTTGCTCGCGTGGAAAAACAAGGTCGTCGGCAAGCTGACCGGCGGCTTGGGCGGGATGGCGAAGGCACGCAAGGTCGATGTCGTACGCGGGATCGGCACTTTTCTCGATGCAAATCACCTCGAAGTGGCTCTCACCGAGGGCGCGGGACGCGAGCCGACCGGTGCCAAAAAAATCGTACGCTTCGAAAAAGCAATCATCGCCGCGGGTTCGGAGGCGATCTGGCTTCCATTTGCGCCGAAAGATCCGCGTATCGTCGACTCGACCGGCGCTCTGGAGGTGCGCGCAGTGCCGAAGCGGATGCTCGTCGTCGGCGGCGGCATCATCGGGCTCGAAATGGGTACCGTCTACTCGACACTCGGCGCACGTCTCGACGTCGTGGAGATGCTCGACGGCTTGATGCTCGGCGCGGATCGCGATCTCGTCAAAATTTGGGAGAAGATCAACAAGCCTCGCTTCGATCGCGTGATGCTGAAGACGAAGACCGTCGCAATCGACGCAAAGAAGGATGCTCTCTACGTCACGTTCGAAGGCGAACAGGCGCCGCAAGGGCCGCAGCCCTACGATCTCGTGCTTCTTTCAGTGGGACGAGCGCCCAATGGGAAGCTGATCGGCGCCGACAAAGCCGGCGTCGCCGTCACGGAGCGCGGTTACATCAATGTCGACACGCAAATGCGGACCAATGTGCCGCACATTCACGCCATCGGCGACATCGCCGCGCAGCCGATGCTCGCTCACAAAGCCGTGCATGAAGCGCACGTCGCAGCCGAAGCAGCCGCGGGGCAAAAATCGCATTTCGACACGCGCGCGATTCCATCCGTTGCGTATACCGATCCGGAGATCGCATGGGTCGGCATGACGGAGGACGAAGCGAAAGCGAAGAACCTCAAGCTGCAAAAGGGGGTCTTTCCATGGGCTGCGTCCGGTCGCGCAATTGCCAACGGTCGCGATGAAGGTTTCACGAAGCTGTTGTTCGACGACGCGACGCACCGGATCGTCGGCGGCGGCATCGTAGGAACGCGTGCCGGCGATCTGATCAGCGAAATCGCGCTCGCCGTCGAGATGGGCGCCGACGCCGTGGATATCGGGCGAACGATCCATCCGCATCCGACGCTTTCCGAATCGATCGGCTTCGCTGCGGAGGTGTTCGAAGGCGTCTGCACCGATCTGCCGCCGCCGCGTAAGAAATGAGCGAGGGTTCGATGAGCGCCGCAGGGCCGTCCCAAGGCGCGAATTGCTCCCCCTTTGGGGGCAGCGCAGCGGCGAATGCCGCAAGCGTGGGGGTTCGATGAGCGCCGCAGGGCCGTCCCAAGGCGCGAATTGCTCCCCCTTTGGGGGCAGCGCAGCGGCGAATGCCGCAAGCGTGGGGGTTCAATGAGCGCCGCAGGGCCGTCCCAAGGCGCGAATTGCTCCCCCTTTGGGGGCAGCGCAGCGGCGAATGCCGCAAGCGTGGGGGTTCAATGATGTCTGCAGACGACCAGAAACGCGCAGTCGCGCGCGAGGCGATCAAGCATGTCGTCACTGACGCGTGGATCGGCGTCGGCTCGGGATCGACCGCCAACTTGTTCATCGACGAGCTCGCAAAAATCAAGAGCCGCATCAAAGGCGCCGTCGCGAGCTCCGTCAAAACTGCCGATCGACTGAAATCGCATGGCATTTACGTCGAAGATCTGAACAACGTCGACGATGTTCCCGTCTACATCGACGGCGCCGATGAAGTGACCGAGCACGGCGCGATGATCAAAGGCGGCGGCGGTGCGCTCACCCGCGAGAAGATCGTCGCCGCGGTCGCGCGCAAGTTCGTTTGCATCGTCGACCAATCCAAGCTCGTCGACGTATTGGGAACGTTTCCGCTACCGATCGAAGTGATTCCGATAGCGCGCAGTTATGTTGCGCGCCAGCTCGTCAAGCTGGGCGGACGACCTGCATGGCGGGTGGGATTCACAACCGATAACGAAAACGTCATCCTCGACGTTCATGGACTTTCGATCGTGGATCCGGTTTCGCTCGAAGCAAATATCAATCAGATCGCCGGCGTTGTGACCGTCGGATTATTCGCGCGACGCGGCGCGGATGTGATCTTGGTCGGTACTGACGCCGGTGTAAGGATGATCGATCCGCGCAAACGCTGAGTCCTTCGGGCCGGCGACCGCGAAGGCGCTAAAATGCTGCGATGACGAATCTCAATGTACCGGGGCTCGGCGCGTTCGACGACATCGCAGCGTACATCGATGGCGTCGGCAACGCGGCGCGGAACGCCGCGCGATTGCTGGCGCGCGCGGACACACGTTCAAAGAACGCCGCGCTGACGACGATGGCAGCGGCGATTCGGCGCGACGAAGCGCGATTGCTCGAAGCGAATGCGGCAGATGTGCATGCCGCACGTGCTGCAGGAAATGACGCTGCGTTCGTTGACCGCCTGACGCTTACGCCGACGGCGATTGCCGCAATGGCCGACGGACTGCGCGAAATCGCAGCGCTGCCCGATCCCGTCGGCGAAATCTCCGACCTCAAATATCGGCCGTCCGGCATCCAGGTCGGCATGATGCGCGTCCCGCTCGGCGTCATCGCGATCATTTACGAATCGCGCCCGAACGTCACGGCCGACGCTGCCGGACTGTGTCTCAAAGCCGGCAATGCAACAATATTGCGCGGCGGCTCGGAGGCGCTGCGCAGCAATCACGCGATCGCAACGTGCATACATGAAGGATTACGGAGCGCCGGATTGCCGGAATCCGCAGTGCAAGTGATCGCGACCGCGGACCGTGCTGCAGTCGGACGCTTGATCGCCGATGAAAAGCACATCGACGTCATTGTTCCGCGCGGCGGTAAAGGTCTGATCGAAAGGATCGCGCGCGATGCGAAAGTACCAGTGATCAAGCACCTGGACGGCGTTTGCCACGTGTATATCGATGCGCGCGCCGATCTCGATCAGGCGATACGGATCGCCGACAACGCCAAAACGCAACGCTACTCGCCCTGCAACACGATGGAGACACTCCTCATCCACGCGGACATCGCGGCGCGCGTGTTGCCGCCGTTGGCGGAAATCTATACGCGCAAAGGCGTGGAGCTTCGCGGCTGTGACCGCTCGCGTGCAATCTTTCCGTCGATGAAGTCGGCGAGCGAAGACGACTGGTACACCGAGTACCTGGCGCCGATATTGTCGATACGAATCGTCGACAGCGTCGACGACGCCATCGATCACATCGCCAAATACGGCTCGCAGCACACCGACGCGATCGTCACCGATGATCACTTGAACGCGATGCGATTCCTGCGCGAAGTCGACTCGAGCTCAGTCCTCGTCAACGCATCGACCCGTTTTGCCGACGGCTTCGAATATGGGCTTGGCGCGGAGATTGGGATTTCGACGAACAAGCTGCACGCGCGCGGGCCTGTCGGACTCGAGGGCCTGACGAGCCGCAAGTGGATCGTGCTCGGCACCGGCCAGATTCGTACTCCGCCCTAGAACGTAGGTGTCCGCCTCCGTTACCCTGTCGATTGCGACCAATACCGCAATCGCCGTATCGAAGGGCTTCGGCTGGATCGTGACGGGGTCGCCGACGCTTTTCGCGGAAACGATTCACTCGCTCGCCGATGTCGGCAACCAGGTGTTGCTGAAGGTTGGCGAAGTGCGCGGTCGCGGCGGTCCCGACCGTCAGCATCCGTTTGGCCGAGGGCAGGAAAAATATTTCTGGGCGCTGATCTCAGCCGTCAGTGTCTTCTTCGTCGGCTGCGGCATCAACATCTACCACGGCGTGAATGCGCTCATTGTCCCCGAGCACGGCGCGCCGTTCACGCTGCTCGTTCTGGGCCTCTTGTTATTCGCGCTGGCGCTCGAATCGTGGACGCTCGCGACAGCGTTGCGGGAAATCGGCGGATGGCGCGGCTTGCGGCAGAATCGCCACAACACGACGGTGCTCGCCGTCGTTCTCGAAGATGGCGTGGCGCTCCTGGGAATCGTGCTGACGTTGCTCGTCGCGGGCGTTGGCTATTTCTTCGGGCCGCATCCCGGCTTCGACGCAAGCGTCGCGATTGTCGTCGGCATCATTCTCGGCGTGATGGCGCTTTTCCTTGCCGCGATCAACCGGCGCGTGTTGATCGACACGTCGGATGAGGAGCTCGACCGCGCCGCCGAGAGCTGGCTCGCCGCCCAAGACATTAAGGCGAACGTGCGCTCGCTGATCCTCGATCTCGACCGTGTCATCATCTTCATCGACGTCAAGCAGGATGTCATCGACTCGTACGCGGTCGGCCAGGCGCTGAAGCGGGCGATGCGCGAGGCTCATCGTAAAACGGTCGACCGCGTTTTCTGGAAGTTCGCGGTCGAACGAAGCGCAGCGGCCGCGGACCGAATCTAAGTCAACTCAGTCGGGGCAGCTGCAGCGCGAGCGGCGTTGCGGCGGCGCAGGCGAGCAAGCCACAGCACCGCCGCAGCGATGACGGCGAGAAACGGCAGCACGGCCTCGTTCATCGCTTGCCAACCCGACGTCGATACAAGCGCACCCGAGATGACCGACGAGATCGCCATCGTCGCGAACACGATGAAATCGTTGATGCCTTGCGTGCGCGCTTTCTCGGTGGGCCGGTATGCCTCGGTCAAGAGCGTCGTGCCGCCGGTGTACATGAAATTCCAGCCGATTCCAACCAGCGTCAGTGCGACGAGAAAGTGTGCGACGGTGATGCCGTTCAACGCGATCGTGACGGCAGCCGCCATCATGACCAGGCCGGCGAGGATCACCTGCAGCACGCCGAAACGTTTGATCAGAGAGCCGGTGAAAAAGCCCGGCGCGAACATGCCGACAACGTGCCACTCGATAACGAAGGCCGTCGCGCTGAAGGGATGGCTGCACAGCTCCATTGCAATCGGTGTCGCGGTCATCAGCAGATTCATCAGACCGTAACCCAATCCGCCTGATAACGCGGCGACGCTGAATACCGGTTGGCGCAAGATCACCGATAACGGACGGCCGTCGCCGCTGCCCTCCTCAAACATGGGGGGCGGTACGCGTACGCGCGACTGCACGGCGAGCGCTACGAGTGCATAAAGCGCGAGTACGACGAACGAGCCGAGGAACGGTGTTGCAAACCAGTCACGTGAAAGTCGCGTCGATTCCGGGCCCAGAATGCCTCCGACAATGCCGCCCGCAAGAACAAGCGAAATTGCCTTCGCCTTGTCACCGGGTGCGGAGACTTCTGCTGCAGCGAAGCGATATTGCAATCCGATCGCGTTGTAGACGCCAATCACGGCGGTGGCCACGCAATACAGGAGGAAGCTGTGCGCCCACAACGCGCATGCGCCCAGTGCGCAGCCGCCGATGTTCACCAGCGCACCGGTCATGAATCCGATGCGCCGACCGACCTTCGCCATCCACAACGACAATGGCAATGTCGACACCGCCGAGCCGAGGACGTATGTCGTGACGCCTAGCGTCGCGAGCGCTTTGCGATCGGCGAGCGCGAAGCCGACCAGCCCATTCATCGTGATCAACCCTGCAGCGTTGATCAGCAGCAGCGCCTGGCAACAGGAAAGGAGAAAGATATCGCGGTAGGAGGTGCGCACGCCGGAATCGCCCAAGGTACGCGCCTTCACAGCGGCCCTACTGAACCATTGCGCCGAATGAGACGTCGCAAAGTCGGCCGCGGCCAATCGCGAGGCGACGCGACCTTCGGTCCTTGGGTTGACCCCGCCTCGCTCATGGCCCCCCGCGCGAAGGTCGTATGATAAAGCGATGTCGACCGACCCGCTGGCGCACGAAATCCTGACCTTCTGGTTCGGCGAACCGCCGCTCGTCGAACGCGATTTCTGGTTTCGCAAGGATCCGACGCTCGATGCAACGATCAAAGAGCGCTTTGGCGACGCGATCGCCGCCGCGCGGGCCGGCGCGTTCGGCGAATGGTGCCATGATCCGCACGGCGCGCTCGCGCGCGCGATTCTCCTTGATCAATTCACGCGCAATGTGCATCGAGGTACTCCCGCAGCATTTTCCAGCGACGAGCGTGCGCTTGCGACGGCCGCCGACGCCATCGCCAAAGGATTCGATCGCACGCTTGCGCCGGTGGAGCGCTGGTTCCTGTACATGCCGTTTGTGCACAGTGAGGACCGCGCAATGCAAGAACGATCGGTGACGCTTTTTGACGCGCTCGCGAACGAGACGGGTCTCGCATCTCCGCTTGAATGGGCGAGGCGCCACGCCGAGGTAATTCGTCGCTTCGGACGCTTCCCTCATCGCAATACGATTCTCGGCCGCGTGTCGACGCCCGAGGAGATCGCGTTTCTCGCGACGCCAGGATCGACGTTCTGAGCCATGGAAACGATCGAGCTTGCGTTGATTCTCTTCGTCGCTGTCGCCGTGTTCGGCGCGATGTCGAAGTGGATTGCGCTGCCGTTGCCGATTATCTTGACGGCTGGCGGTGCGTTGTTGTCGTTCGTACCGGCTTTGGCATCGGTACGGCTCGATCCCGATATCTTTTTTCTGCTGTTTGTTCCGCCGCTGCTGTTCAGTGACGGTTGGCTGTTTCCAAAGCGCGAGTTCGTCGGCTATCTGCGGCCCATTCTGCTTCTCGCGTTCGGACTCGTCGCGGCGACGGTGGTCGCCGTCGGCTATCTGATGCATTGGCTTATTCCGTCATTGCCGCTCGCGGCAGCATTCGCCTTAGGAGCGATCGTGTCGCCGACGGATGCTGTAGCAACGGCGGCGGTCACCGAACGCTTGCCGCTGCCATCGCGCGTCACGCACGTCGTCAACGGCGAAAGCCTCATCAATGACGCGTCTGGACTCGTTGCGTTCAAGTTTGCTGTCGCCGCGGTGGCGACGGGCACCTTCTCGCTGTTGCAAGCCGGCGGTCAGCTTGTAATGATCGCCGGCGGGGGCGTGCTGGCCGGCAGCGCGGTTGCCGTCGTCATCGGCGTGTTACGGACCCGCCTCAAACGATTCTGTGTCGACGACCCGACGATCCAGACGATCATTTCGTTGCTGACGCCATATGCTGCCTATTTGATTGCCGAGCATGTGCACCTATCGGGCATTCTCGCGGTCGTCGCCGCCGGGTTGTACGCGGGATGGCATGACACCGATCACATGTCCGTCGCGACGCGGCGCCATGCGTGGGAAGTGTGGGGCATGGTGCTTTACCTGTTCAACAGTCTGGCGTTCATCCTGCTTGGTCTGCAGCTGAAAGACGTTGTCACGAATCTTGCGGCACGCTCATGGTCCGAGCTCGCGCTCTACGCGTTCGCACTCTATCTGACGATCACCTTACTTCGCTTGCTTTGGGTTTATCCGGGTGCGTACTTGCCATTGATACTTTCGCGCCGGATCCGCGAACGCGAAGGCTGGCACAATCCGCGCGCAATTTTTCTGGTCGGATGGTCCGGTCTGCGCGGCTCGGTGACGCTCGCAGCGGCATTGTCGCTGCCGTTCACATTGCCGAACGGCCAGGCGTTTCCCGACCGCGACTTGATTCTGTTCCTCGCGGCGGCGGCGATCGTGCTCACGTTGCTGATCAACGGTCTGACGTTGCCTTTCGTCATCGGTCTTTTGCAACTCCGCGCGGACGGCGGCGCAGAGCGGGAAGAGCGCGCGGCCCGGCTGTCGGTGTCGCAAGCCGCGTCGAAAGCGCTTCGGGGCGCGTTGCCTGCATTGAAGCGCGCCGAAGAGATCGCCTTCGCACAGCGGCTGATCGCCGATTACGAGACGCGGATGCATCGCCACGCGGCGAACGGCCCGCGTCGCATCGATCTCGAAACGCTCGCAGCAACGGAGAAGCGCTTGAAGCTCACTGCGCTCGAAGCCGAACGCGCGGAGCTTCTGGCATTGCGCGACTCCGAGGTGATCAACGAGCATACGCTACGCGCGATCGAAGCCGAGATCGACCACGCGGAAATGCTGATCGTCGGCGTGCCGCGCGTCGGACATGGTTGATTCCATGCCGCTCGGGCTTCTTGGCGGTACGTTCGATCCCGTCCACTATGGACATTTGCGTCTTGCCGACGATGTCCGAATCGCGCTTGCGTTGCCGCAGGTACGCCTGATTCCTGCCGGCGACCCGCCGCATCGTTCAGCGCCGCATGCATCGGCAGCCGATCGGTTGGCGATGCTCGAGCTTGCGTGTGCCGAGTTCTCTGGTCTCGCGGTCGACCCCCGCGAGATCGATCGTCGTGGCAAGAGTTACACGGTCCTGACGCTCGAGGAGCTTCGGAGCGAGGATTCGCGCCGCTCGTTGTTATGGATCATCGGTGCCGACTCGGTGCTCGGGCTTCCCGAATGGCACCGGTGGCGCGAGCTGTTCAATCTCGCGCATCTCGTTGTCGCCGAACGCCCGGGTGTCGCGCTCGATGCTGCGCTGCCGGCAGCCCTCGCATCCGAATGGAAAGCGCGGCTCATTTCAGATCCGGCACTCTTGCGAGAGCGGCCTTTCGGCGCCATCTATCGACAGCGTGTCACTCCGCAACCGATTTCGGCGAGCGCGATTCGATCAGCGATCGCGCGTGGACCAGACAGCATCGCCGCCGTGCGGGGTTTGCTCCCGGACAGCGTTTTGGCCTATATTGTTCGCCACGGGCTCTATCGGGTCCACTCCATTACTTAGGATGCGCCTCAATCGCCTGCAGCACACCGCCGTTACCGCCCTCGAAGATATCAAGGCTCGCGACATCACCATTCTCGATGTCCGCAAGCTCACCAGCCTCTACGACACGTTGATCATTGCGAGCGCCGACTCGGCGCGGCAGGTCAAGGCGCTCGCCCAGCATGTTCGCGACAAGCTGAAAGAAGCCGGCGCGACGATCATCGGCGTTGAAGGCGAAGAAGGCGGCGAATGGGTTTTGATCGACGCCGGCGACATCGTTGTTCACGTCATGCAACCGTCGGTGCGAACGTATTACAACCTCGAAGAATTATGGACGCCGCCTGCGCGCCGCGCGAAGACGGCGCGGGCCGCGGCATGAGCGCCTTCAATGTCATCCCGAGCGAAGCGAGGGACCTGCTTTTGTCGTCGGCGATAGCAGCAGATTCCTCGAGCATAAGAGCTACGCTCTCGGAATGACAAATTGCACATGCGCCTTCGTATCGTCGCGCTCGGCCAGCGAATGCCGGCATGGATTGATGCGGGCTTCGATGAATACGCGAAGCGGATGCCGCGCGAATACGCGTTCGAGCTTATCGAGCTCAAAGCGGAGCCGCGTGACCGCGGAAAAAGCGTCGAGCAGATGCTTTTTGCGGAAGCGGTGCGCATCCGCACGACGTGCGCCGATGACCGCATCATTGCCCTCGATGAACGCGGAAAGGCGTGGACCACACGCGATCTCGCCACGAAGCTCGCGCAATGGCGCAGCGACAACGCAAGCGTGGCGTTCGTGATCGGCAGCGCCGACGGCCTGGACGACACGTTCAAGCGAGCCGCCGCAGAGCGATTCGCGGTCTCGGCGATGACGCTGCCGCACGGGCTCGTTCGTGTGATCCTCGCCGAGCAGCTCTATCGGGCCGCGAGCCTAAACGCCGGTCACCCGTATCATCGCGACTGAACGAAATCTCTGCTTCGAGGGACACATGACTACGCCATATATCCTTCTCGCGTCGAAGAGCCCGCGCCGGCAAGCACTTTTGCGCCAGCTTGGGATCGATTTCGATGTATTGAAATTGCGTGAAGCCCCCGGCCGCGAACGCGATGTCGTCGAGGGCGCGCGAGACGCCGAACCGCCGTTGCATTACGTCGAGCGCATGGCGCGAACGAAGGTCGCTTCCGGCTGGCAGCGAATGCAGCAGCGCCTGCTTACAGAGCGCCCGGTTCTCTCCGCCGACACCGAAGTGGTGCTCGATGGCGTGATTTTCGGCAAGCCCGCAAACGCTGACGAAGCGAAGCACATGCTTAAGACATTATCGGGTCAAACGCACCAGGTGATCACGGCGGTCGCTGTTCGCTTGCATGAACGCACTGAAGTCGAGCTGTCGATCTCGAAGGTGGCGTTCCGTGCTCTCAGCGCGGAAGAAATCGATCATTACGTCGCGACTGGCGAGCCGGACGACAAGGCCGGCGCCTATGCGATCCAAGGCAAGGCGGCGGCGTTCATCACGCGGATCGATGGAAGCTTCTCGGGCGTCGTAGGTTTGCCGCTTGCCGAAACGGCGGAGCTTCTCGCCCGCTTCGGCATGCCCGTGCTATAACGGCACCCCTGCCATAACGGCAAATGACCGTGCGACGGTCGATAACCGCGCCGGCGGCGTCTCTCTTCGCCGGCGATCGGCTGACGGTGCCGCATCCGATGACGCACGAGATCCTGATCAATGTCACCCCGCAGGAAACGCGCGTAGCGATGCTCGAGCAAGCGGTTGTGCAGGAGCTGCACATCGAGCGGCAAAGCGCGCGCGGTCTGGTCGGCAATATTTATCTCGGCCGCGTTGCGCGCGTGCTGCCCGGCATGCAAAGCGCTTTCGTGGAAATCGGTCTCGACCGCGCCGCGTTCCTCCACATCGCCGATATCTGGGAGCATCGCCAGAACGGCGGCGAGCACCGGCCGATCGAAAAGATTCTGCACGAAGGGCAAACGCTGCTGGTGCAAGTGATCAAGGATCCGATCAGCACCAAAGGCGCGCGGTTGTCGACGCAACTGAGTCTCGCCGGACGGTTGCTCGTCTTCCTGCCGCAGGACTCGCACATCGGAATCTCGCAGCGCATCGAGGACGAGGCCGAGCGTGAAAGCCTCCGCGGACGACTGCAAACGTTGCTGCCCGAAGGCTCCGCGGGCGGCTTCATTATCCGCACGATGGCCGAGACAGCGACAGAGCGCGAGATGCAGAACGATATCGGCTATCTGACGAAGCTCTGGAACGATCTCACGTCGCGTTCGCACGAAGTTCCCGCACCGACGCTCCTCTATCAGGATTTGAATCTCGCGCTTCGCGTCTTGCGCGACATGTCGACCGACGAGACCGCACGGGTCATCGTCGATTCGCGCGAGACGTTCGTCAAGATGCAGGAGTTCGCCCGCGAATACACGCCGGCGCTGACCGAGCGGATCGATCACTACGTCGGCGAGCGTCCACTTTACGATTTGCACGGCGTCGAGGAAGAAATCGAGAAGGCGCTAGGACGCCGCGTCGATCTCAAGTCGGGCGGCTACCTGATCATCGATCAGACCGAAGCGATGACGACGATCGACGTCAACACCGGCGGGTTCGTCGGCGGACGCAGCTTCGACGACACGATCTTCAAGACGAATCTCGAGGCGGCGCAGGTGATTGCGCGCCAGCTTCGGATGCGCAACTTGGGCGGCATCATCGTTATCGACTTCATCGACATGGAGAACGCGGACCATCGCACGGCGGTGCTGGCGGAGCTCAACAAGGCGTTGGAGAAGGATCGCACGCGTCTGACGGTCAACGGCTTCACGCAGCTCGGATTGGTCGAGATGACGCGCAAGCGCACGCGTGAATCGCTCGCGCACGTGTTATGCGAGCCGTGTCCGACTTGCCAGGGACGCGGCGAGCTCAAGACCGCGCAGACCGTCTGCTACGAAATTCTGCGTGAGATTTTGCGTGAGGCGAAACAATTCAATGCACGCGAATTTCGCATCCTTGCATCACAAGCGGTGATCGACATGTTCCTGGACGAGGAATCGCAAAGCCTCGCGCAGCTCGGCGATTTCATCGGCAAGCCGATTTCGCTGCAGGTCGAAACGATCTACACGCAGGAGCAGTACGACGTCATCTTGATCTGAACTGTCATCCCGAGCCGAGCGAAGCGAGTCCTGAGCGAAGCGAAGGAGCTGCTGTTGAGTTTCCCGCGAGAGACCTGCTTTTATCAAGAATATGATGCCCTTCCTCTGGCAGCGCACGAAATCCTGGATCGCGCGTCTATTGCGGCGCGAAGTTGCGCCCGGCCGTTTCGAGTCCGGCGCGAAGTTCGCGTGGCACGGTTGGCTTGCAGGGATGCCGTCTGTTTGGCCGCGGCGCGAATACTTGATCTACATTCCGCGCGGCTGGTCGCGCTGGAAAAGCGCTCCGCTGCTCGTCCTTTGTCACGCGTGCAAACAGACGCCCGAGGAGATCGTCGAAGCGACGCGGATGACCGCATTCGCTGATCGGCACGGATGGCTGATCCTGTTGCCGCGACAGAAGGAATCCGCTAATCCCTGGCACTGCTGGAACTGGTTCGATCGACGGACAGCCGGAGGCAACGGCGAAGCCGCGATTGTGGCGGCGCAGATCGAGTTGGTCCTCCGCGAATATCGCGCCGATCCAAGACGCGTCGTGGTTGCAGGAATGTCGGCGGGCGGTGCGCTTGCCGCTGTGCTCGGCGTTCGACATGCTGATCTTGTCCACGCCACTGTCGTGCATTCCGGTCTTGCATGCGGCGCCGCTGCTTCGCCGATGACGGCGATCGCGGTAATGAAACGCGGGCCCGATACCGATGTCGAGCGGATCGCAATCGACGCTCGCCGCAACGCCCGCGTCAATCCGTTACGCGTTCCGCTGCTTGCGGTTCACGGCGACGGCGACGACATTGTCGCGCCAAGAAATGCAGTCGCTTTGGTGCGTCAGTATTTGCGTCTCAATGGACATCCCGGTATCGAATCGCCGGCTGTTGCAAACACCGTCTTGCCCGTTGCCGATGCGGAATCGCGGCAATCGGGCGCGGATGGCCGTACGATGACGACCCGCGATTGGCGCGTCGCGGGAAAGCTGGTTGCGCGGCTCGTCACCGTCAATGGCCTGGGTCACGCATGGAGCGGCGGCGACGCGAAATTTCCGCACAACGATGCGCACGCGCCCGACGCCACTGCACTGATTGCGACGTTCGCGCAGGACGCGTTCACTTGAGATAATGGCTGGACGCTTCAGCCGAGGAGGAATCCCGATGCCCGCGACCGCGATGAATCACTTCACGATCCTCACCGACGACGTGCCGGGGACCGTACGTTTTTATGCGGAGCTCCTTGGATTGCGCGACGGTCCGCGTCCGCCGTTCAATTTTCCGGGAGCGTGGCTGTATTCGGGCTCATCACCGATCCTCCATATCATCGGCGGTCATCCCCGCGCCGATCTCAAGCCCGGCGTGATCGACCACATGGCGTTCTCCGCGGTCGGTCTCGCCGACACGCTGGCCAATCTGACGGCGCGCGGCATTGAGCACACCTGTCGTCGCCAGGCCGGCCAAGGCCCGTGGCAAGTGTTCTTCTTCGATCCCAACCGCGCGCGTGTCGAGCTCGACTTTGCGCCTGACGAAGTCGCCGCGCATTGAGCAGCGTCGCGTTCGATCACCTTATCGTCGCAGCGCAATCGCTCGCCGACGGGTGTGACTTCATCGAAGCGCGACTTGGCGTCCGCCCGCAGCCCGGCGGCAAGCACGTCGCCATGGGGACGCACAACGCGCTGGTCGGCCTCGGTTCGCGACAGTATCTCGAAGTCATCGCGATCGACCCCGAAGGCCAACCACCGGCGCGGCCGCGCTGGTTCGATCTGGATGAGCCGCGGATGCGTGCGTCGCTCGCCGAGGGACCGCGTCTCATTCATTGGGCGGTTCGCACCGACGACATCGAAGCAGCAAAAGCGCATTCCCGCATCGATCAGGGCGTCGTCCACGCGATGACGCGCGGCGATTTTCGCTGGTCGATCACGTTCCCCGACGATGGCCATTTGCCGGGCGCCGGTCTCGTTCCGACGTTGATCCAGTGGACCGGTGCAAAACATCCGACCGACCACCTGGCTGACAGCGGCATTCGCGTCGTCACGCTCGCGGGTGAGCATCCGGACCCAGCGCCGATTCGCACCGCGCTTGGCGCGTTAGGACTCTCCGATACGTTGAAAGTGACGTACGGGCAATACGCGCGCCTTGCAGCAATGTTGCGGACCCCCCAAGGCATTGTCACG
The DNA here is from genome assembly GCA_036505865.1 of Casimicrobiaceae bacterium. Taxonomy (GTDB): domain Bacteria; phylum Pseudomonadota; class Gammaproteobacteria; order Burkholderiales; family Casimicrobiaceae; genus VBCG01. The sequence continues at coordinate 22,301 of DASXSP010000047.1, forward strand.
CTTTGAGATTAGCCGAGCGCTCCGCGCGCGGCGATACTCCATACCGCTTCGACGCGATCGCTGCGACAACCGACGACCCAATCGTACAGATTGAATGTCGGGTCGCAGTGACCCGGGATCAGCCACACGCGATCGTTGCGCGTCAGCGGCCGTTGTCCTGCGGCGATCGCCAGCACGCCATGCTCATCGGATGCTTTCGCGTACGCGACATCGATGCGCCCGTGGACAAGCGGCAATCCAGAATCGAAAGCAAACGCCTTCAAGCCGGCGTCGACGATCGCGCGACCGTCGCCGACGCTCATGACGCCTGCCAGCACAAACAAACTTTGCTCGAACGCGATGTCCTCCGCACCGAGCAAATTGCGTCCGTAATCGGCGTCCATGAACGGATAGGAACCGGGTTGCAGCTCGTTCCAGACGCCCGATGTCATTTCGTGGCGCCACGTTCCACTTCCCGCGCCCGTCACGATCGAGCACACGATGCCGGTTTCCGCGATCAAGTCCCGCGTGTCACGCGTCAACGTCGCTGCGCGAGCGATCGCCTCGCGCCGCTCATCGGGCGATCTCAGGTGCTGCGCGCCGCCGTGGTACGCGTGCAAACCACGAAAATGGAGACCCGGCGATGTCGCGATTTGTTGCGCCAACGCGCGCGCAGGCAACCCGGGCGTTACGCCGCAACGATTCGCGCCGACATTGATTTCGACGTAGACATCGAGCGATGCGCCGTTGCGCATCGCAGTGTCCGCAAGCACTTTGACGTTGTCCGAGTCATCGACTAGAACGCCGACTGTGGCATCGCGCGCCAGCGCCGCGAGCCGATCGATCTTCGCCGGTGCGACGACTTCGTTTGTGACGAGCACGTCGGAGATGCCTGCCTCGACGAAGGCAGCCGCTTCGTCGGTCTTTTGGCAGCAAACGCCCACTGCGCCGCGAGCCATTTGCAATCGCGCGATATCGGGGCATTTGTGCGCCTTGGCATGCGGGCGCAACCGGATGCCGTGAGTTGCGTCCGCCATCCGATCGAGATTGCGCTCGAAGACGTCGAGGTCAAGGACGAGCGCCGGCGTCTCGATTGCAGTGACGGCGTCGCCGACCTTTGCAGGCGGACGTTGGGCCACAACGCGTTACTTCGCCGGCGCGCCCGTCTCCGCCGCGGCAAGCTGCGCGTAAACGACCCTGCCGATCGATAACATTTGCGTGCGATCGAGCTGACCGGAAAGCGCGTACGCGCAGACCTCATCGATCCAGTAATAGACGCCGACACCGTCCTCGATCGCATACCGGAACGCGACGTCGCTCGTGCCGGGCGGCTGCTTGCGGACCTGCAGCGACAGCCGTTGCTTGTCGGCGTTTTCGTACATGAAGAGCGCGGTTGGCCTTTCGTTGCCGGCAACGAGACGGCCGCCCACGAGCGCAAAGCCGGCGCCGTTGAGATCGGGCGCATGGACGGCGAAACCCAATCGTCGCGATAACCACGTCACGAGGCGCTTCTCTTCCGCGGCCCAGATCTCGACCGGACGGTTGACGTCCGCGGCGTACAACGCATGCGTGAGCGCCGCCTGACGTGCAAACGTCGTCGGCGTGCCGCCTCGCTCGAGCGTTGCGTCGCGAAGGTACCAACCCGAAGCAATGCCAAGCAATAGCGTGGCGGCTGCAGCGAAATACGGCGCAAAGCGGCGCCATCGGTCGGAACCCCTCGGCGCGCGTGCGGCGGTGACGAGCGCTGGCGGAATCGGATCGGAAAGCCAGGGATCGAGCGCTTCGCGGAGCGCCGAATTCTGCTGGCGCATCTCTGTGACGCGCGCGGTGATTGCCGCATCTCTCGCCACTAGTTGCTCGACTTCCGACGCGCGAGCGGGCGCGAGCTCACCATCGACGTACGCGCAGAGATCCTCGTCAGTGAGCGGAAGCGGGTTCATCCGACGACGTTTGAATTCACTTGACGATCTTCAACGTCGATGCTTCGGCCGACGCTGCCTGCGATACACGGCGGAGCTTTTCTCGCGCGCGCGAGAGCCGCGACATCACCGTTCCAACGGGGATCGACAGCACAGTGGCGATTTCCTCGTAGCGCATTTCCTCGACAGCGGCGAGCACGAGCACCGCGCGCTGATCCACGGGGAGACGGCCGACTTCGCGCAGGATTTCCATCAACTCGACGCGCGTCTGCTGCATCGCGCGTACCGGTATCTGCCAGGCCGCATTGCCGTCCTCGTCGCCATCGAGCGAAACATTCTGCGCATCGCGGCGGGCGAGCACCCGTTGATTGACGAAGATGTTGTGCATGATCGTGAACAGCCAGGCGCGCAGATCGGTGCCCGCCGCCCATAACCGGCGCTTTTCCCACGCACGCGCCAGTGTTTCCTGAACGAGATCGTCGGCGCGGCTCGTCTCGCCCGTCAGCACGCGCGCGTAGCGGCGGAGCCGTGGAATCGCGGCTAGTAACTCGCGGTGCGGCAGGGACGGTTCCGTGGGCATCGGTAAAAGGCGCCGGCGAGCGGGAGAGAGAACCCGCCGGTGCCAGGGGCGATGGTACGCCCATGCTGCTGCCAACCGTTATTCGCTTCTGAAACGTCTGGTCAACAGTCTCGCGCGATCGTGTATTCCGTTTGGTGCGGTAGAGCGCCGCAGGGCCGTCCCAAGGCGCGAATTACTCCCCCTCGGGGGGCAGCGCAGCGGCAACGCCGCAAGAGTGGGGGTCCACTACTCGCTCAGACCGGCTTTTTCGCGAGCAGCGCCCAGATTCCCGCCGCCGAGAGTACCGAGCCGCCGAGCACATTGAAGCGCCGTTGCGCGTTACCTGACGCGAGCAAGCGACGCGCCGCCGACGCGAACACGGCGTAGAGCGCAGCGTTGATCGTCGCGAGGATAACGAACGTGATGGCGACGATCCACAGTTGCCGATCAACGTTTCCTGTGGGGTCGATGAAATGCGGCAGAAACGCGACGAAGAACAAGATGCTCTTGGGATTGAGCGCCGTGACGGCGTACGTATTCGCGAACAGCCGCAGACGCGAGCGGGGCGCCGGCGCATCGCCGTCGGATGCCGGCACCGCAACGCCCGAGCTGAGTAACTTGACGCCCAGATAGATGAGATACAGTCCGCCCATCCATTTGAGAACGGTGAACCAGAACGCCGAACTGGCGAGCAACGCGCCGAGGCCGACCAGCGACATAACCAATGCGGTCGAGTCGCCCAACGCAACGCCGGCGACAAGAGCGGCGTTCGCGCGATTTCCGTGCGCGGGCGAGTAGCTGATAACGGTAAGAATCGTCGGACCGGGTATCGCGAGCAATACCGCCGATGCGACAACAAATGCGAGCCAGATCTCAAACGCCACGGTCATCTCCGATTACGGATTGCGACGGATACTGCATTGGCTATTATCGCGGCCAAAGCCATCCGAACGTGCCGCCGGTCAACAGCGCATAGATCAAGCCGTCAACGGTTGACCTGATCGTCGTACCCCATGCCCGGCGGTACCAGATCGACATTTGCCACAACGCGAGCGCGTATCCAACGAACGCAGTCACACCGGCGAGACGGAATACCTGCGGATAGCGTGCGCCCACCGCTAACGCGTGTCCCGCGACATATGCGGCAAAAAAGCTCACAACGACAATATAGACGAACCACTGGACGAGATTTCCGCTCATCGAAATCGGTCCGCTCGGCATCACCGTCATCACTATCACCGGACCCTTGCTCCGCTTTTCAGCGAACTCCGGCGTGCGCATTTCTTTCATGTCCGCACACCCTGGGATCATGTAGTCGCCTGGCGGAATCGCGAGCGGCCGAAGCGCATTGATCAGCTTGTCTTCGTCGGGGACCTTCGGGTAATCGCCTTTGTGCCACGGCGTTGCCATGTGGATGATCGAGCTCGCGACGAAAACGATGATCGCGGAGACGAGAATCGGGAGCCAGAGCATCGCCAAGCTTGTCATGCTGTCCTCCTTCAATGATTGATCGATCTGCCCTCACCTGCGAACGGGTTTTCGGCTACATCAAGAACAACGTCGCGAGTCCCAGAAAGATGAAAAAGCCGCCGGAATCGGTGACCGCGGTGATCATGACAGACGAACCGACCGCCGGATCGCGCCCGAGCTTGATCATCGTCATCGGAATCAGGACGCCCATCAGCGCGGCGAGCAAAAGATTCAGCGTCATCGCCAGCACCATCACGAGGCCGAGCGACACCTGCCTGTACAGCAGCATCGCGATGAAGCCCATCACGCCGCCCCAGATCAATCCATTGACCAGCGCGACGGCAAGTTCCTTCTCGATCAGCTTGCGCGCGTGCTGGCGCGTCACCTGATTGAGCGCCACGGCGCGGACGATCATCGTGATCGTCTGATTACCCGAATTGCCGCCGATTCCCGCGACGATCGGCATGAGCGCGGCGAGCGCGACCAACTTTTGGATCGAATTTTCGAATACGCCGATCACGCGCGACGCGATGAACGCCGTCACCAGGTTGATCGCCAGCCATGCCCAGCGGTTTTGAAACGACTTCCATACGGAAGCGAAAACGTCTTCTTCCTCACGCAGGCCCGCTTGGGCGAGCCACTCCTCTTCGCCGCGCTGTCGGACGAAATCGAGCACCTCATCGACGGTGACGCGGCCGACAAGCCGATCGTTCGTATCGACGACCGGCGCCGATATCAGCCCGTAGCGTTCGAAGGCGCTGGCCGCGACGTCGGCCTTTTCGTGCTGCAGGAGCTTGACCGTCGGCGGCTGCATGATCTTTTCGACGAGCGTATCGGGATCGGTGACGATCAGACGATTGAGCGGCAGCACGCCCAACAGCTTTTCGTCTCGATCGACGATGAACACCTGGTCCGTTTGCGCCGGCAGCTCTTCGAAGCGGCGGAGATAGCGCAAGACGACTTCGAGCGTCACATCGGGCCGAACCTGGACGTCCTCGAAATCCATCAGCGCCCCTACCATGTCGTCGTCGAAGGACATGGCGGCGCGCAGTTGCTCGCGCTCTTCGATGGGAAGGCTCTGGAACAGATCGTCCATCACCTCCTGCGGCAAGTCGGGCGCGAGCTCCGCAATCTCGTCCGCCTCGAGCTGCCCGGTCGCGGCGACCAGCTCTTCGGTGTCCATCGACCTGATCAGTGACTCGCGAACCGGCTCGGACACCTCCAACAGAATTTCACCGTCGCGCGACGCGCGCACGAGATCCCAGATGTAGAGCCGCTCATCGAGCGGCAATGCTTCGAGCACGTAGGCGATATCGGCGGCGTGCAGGCGGTCGAGCTTGCGAACGAGCTCGGCCTTGTTTTGACGCGTCACGACGCTTTCGGCGCGTTCTGCCGTGAAATCGCCGTCCGGCGCTTCGGCTTGCTGCTCCTTCAACAGCCCTTCGACAAGCCGAAGGCGTCGCAGCAGCGACGTTATGTCGGCGAGCGCATCCTCGACGCGTTCGCGCGGTTGCGCGCGATCGGATGCCGAAGCTTCAACGTAATTGGGCATGGAAGGTGCGAGGAGCGATGCGAAGAAAACCCTGCGGCATTCTACGGAACTTCGGCCGACGGCATGCGCGCCAGGATGATGCCGATCTTGCGCCGCAGACCGGGCGCATCGGGATGGCGCTCGTAGTAACGGGGATTGGGCGCCATCGCTGCAAGTCGCGCCGCCTGCTCGGCCGATACGCGTGCCGCGCTCGTGCCGAAATATCGCTGCGCAGCAGCTTCAGCACCGAACACGCCGCTGCCCCACTCGATGACGTTCAGGTACAGCTCGAAAATGCGCTCCTTGTCCAGCATGGCCTCGAGCATGACGGTGATCACGGCCTCCTCCGCTTTGCGCAAATAGCTCCGTGACGGCGAAAGGAACAGGTTCTTCGCAAGCTGTTGCGTGATCGTCGACCCGCCAGCGACAACACGTCCCCGCTTTTGATTCTTTTCGAGCGCCAGTTGGATGCCCTCCCAGTCGAATCCTTCGTGGTCGACGAAATGCGCGTCCTCCGCCGCGATCATCGCGCGCTTCAACTGGATCGAGATCCGGTCGTAAGGAACGAAACGGTATTTGAGCTGTGCGCCGGCATTGGCTGCTCGGAGCTCGCCGAGGCGGTGAGACATGAACGCGGTCTCACGAGGCGGATGATCGCGCCACCACCAGATCGTCAGAGCGACGTAGGTATGCAACAGCACAAGCGCGAGGACGAAGCCTGCAATCGCCCAGCCGATCAGGCGAAGCCACAGCGGACGTCGTGCGGCCATTGAAGCGGCGGGCTACGCGCTACTGCCCACTCGTGCTCGTCAGCTCATCGCCCTTCGCGAATGTCCAGGTGCGCGTGATCGTCAGGATATCGGTGTCGCGCTTGATGTCCGGCGGGAACGGCGCATACGGTGCAGACATTTCGACGATCTTGAGCGCCGCGGCGTCGAGCACCCGATGCGCCGATTTGTGGTTGATCTCGACATTCTCGAGACTGCCGTCACTGCGAATCGACACGGTGAGCACGAGGCTCCCATAGAGTTTCTGCGTCCGCGCCGCCTCGGGATAGTTGAGATTGCCGATCCGCTCGATCTTGAGCCGCCAATCCTCGACATAGCGCGCGAAGCGGTATTCGTGCGCTTGCGCGCCGATGAACTGGCGTCGCGGTCGCTTTTGATAAGCGTCCCAATCCTTGGCGATCTGCGCCTCGAGCCGAATTGCTTCCAACGTTCTCTGCATCAACTGGCTCACCGTCGGCGAATCGGTCCGTTCCGGCGTCTCTTCCGGCGCAGGCTGCGCCTGGACGGCTGCGCTCGAATCGATCTTCGTCATCAACTCGGGGCGCTTTTCGCGTGGTGATTCGGTGCTTTGCGCCGCGACGGCGACGTTCTTTTGAGCTTCCTGGGGCAGTACGGGTAGCGGCGTCTTGGCGCGTCGTTTTTGATCGGTGTTGCCGCCGCCGTCGAGATTGGCTTGCGCGAGAATGTCGGCTTTGGTGGGCTTCGTCGCCGACTTCGCGTTGACCAGCGCAACTTCGAGCGGCGGCTCCTTGTCGACAAGCCGGCTAAAGTCGAACGGGCTGAAGTGGATCGCGGCCGCCGTCAAATGCAGCGCGAGCGAGAGGCCGAGTGCAATTGCAACGATTCGATCATGCCGCGGCGACGCGAGCGCTTCCGGCGGGATAAGCGCTGGAGGCAGCGCGCCGGCAAGCGCGATCGTCGCGCCCTTGCGCTCGCGCTTCGGCAACGCTTGTACCGGCACGAGCGCAGGCTTCAAGGCGTTTCGAGTCGGCAAGTCCGTCCTGACGGGGTAATCGAGCCGGCGACATTGTACCTTTCATGCCGGCGTCATGGCGCGCCAAGTGGGGCCGGACGAGGCCCAAGCCGACCAGTGTTGCCAAACCCGCAACGAGCGGCAGTTTTTCAGCCTTCGGCGAAGGCTACGCGGTCGGCTCCGTTGTTGCGGGTTCCACGGTGCCCGCGTAACGGCACTCGAGCGTCGCCGCGAGAAGGTCGACGCGTCCGATCGCGACGCGAATGCGCGTGTCGGGCGCCTGCGCCGGGAGATCGGCAAGACGAAGAATCAGCGGCAGGCGCTCGAAACGCACCAGATTGTCGCGGATGACGCTCGCCGTCGTTTCGGTCACGTTCTCCTGCAGCAGCCAGCGCAGGCACCAGTAGTGCTCCATTCGGTCCTGAAACTCGGCGTACAAAGAATAGGTCGCCTCGAAATCGGCGAGCACGGCGAAAAGCTCCGCGTCATTCTCGCCGTAGGGCGGCCGGCGCGCGTCGACGATAGCCAGAATCTGCCGCTGGTTCACGAGGTCCGCGTAACGACGAAGCGGCGAGCTCGCCCATAGATAGTGCGATAGGCCAAGTCCCTGGTGCTCGCCGGCGCGCGTGCTCATTTTCACTTTACCGTTGCCTTGGACGCGATAGAGGCCCGGAGCGTTGGCGTCGGCGAGGACCTTTCCCCAGCTGTTGTTGACGTGGATCATCAGCTCCGCGACGAGCTTGTCGAGCGGGTTGCCGCGCGACCGCGGAACGATCTCGACACGACCGGGCTCGCCGTTCACGCCCAGCGCATTCCAGTCGACATAGAAGTTGTAATCGATGCGCGTGACATCCGGCTTGCCGCGGAGATCGCCAAGCCGTTGCGCGAGCTTCCATAGCACGCGCAATTCGGAAGACCACGCCGATTCGGTCGAATGCGGCGATTCGCCCGCGAATGCCTCATCGACTTCGGTCAAACGCAGGTTCGCGACAATCGGCACCCGTTCGACCGCGGTCGATTGCCGCAGCACGCTGCCGGCCCCATCAGTTTCGATGTACAGAGACAGCGCGGGACGCGACGATTGCGCCGCCAGCGTAAACTCGGCAACGACATTGTCGGGCAACATCGTCAGCTTGCGGCCGGGCATGTACACGGTCGACAGGCGCTCGCGCGCCACGGCGTCCTGCGGCGAATCCCGAGCAATGGCAAGCGCAGGACAGGCGATGTGAATGCCGATCCGAAAGCGTGCATCATGCAGCGCGGTGACGGAGAACGCATCGTCGATTTCGGTCGTCGTCGCATCATCGATCGAGAACGCTCGCACATCGGCAAGCGGCAGATCAGGGACGGGCGCACTTGCAATTGCCGGCGGAAAGGCAACGCCCCGAGGAAACGCCTCGGCGACGAAGCGATTGAAGTGATATTCGTGTGTCGATGGAATCGCGCCGCATGCGGCGAGAAGCTCGACAGCGCCCTTTCGCGTGGCGTCGCATGCACGCGCAAGGGCCTTCCATTCGAGCGTATTCTTGTCCGGCCGATAGAGCAGCATTGACAGCTTCGAGCGAAGTTCGTCGGGCAATTCGTTTCGGACGAGCGCTCCTACCCATTCGTCGGTCTGCGCCGCCTCGCGCTTCTTGCGCTCGATAGACGCGAGTGCAGCCTTGAGCGCTTCGGGCGGCGCCTTCCGATAGCGACCTTTGCCTTTGCGGTAGAAATGCATCGGCGACGACGCCAGCAGCAACGCGACGGCAGCCGACTGCGCCGGCGAAGGCGCGGCTCCGTAATAATCGTGGGCGAGTTGGTCGAAGGCGAATTCGCCGTCGCCGACCACTTCCCACAAAAAGTTCGCGTCGAGATCGGCCGCGAGCTTCTGTGCGTCGGCGAATGCTTCGCCGGGCCCCGGCGAAGCAAAGCGCAACAAGACATTCGCCGCCTTGATCTTGAGCCGCTTGCCGGAAACGGCTTCGACCTGCAACGACTGATCGTGATCGGCGAGGACCGTACCGGCCTTGAGCTGGCCGTCGTCCTCGAAGAGAACGTGCATGGGATGAAGCGTGCAGCGAAGGGAGCGTGATTATACCGGCGCAAAACCCGTGTCTCGCTGCGCTACTATTCGTGACTATTCTTGTTAGCCACGTGAAGGTGTTTCGCGCGTTTCGGCGCGAAGCGATCGACCACGAACTCATGCCGGCACTGCCTCAGCAGATCCGCTTTTGCGCGAGCCATGACGGTGTGCGGATCGCCTATGCCACATCGGGCAGCGGCCCGCCGCTCGTCAAAGCGGCGAATTGGTTGAGTCACCTCGAGTTCGATGGTGCGAGTCCCGTCTGGAACCATCTGTTGCGCGAGCTTTCCCGTCACAACACGCTCGTCCGTTACGACGCGCGCGGTTGTGGATTGTCGGACTGGAACGTCGAACTTTCATTCGAAGCGTGGGTTCGCGATCTCGAGGCGGTTGTCGAGGCGAGCAACAGCGTTCGCTTTCCCTTGCTCGGTATTTCTCAGGGCGCATCGATTGCGATCGCTTACGCGGTTCGTCATCCGGAACGCGTCAGCCACTTGATCCTGCACGGCGGCTACGCGCGCGGCCGGCTCAAGTGGTCGGGTCCCGCGAAAGTCCGCGAAGAGGCCGACATGATGATCAAGCTCGCGGAGCTCGGGTGGGGGCAGCAGAACCCCGCGTTTCGGCAATTTTTCACGACTCAGTTCATTCCGGACGGAACGCCGGAGCAGCATCAGTGGTTCAACGAGCTCGAGCGCATTTCGACATCGCCGGCGAACGCAGGACGATTCATGCGCGTGGTGCATGAGATTGACATCGTTTCGCTGTTGCCGCGGGTCTCGTGCCCGACGCTCGTGTTCCATTGCGTGCGCGATGCGCGCGTCCCGTTCGACGAGGGCCGCCTGATCGCGACGATGATTCCCGGCGCACGCTTCGTCCCGCTCGAAAGCAACAATCACCTTCTGCTTGAAACCGAGCCTGCGTGGTCACGCTGGGTTGCCGAATTGCGCGCGTTCTTGCCCGCGGCCGAAGTGCGCGGCCCAGCGTTCGGTTCGCTCACGCCACGTGAGCTGGATTTGATCGAGTTCATTGCACAAGGCCGCGACAATGCGCAGATCGCCGCGCACTTGGGCTTGAGCGCGAAAACGGTTCGTAACCACATCACCAGCATTTTCGCGAAGCTCGGCGTCGAGAACCGTGCGCAAGCCATCGTGCTGGCGCGTAACGCCGGGTTCGGGACAACGGTCCCACCCGCAGCCTGATTTCCACGCGAATATTCCGCAACGCCTGGGACTTCGGTCTCATGACGCATTGCAGCACGACGGTCACAATGCGCTCCGTTGCCATTCCTATGGGCACCTGCCGCGGCAGACCAATGGTCTAGCCCCGCGGCAAATGAGTGATGAGGAGTAAGCGCAATGTCCCGTTCCAATTTTCCGCAGTCTGACGTAGACCGCGTCGCCGCAGCCACTACTGCAGTGGCCATTGCCGCCGTTGTGTGGGTGATCGTGGCGTTTGCACCCGAAGCACACGGCGTATCGTTTTCGAGCGCACAGGCGGCGCCGGCACGGCACGTCGACGAAGGCAACCGCGCGGGTGCCGCCGCGGCGAAGTTTTGATCATGAATCGCTCCAGTGAATGGTTCGGCGCCCAGGCGCTCAATTCAGTTCGCCATGGGATGGCGAGTCGGCATGCTGTCGATATCGCTGCGATGCGTTCATCGTTGATCGCCGTACAATCGACGAGCTGGTGTGGAATCGAAACGGCAATCGCTAAGGTGCCGCTGGCACGCGGTTACCGTTTCGACCTTCTCGAGCGACGCGAAATTCCTGCGCTGGCCGCGGCTGTCAAGGCATGGTTCCCAGAGATCAGCGTCGGCGGTGCGAGCTGCTATTTGCGCGAAGACTTCTTTCGCGATGACGTGTATTTCGCTGACAAGCCCGAGAACGATGTGCTCGTCGTATTGATCAAGAAGGGCGGCAAACCGGCCGGGCTGTTTTCGTGTCAACGCGACCGCAATGCGCTCTCGCTCTATGCGCGGCTCGGCGTCATCGCGCCGGAACACCGCGGCAAGCGCTTGAGTCATGCGTTTCCGCTGCTGGCCGAGGCGATCGGACGCGCGATCGGGATGGGAATGATTTACGGCATGGCGACGCTCAAAGTCCCGCACGTGCAACGGGCGTTCGAGACGCTCGGCTGGCAGCTGATCGGCATCACGCCCGGCTACGATCGGGAGATGATCGCGCCCGGCGTCGTGAAGCGGGTTTATGAGGCCGTTTACGCGAAAGTCCTTGTCGCGGAAACTCATCTGCTGCGGCCTCGCGCGCGAAATCTGACCGGACGTACTCGGGCGTTCTTTCGGTTGCTGTTTCCGCGCAGCGGTTTGCAGCAGACGTAGCCAATACTCGCCGAGCCAGGTGATTGCATCGGAGCAGCGTTTGCTGCACGATTGCGCACATTGATGTTCGACATGAGCGTAGATGATGCAATTTCGCCGTCTCGGCAGAAGTGGGCTCGAAGTTTCGGTCCTTTGTCTCGGCACGATGATGTTCGGCGATCGCACCGATGCGGCGAGATCGAAGGAGATCGTCGCGCACGCGCGGGACTCTGGTGTCAACTTCATTGATACGGCCGACGTCTACTCCAAAGGCGCATCGGAGACTATTGTCGGCGCGGCGATCCGGTCGGAGCGCGACCGGTGGGTCCTCGCGACCAAAGTCGGCAACGTCATGACGAAGGCGCCGCACGACGGCGGTCTCTCGCGCCGCTGGATTTTTGCGGCGTGCGACGCGAGCCTTAAGCGTCTTGGCACCGATTGGATCGACATTTACTACCTGCACCGTGATGACACACACACGCCGATCTTCGAAACGGTCGCCGCGATGGGTGACCTGATGCGCGCGGGGAAAATTCGTTATTTCGGCATCTCAAATTTTCGTGGGTGGCGTATCGCCGAAGTGATGCACTGGTGCGAGCACCTGCACGTCCCCCAGCCTGTCGTCTGCCAGCCGTATTACAACCTCTTGAATCGCACGCCCGAAGTGGAGATTCTGCCGGCCTGTGATTATTTCGGCATCGGTGTCGCGCCGTATTCGCCGATTGCGCGTGGCGTATTGACCGGCAAATATGCGCCCGGCGCGATACCCGCGGATTCACGCGCAGGACGCAAAGATCAACGCTTCATGGAGACGGAGTTTCGCGACGAATCGATTGCGATCGCGCAAACGCTCAAGCGGCATGCCGAATCGACGGGCCGCTCGGCGACCCAATTTGCGCTTGCGTGGCTGTGGGCGAATCGCATCGTCACGTCGGTGATCGCGGGACCACGCACGATGGAGCAGTGGAAAGATTATGTCGACGCCATCGGAACTGCGTGGTCCGCCGACGACGAGAATCTCGTCGATTCGCTGGTGACGCCGGGCCATCCGTCGACGCCTCGGTACAACGATCCGCAATATCCGTTCTACGGGCGGCGGTTGTAGCAGATGAAAAACAGGTTCCTCGGAATGACAATTGGCGGTTTGTCATCCCGAGCCGAGCGAAGCGAGTCCTGAGTGGAGCGAAGGAGCTGCTGTTGATTTTCGTGCGAGGGACCTGCTTTTGCCTAGCGAAAATTCCATGCACCCAGTCCCGACACATGCACGCCCATGCTGAGATGGTTGTGCGCGTCGGTACCGAAGATCTCGTGCAGAACGCCGAAGCTCGTGAGAGCGTAATCGGTGATGTTCGTGTTGTAGGCGGCGCCAATCCCTGGCGCGCTTGCGCAGTTCGGCAAATCCACGCGCGCCGCGCAATAGGCATTCAGATCTTTCAACGCCGCGCGAAATTGCGCCTGCGTGATGCGCGCGCCGAATAGCCGAAGACCCGACCACGTCGTACCGGTGAACTGCGCCGACTTCGGATACGGCGTTGCATACGGGGCGTGGCGGTTCAGCGGCAGTGAGACGAACGGCAATTCGCCGTCGTGCGACACATACGTTTGATAGCGAAGCACTTCGCCGAAGCGATTGTCGAAAACAGCGAGCAAGAACGCGAATGGCTTGTCAGTCAGGCGATCATGGAAATAGGCGAACAGGCTCACCTGTCCAATCGGCGGCAGCGTCGGCCGCGATTGCGGATCGATCCAGGTGCGGAACCACGGAATCTCGATGTTCGCCTGCAGCGCAAAGTCGGTCGCCGGCTTGTCGTCGAAAATCGATGGCCACGAGCGACTGTCAAAGTTGTAAGCGTAGATCGCGTGCGGTCCTCCACCCGTGACCGGTCGATTCGGAAACGTCCAACTGTTGATAAACGAGCCGGCATGATCGCAATAAATCTGAAACGCCGAGCTGTCGTCGACGGTGGCATCCGCTAGTCTCGCGCGTTGCCACGTCGATGCGGGCGCGGGCACCGTCAAACCGGTGACGGGGAAACCGCGAAGCTCGCGCGCAGGATATGAAACGGAAAAATGTCCGAAGTCGTAGTCAGCCGGTGAAGCAACGGCGTCTTTGCCCAAATATCGGACGACGAGGTAATAGCGGCCGTTCGGCACCGCCTGCGGCGCTTCTGTTGGCAATACGTCATCGGCGAAGAAGGACTGCGCCGGATCGCCGATGCAATCGGGCGCCTTGATCGGCGTTGGAACGGCCTTGTGGAGATCCGCCGCGCTCGAGGAGAGATCGAGAAGCAGCGCCAAAAAAGCGACTGCGCTAGCGACCGACCGCCGCAGATTGCCGCGCAGCAGGCGCATTTAGCGCCCTTCGAACGCTTTGATCACCGCGTCTGTGATGTCGACGCTGCGGCCAACATAGACGCCATCCTGCAGAATGAGATCGTATCCCTGATCTTTGGCGAGCTTCGTCAATACGGCATCGAGCCGTTCCTTGATGCGAGTCATTTCGTCGAACTGCCGTGTCTTGAGGTCTTCCGCGAGCTGTCGCCGCTGGCGCTCGATCTCGCGTCCGCGAAGCTCGATGTCGCGTTGGCGCGCGTTGCGTTCGCCTTCCGCCGTCGTCATAGCGTCGCGCTCGGCGCGGCTCACGAGATCGCGAAGCTCTTGCTCCTGCTTGGTCAGCGCAGCGTCGCGCGATTGAAATTCCTGCTCGATCTTGCGTGCCGCCTCCTTCGCCGGCGCCGCTTCACGCAGAATGCGCTCGGTATTGATGACGCCGATCTTGTATTCATCCGCAACGCAGATTGCGCTGCCAAGACCGACGAGCACGATCAACGCTTGCAATATCGCACGTCCAAACGAACGCGCCGAAAATGACGACTCACTCATTGGCGATGCCATGCGGAACGTGCCCCGACGGTACGTGCACTGCGGCCGACTCGACGTGTCGCGTCTGGTCGTCGAAATAGAAGTCGGGCTCGAATTCGCGCAGGAATGGACCTTTGGAGAAACCGCCAAGGAACATCGCTTCGTCCACGTTGATGTTCCAGTCTATCAGCGTGCGGATCGCGCGCTCGTGCGCCGGTGCGCTTCGCGCGGTGACGAGCGCTGTACGAAGCTTCATCTTTACCTGTCCGGTATCGTCGACGCGCTGCAATCGGTGCAGCGCTTCAAGCAGCGGCTTGAACGGTCCCGGTGGAAGCGGACGCGTCGCATGATCGGCTTCGTGGCTCTGGAACGCGTCGAGCCCGTGTTGACGGAACACGCGCTCCGCCTCGTCGGCGAAGATCACGGCGTCGCCATCGAACGCAATGCGCACCTCGGCAGGATGCGGGTCGTCGCGCGCGGTCTGCGTGTAAACGAGCGCGGCGGGAAATCCCGCGTTGAGCGCGGCGCGCACGTCCTCGCCGTTTGCCGACAGGAACAGGTTCGCCTTCAACGGCTCCAGATAGCTATACGGTGCGCGGCCACGCGTGAAGACACCGCGCTCGATGCCGAGTTGCGCGCCCTGGACCGAGCGAAACACCCGCAATCCGGAGACGGGATCGTTGCGCGACAGGATCACGACCTCGACGCGCTTGACGTTGTCGGCATTGAACGCGAGCAGCTTCTTCACCAGGCGGAACGCGACACCCGGCTTCGCGGGTTGCTCGAGCCGGTCGTACTGCAGCCGCATGTACGCATGGTCATCCGCGCTCTCGAAGACGGCGTTCTCCTCTTCGAAATCGAATAGCGCACGCGAACTGATCGCGACGACGAGCTGATCGGATGGGGCGGATGCGGGCATGCGGAAAGTATAGACCGGCACGGACCGCCGGACCGTGCAAGTGCCTGCTGCAGTTTTTGAGACTGCTACGCCGCGCGTTTTTTCTCGCGTTCGAGCTCGCGGATCACCGTGCGGATCTCGCCCGCGGCCCACTCCAGATCATCCTGTGGAATGTTGAGCGGCGGAGCGATACGGACAACGGTCCCGTGCGTGTCTTTTGACAAAATGCCGTGGGCGAGCAATCGATCGACGACATCGCGCGCCGTCGTACGGCTTGCGTCGATCTCGATTCCGACGAACAAACCGCGGCCGCGAACGTCGGTCACGATCGGCCCGCGCAAATCCTGAAGATCGGCGAGAAGCCACGCGCCGAGCTCCGCCGAGCGCTCAATCAATTTTTCGTCGAACAAAACGTCGAGCGCGGCCATCGCCACCGCGGCGGCAAGCGGATTGCCGCCGAATGTATTCCCATGGTCATTGGGATGAAAGACTTGCATCACGTTGTCGGTCGCAATGAACGCAGACACCGGCAGCAGTCCGCCGCCGAGCGCCTTGCCGAGAATGACACCGTCCGGCGTCACGCCTTCGTGCTCGCAGCCCAGAAATTTGCCGATGCGGCCAAGACCGGTCTGGATTTCATCGCAGATCAACAGCACGTGACGCTCGCGGCAAATCTGCGCGCAGCGCGCGAGATAGCCCGGCGGCGGCACGATCATGCCGCCTTCGCCTTGCACCGGCTCGACCAGAAACGCGGCGGTGTTAGGCGTGATCGCACGCGCGAGTGCGTCGGCGTCGCCGTACGGAATCGTCAGAAGACCGGGCGGAAAAGGGCCGAAGCCGTCACGATACTGCGGCTCCGTCGAAAGACCCGTAATCGTGATCGTGCGGCCGTGAAAATTATTGCGGCAGGCGATGATCTCGGCATGGCCGTCGGCAATGCCTTTGATCTTGTATCCCCATTTGCGTGCGGCCTTGATTGCCGTCTCGACCGCCTCCGCGCCGCCGTTCGACGGCAGCACGCGATCGAGCCTTGTCAACTGGACAAGCCGTTCGACTAAGAGCGGCAGTTGATTATTGAAGTACGCGCGCGACGTGACGCCGAGCTTTTGCGCCTGCTCGATCAGTGCGCCGACGATCTTCGGATGCGCGTGACCGAAGCTTACCGCCGAATACGCGCTCATCAGGTCGAGATATCGTCGACCGTCGACGTCGAAGAGAAAACTGCCCTCGCCGCGCGCCAGCACGACGGGCAGCGGATCGTAGTTACGCGCGCCGAATGTCCGCTCGCGGCTCATCAGGTCTTCCGCCGCATCGGATACCGGCAACTTGTGAAGCTCGGTGACACGCCCGGATGGAATATTTGCAATCATGTGAAAAGGATACCGCGTGAGCGCCGCCGGGCATAGCCGTGATGCAATACGTATGTCGGCCGTATACGACCGATCGATCGAGAATCAACGCCCGCGATCGACTCGTTCACATTGCAAGGCGTGTCAGCAACTTGTCGTGAATGCCGCCGAACCCGCCGTTGCTCATGATGAGTACGTGATCGCCTGGCCGGGCAGCGCGCGCGATCGATTCCACCAGCGCGCCTAGATCGGTATGCACCTCTGTCTTGCCGTCGAGCGGCGACAGCGCAGCGGCGACGTCCCACCCGAGATTCGCCGCGTAGCAATAGACACGATCGGCGTCGCGCAGGCTCTCCGCGAGCGCCGCCTTCATCGTTCCAAGCTTCATCGTGTTCGACCGCGGTTCGAGCACGGCAAGAATCCGTGATTGGCCGACCGCACGACGAAGACCATCGATGGTCGTTGCGATCGCTGTCGGATGATGTGCGAAATCGTCGTACACGGTGATGCCGCCAACGCTCCCGCGTGTTTCGAGCCGCCGCCGCACCCCGCGAAACGACCCGAGCGCCGCGAGACTTTGCGTAACCGGCACGCCGGCATGTCGTGCGGCCGCGATCGCCGCGAGCGCGTTCAATTGATTGTGACGCCCGAGCTCGCCGAAAGTCAGCGTGCCCTGCGCCGCGCCGCCGAGGAGAATTGATCCATCGACCGCGATCGTCCAATTCGGTCCGGTTCCAGTCACTTCAGCGAATCCGAAGCGCTCGACTTCGCTCCAGCTTCCGCGCGCGAGCACGCGGCCGAGGCTCGCCTCGCCGCCGTTGACGATCAGTCGTCCATTTGACGGCACCGTGCGAACCAGATGATGGAATTGCGTCTCGATCGCGGCAAGGTCGGTAAAAATATCCGCGTGGTCGAATTCGAGATTATTGAGAACCGCCGTGCGTGGACGGTAATGGACGAACTTCGATCGTTTGTCGAAAAACGCCGTATCGTATTCATCTGCTTCGATGACAAAGAATCGCGAGTGCGTGCGCCGCGCCGACACGCCGAAATCCGCCGCGACGCCGCCAATGAGAAACGCAGGATCGAGGCCGGCGCGCTCGAGGATCCACGCGAGCATCGCTGCGGTAGTCGTTTTACCGTGCGTTCCTGCGACCGCGAGCACCCAGAAATCGTGCAGCACGTTCTCGTAGAGCCACTGCGGCCCGGAAATGTACGGCCGTCGGGCGCTCATCACCGCTTCGATCAGCGGATTGCCGCGCGAAACGACGTTGCCGACGACGAATACGTCGGCGTCGCGGGCAATCCCATCCAGTTGTTCCGAACCGAATCCTTCGGTGAGCGCGATGCCCAATGCTTGCAACTGCGTCGACATCGGCGGATAGACATTGGCGTCGCAGCCGGTCACGCGATGACCCGCCGCTTGCGCGATTGCGGCGATGCCGCCCATGAACGTGCCGCAGATGCCGAGAATGTGCAGATGCATGTCGGAAACGCCCTCGTCAAGCCGCAGCGGTTGCGGACGCTAGACCACCATGACGCCGCCACCCATACGCAAACCAAGCAAGCGTCAACGCGTCGAGCGCCAACACCACGGCGAACGCGAGCTTCAAACCGCCGGCGCTATCAAAACCAAAACGCTCGCGCGAGGTTTCGGCAATGACGCCGATTCCCCATTGCGTCACGAAGCTGCCGCTGAACATCAGCAGGTTGAGCGCCGTGTTCGCGCGCGCGACGAATTCCTTGGCGAAGCCGGCGCTCAACACGGTAAAAGAAAGCACGTTGACCGCCGCACCCAGTCCGTAGAGCGACCACCACGCATAGCTTCCTGGAATGCCGGCAAGAATCGCCGCAAGCGCAACCGTGTGCGTTGCAAGTCCGACGGCGAAAAGGTGCCGTGGCGTAATGCCGCGCGTTGCAAGCCGCGACGAAAATATGCCGAGCGCGAGATATCCCAGCATGATGACAACGCCCAGCGCGAGCAAACGGTCCGCCGCTTGCGCGCGCGTCATGCCATCGACATCGATCATCCAAGGCACTGCCCATAAACCCTGGATCGCCATGAACGAACCCAAGCCGAATCCGGCGAGCGGCGCGATCCACCAGAAGCGCGGGTTGGCGAAGATTTGTCGCACGCCCAGCCATTGCGATGCGAATCCCGGCGGATGCGACGGACGCTGGATATCGGGTACGCGCCACGCGATGCCGAGCGCGACGATCAGCGTCGCCACGCCGAGGATGATGAAAATCATCCGCCACGTCGTGAAATGCAACGCCGCTTCGAGTGGCGCCGTTGCAGCCAGCGCGCCGAAACCGCCGGCCACCATCATCCAACCCGCGAGCGACGGCTGCCGCTCCGGCGGATACCACATGGCGATTGCTTTGAGCGGCGCCATCAAGCAGACGCAAACACCGGCGCCGATCAGCGCACGCGCGACGACAAGTCCCGGCAGCGTGTCGGCGATTCCGAATGCGATCGCGCCGATCGCCGCAAGAGCGAGCAGCACGGGCTCGACGCGGCGCGGGCCGAATCGATCGAGCAGCATTCCGGCGGGGATCTGCATCAAGCCGAATGCGAGCAGATAGGCGCCGGTCAACAAGCCAAGCGATGCTGGATTGAGCGCGAGGTCGCGCGTCAAATCAGGCGAAATCACGGCGTTCGCCGTGCGATAGAGGTACGACAGGAAATACGCAGCCGCGAACGCGACGTAGATAGGCCCGAACTTCATCTATGGACGCCCGCGCGGATATGAGCGCCGCAGGGCCGTCCCAAGAACGCGCACTGCGGTCTGCCTTTGGGGGCAGCGCAGCGGCGATAGCCGCAAGCGTGGGGGTTCACATTTACGTGCGAAACATGAAATAGACGGCGCCCGTCAGGCAGAGTCCCGCCCAAAGATAGTCGAGCTTCAGCGGTTGACCCATGTAGACGACGGCGAACGGCACGAACACCGCGAGCGTGATGACCTCCTGCATGATCTTGAGCTCGCCGAGCGACAAAGCGGTGTAGCCGATACGATTAGCGGGCACCTGCAGCAAATACTCGGCCAGTGCGATCCCCCACGAAACGAGCGCCGCGATCCACCACGGCTTGTCCTGCAGATTCTTCAGATGGCCGTACCACGCGAACGTCATGAAAAGATTCGAGCATGACAAAAACACAGCGCACGCAAGCGCCGGATGATGAACGATCGGAGCGTAGCTCATGGAGAATCGCGAGTCGCGGTGTGCGACTTGTCATTATCTCCGATCGGCGTTGGCGATGCAGTTACAATCGCCGCTTCGCCGGCATCGCAAAGCCAATGAGGACCGCCAAGAAGTCGCTCTATGCGACAACGTTGTACCTCGCCGCCATGGTTGCAGTATGTGCTCACGCTGATTCGCTGCCGTATCCCGAGACGCCGAAGAATCCGGTGTCGGAGAGCTATCACGGCGTCAGCGTCGTCGATCCGTATCGCTGGCTCGAGAACGACGCGGCGTCCGAAGTCAGGCAATGGACTGCCGCGCAGAACGCGCTCACGCGCCGTTATCTTGACGCGATTCCGCAACGAGCGGCGATCGCAAAACGCGTCGCGGAATTGCTGCATTCGGAGCCGGCGCAGCGTTACGACTTTCAATTTCGCAAGCTGCTCTTCGCGATGAAGCGGCAGCCGCCGCGCGATCAGCCCGCGCTTGTCGGGTTGAAGCCTACCGCCACTCTTGAAAGCGAACGAACGATCATCGATCCATTGATCGTCGATCCGCGCGGCCGCACGACGATCGATTTCTACCGCCCGTCCTACGACGGCCGTTTCGTCATCGTCTCGCTGTCGCAGGACGGCAGCGAAGAAGGGACCGCGTATATCTACGATGTCGCGACGGGTAAACGCCTGCCCGACGTGATTCCCGGCGTGACGTATCCGACGGCGGGCGGCAGCGTCGAATGGGCGAAGGACAGTCGCGGCTTTTGGTATACGCGTTATCCGCAAGGCGATGAACGCGCAGCGGACGATCGTCATTTCTATCAGCAAGTTTGGTTTCACACCCTCGGCACGCCGCGCTCCAACGACCGCTACGTCATCGGCAAGGAATTTCCACGCATCGCCGAGACCGTGCTCGAAGGCAGCCGCGACGGCCGCTATCTGCTTGCGACCGTGCGTAATGGCGACGGCGGCGAGGTCGCGTTCCATCTGCGCGGGCCCGATGGCCGATGGTCGACTGTCGCGGGCTTTGCCGATGGCGTCAAGCAAGCCGGATTCGGGGACGACGGCAATCTGTACGCAATGACCATCAAAGATGCGCCGCTCGGCCGAATCATCGCAATTCCGCTGGCCAAACCGTCGCTCGCCGCCGCGCGCGTTGTCGTTCCTGAAACCACAATTGTGGCGGAAAGTGTCGTCGCGACGCGAACGCGCCTGTATGTCACGTATCGCGCAGGCGGGCCCTCGACGGTGCGAATCTTCGGCCTCGACGGCGTGGCGCAAGGCGAAATTCCCGTCGCGCCGGTGTCGGATATCCACATCGCCGAGCGTCTCGCGGGCGACGATGTCCTCGTGCGCACGATGAGCTATGTGCAGCAGCCGACGATCTCACGCTACGAAGCGCGGCGCAATCGCCTCGTTCGCACGCAACTCGACGGCCATTACGATTTCGACATGGACGATGCGGTCGTCGTCCGCGATTTCGCCGTATCGAAAGACGGCACGCGCGTGCCGATCAACATCGTCCATCGCAAAGGCATCGCACTCGATGGCACGCATCCGGTGCTGCTTTACGGCTATGGCGGTTACGGTACCAGCATGGAACCGTATTTCTCGCCGTTGCGCCGCTTATGGCTCGACTGGGGCGGCGTCTACGCGGTCGCGAACATCCGCGGCGGCGGCGAATTCGGCGAGCCATGGCACCTCGCGGGCAACTTGACCAAGAAGCAGAACGTATTCGATGACTTCGCGGCGTGCGCGCAGTTCCTGATCGATCGCAAGTACACGCGCCCCGACAAGCTTGCGATCATGGGCGGAAGCAATGGCGGTCTGCTGATGGGCGCGACGCTGACACAGCATCCGGAGCTCGTGCGCGCAGTGGTAAGCGCGGTCGGCATTTACGACGCGTTGCACTGGGAAGAGCAGCCGAACGGCGCGTTCAACGTCACCGAATTCGGTTCTGTGAAGAATCCCGACGAGTTTCGTGCGCTGTATGCGTATTCGCCGTACAACAATGTCAAGGATGGCGTTGCCTATCCCGCGGTGCTGCTGACCGCGGGCGATAACGACGGTCGCGTAGCGCCCTCCGAATCGCGCAAAATGGCGGCGCGTCTGCAAGCCGCGACTTCATCGCCGCGACGTATTCTGCTTCGCACCGAAGCGACGGCGGGCCATGGAGTCGGCACAGCGCTCGCAACGCGGATCGAGGAGCAAGCCGACGTCTACGCATTTCTCGCCGGCGAGCTTGGGATGAAGCCCGTCACAAAGCAGCGCCCGCATTAGAACCGTTCTATTCTGCGATCGGCACCGTGACCGTCACGTCGACGCCGGATGCATCGGCACGATTCGCCGCGTGCGTGCCGCCGCCGTGAAATTCTGCGACAAGCCGCACGATGTAGAGCCCGAGCCCGAGATGCGGTTCTCGCAGTGAAGTCGGTGCCCGTTCGGAACGCATCGACACCATCGAGTCGAACAACCGATCCGCGATTTCGGGAGGCAACAACGGCCCTGCGTTGGATACGATGAGGCGCGCGACCTGTTCATCGCGATTAAGCTCAATTTGGATCGCGCCATCCGTTGCAAACTCGACCGCGTTTGCCACGAGCTTGTCGAGCATCTGCGCGAAGAGCTCGGGCGCGCCGTTCAACGGCACTTCGCCGTCCGCCAACGTCAATGCAATGCTCGCGTCCGGATACGCAAGGCGATAGCCATCGACGCATCCCACGAGCACTTTAGCCGCGTCGAAGCGTTCGCAGGCCGAATCCTTGAGCGCCTGCTCGAGACGCGTCGCTTCGGTCATTCGCGCGAGTATCGTCGTCAGACGGTCCAATCCCCCCTGCGCGCGCTCGATATAGACGCGCGAGTCATCCGGCAGTACCTGCGCTTTGAGATTTTCGAGCGAGCTCCGAACGACGGCGACTGGGGTGCGCAGCTCGTGCGACAGCCGGCTCGCCATCTTTTCCTGGTAACTCGCGTAATCGCTAAGACGTGCCAGCACGTTGGCGAAGCTCCGCGACAGATCGCCAATCTCGTCGCCGGCGTCGGAGCTCGAAAGACTACCGCGCGCGCGTCCTTGCGCGTCGATCGCCCGTTCCGCGTCGTCGCGTAGATGCCGAATTCGTGCAGATAGCCGCGACGCGAAAAGCGTCAACGCAACGGAACCGACGAGGAGCACGGCCAAGACAATGTTGAACAGCCGCTCGAATGCGCGATTGCGTTCGGCCAGCACGCGGTTGCCGGTCTCCTCGACGATCACCGCGCCGCGAACCTGATCGCCCAACCAGATCGGATGCGCGGCCGAGACGATGACGGCGCGCCCGTCCGACGTTCCCCGTCGCTCCGTAGCGAGAATGCCCGACAATGCGCCCTCGACGTCGCGTCCGCGCGGCGATCCTTCGGTAATTGCATCGTCGTGAAATTCGTCGGTCGGTTGCTTCAAAACGCGCTGGTAGAGCGGATGCGTCAGCGATTGCACAACGTTCGCAAAGCGCCCGGCCGTTTTCGCGTCCGCATCTTCACTCTCGGCGCTCGGCCGCTTGAGCGATCCGGCACGTGCAAGGACGACACCGTTGCGATCGATGACCCAGATGCGCGCGGTCGTCCGCGACAAGCCTTGCACGATTTGTGCAATCTCCGGCGACGCCGACGGCGGCAACGGACCTTCGCCGGTTTCCTGCGCGCGATCGTGCGCGAACGAAGCGATCGGATCGGCCGGCGTCGAGAACAGCCGTGGCCGGTCGTGCAGCGCGGTGGCCACCGCCTGCGCCGTGCCGGCAAGCGTGCGCTCCTGTGCTTCGCGCAGAAAACGCTCGAGCTCGCGCACATATTCATAGCCAAGCCACGGCAGCACGAGAAATACCGTCAGCACGAGTAGAAGCTGTGCGCGAATGCCGAGTGCGATTCGCATCCTAGGGCCTGTTAACGCTAATCCGCGTCCGCTTGCCACCGATAGCCGATGCCATAGACGGTATCGATGCGATCGAACGCGGGATCGATTGCTTGAAACTTGCGCCGGATGCGCTTGACGTGCGACGTGATCGTGCTGTCGTCGACGACAATGCTTGCATCGCGCATGAGACTGTCGCGGTCTTTCACGTGCCCCGGAAATCGCGCGAGCGCGTGCACCATCCAGAATTCGGTGAGCGTCAGATCGACGCGCTTACCGCTCCAGTCCGTCGTGAAGCGCTTGACGTCGAGCCGCAGCGATCCGCGCTGGAGCACGTCCTCGCTTGACGGCGGCGCCTGCAGCAAATCACTGCGCCGGAAGAGCGCCGATATCCGGGCTGCGAGGTGCGGCAAGCTCACGTCCTTTGTCAGGTAATCGTCAGCGCCCAAGCGCAATCCCGCCACGATGTCGAAGTCCGAATCGCGCGCGGACAAGAAGATGATCGGCAGCGTCGCGGACATCGCACGCAATTCGCGGCACAGCGCGAAACCGCCGTCGACGTCGTCGGCGAGTCCGATGTCGATCAGCGCCAGATCGGGAAGCCGTCCGCGAAAGGCGGTCAGCGCGTCGGAGCGCCCGCCGTACGTCGCGACATCGTAACCATGGCGGCGGAGCGCGTCGGCGACGTTGTCGCGTAGCGCGGGCTCATCTTCGACGAGGGCAATGCGGCGGCTCACGTGCGTTGCGCTTGAAATGCGATGGCGACTATACCGCAGCGCCGCGCTGCGGTTTGCTGTGCCTGCGGATTGCCATTATTCATCGCCGCTTTCACCCGTTCCGCGCTGATCGCCGCCCCAATCGGGGCGCTTGATGGCAAACGGAGCGAGGCGTCGCCGGCGGCCGCCGCTCCGGAGCAGCAAAACCGCCGGCTTGAACCGGGTCGTTTCGACGCACGTCGAGGACCGAACGGAGATGGCGGCAATGAGCGGCGGGCAAAAAATCGATAACGGTCGCGTGGACATACACACCGAATGGCGCACTCTCGGCCGGTTGTTGCTGGAAAGCGTCGCAACAGGCGCGTTCGTCAGCTTCGTGCTGGCCCTCGCGGTTTTCATCGTCGCGACGCAGGCCCACGCGGCGCCGTCACGGGCAAATTTCGAGCAAGGCACGCTGCTCTTGCGCGACGGCGAATCGAAAGTGACCGCGCCGCTCGTTTTCACCGACGTTCACATCGACATCGCTGGCATGACGGCGCGTGCGCGCGTCATCCAGCGCTTCGTCAATCCCACGGCCGACTGGCGCGAAGGCGTCTACGTATTTCCGCTGCCGGAAAACGCCGCGGTCGATCACTTGAGCATGCAGATCGGCGAACGGGTCATCGAAGGTCAGATCAAGGAGCGGCAGGACGCGAAGCGCACCTACGACGCCGCAAAATCCGAGGGCAAAAAGGCGACGCTCGTCGAACAGGAGCGCCCTAACCTCTTCACGACGAACGTGGCGCACATCGGCCCCGCCGAAGAAATCGTCGTCGCCATCGAATATCAGCAAACGCTGCACTACGACGCGGGCAGCTTCGCGTTGCGCTTTCCGCTGGCGATTACACCACGTTACATATGGTCAGACTCCACTTTCGCCAAAGTGTCTGCCATAGG
>DASXSP010000048.1:0-6155 GCA_036505865.1 Casimicrobiaceae bacterium
CATCGAGATACAAACGCAATTCAGATAAAAGCTGAACACTGAAACACGGCCGCGGGCGAGCATTCATAAACGCCCAATACACTCCGTATTCTCGATCGAACCGAAATTGCAGTTGAGAGAAACTAAACTCTGGTAAAGCATGAGTTTCTGCAGTCGCGGTCATGTAATAGTCCAATCTATGGGCAGCAGCCGGAGAATAAATTACACAATCATCCGTTTTGTGGCAAACAAAACTTTAACTGCCTATTAATCAAGGGATTGAACGGCGCTTGCATAAAACAGTCGCTGCGATGCTTCATAACGTTCGCCACGCGCCGTCGACGAGCCCCTCAGCCGGCCTAAACGTAGCCTTGTACGCCATCTTTTTGCTTTCAGCGATCCAGTAGCCAAGATAGAGATAGGGCAAGCCCTGCGATCGACAGGTTTCGATCTGCCAGAGGATGTTGTACGTTCCAAAGCTAGCGCCCGGCACATCCGGCTCGAAGAACGTGTAGACCGAAGAGAGCCCATCGACCAGGCGATCAACGAGGCTCACCATGCGTAGGACGCCGTCCTCGCGGAATTCAAACAGTTGCGTCGCAACGTTGCTGTGCAGCAAAAAATGTTGATATTGTTCGCGGCTATCCTGGTCCATGCCACCGCCTGGATGACGATAGCGCTGGTACCGCAGATAAAGCGCGTAATGCTGGCTATCGTACGTTAACTCGCGGCGAACAGCGGTCAATTTGCCGTGAACTCGCGCCGCGCGCCGTTGACTCCGGCTCGGCTCGAATCGCTGGACCGGAACGCGCACTGGCACACACGCACGGCAATGGTCGCAGTACGGACGATAGGTAAAGGCGCCGCTGCGCCGAAAGCCCAGACGCACGAGCTCGCTGTAGACGCGGGTATCGATGAGATGGCTCGGGGTCGCTACCTGGGAGCGAGCGGCCCTTTCGGGAAGATAACTGCATGGATACGGCGCCGTCGCATAGAACTGAAGCGACGCGAGTGGGAGGTCGTTCAGCTTACTCATGATTCCGTCAGCGGACCGCTAGGCCATGCAGCGGGGGCTGCGGTCGAGTGTATCAACTCTGACAAATGGGCCGCAAACACGCGTCGCGAGATAGGCCGCGCGCCAAACGACGCCAAGTGTGTCGTCTCCTGCTGGCAATCGATCAGCGGAACGCCGAGACGGGTCAGCGTCGTGACCAAGCCGGCGAGCGCGACCTTCGAGGCATCCGTTTCGTGCGTGAACATCGATTCGCCGAAGAAGACGCGGTCAAGAGCGATGCCGTAGAGACCGCCTACGAGTTCGCCGTCGCGCCATGCCTCCACTGAGTGCGCGAAACCCGCGTCGTGCAGCTTGCTGTAGGCGTCGATGACTGCCGACGTGATCCACGTGCCTGATTGACCGGTGCGCAGCGTTGTTGCGCAATTTTCGATGACGTCGCCAAACGCCGTGTCGATTCGCACGTCGAAATCGCGTCGCTTGATCCGCTTGCGCAGCGAACGCGAAACACGGAACTCGCCGCAATACAGCACCATCCGCGGATCCGGGCTCCACCACAGAATTGGCTGGCCCGCGCCGAACCAGGGAAAAATGCCGCGCCGATACGCCGCCAATATGCGGTCGGGTGATAAGTCCCCGCCGGCAGCGAGGAGCCCGTTGGGATCGTCGAGCGCCGATTCCAACGGGGGAAACGGACTGTCGAGGCGCAACCACGTAATCATGATGCTCGAAACTTCAAGCGCATGGCGAAATGAAGGTTGCCAATCGTATACCCATCTCCTTGGCGATCGTTAGCGAGAGCGCGCGTATGCAAGCGGATCGAGCGGCTTCCGACAACATAAGTTCAGTTGGAAACAAAAGCAACGATGTGACAAGCGCAAATATGCTGCCTTCGACAGTTTCGCGGTAACTTTGTCACGCGAACGCCTCTTGCGCGACAAGTGTTGCGAGTTCCGCCGGGGAAGGACCGCCAGTTTGCTCTTCAGCGCGCGGCCTGGGACCTCGGAAAGAACCGTGACGCGACGATAGCGATACCGAATATGCAGACAATGCCGGCGAGTGCGGATCACCACCGCGATCGCGGATGAAATCCTCGCTTCCTTGACCCTCTGAATGCACCAGCATAGCGTCGCTTTGTGTCCTCCCAAGATGCGCTCCAAGAGAGAACGAGTGTTGCGGAACTCGTATTTGCGCGGAGTCTGACGATCCTGCAAGCGCTGCGGCTGCGCCCGCATGAGGCGATTCAATGATCGATCGGCGGAGGTTCATCGGTACGGTGGCCTACGGTGTTGCCGCCGCGCCGCTCATCGGGAGAGCCCAGACCGGGACAACGGTCCGCCGCATCGGCTTCCTCGCGTCCGGTGCGCCGGCAACTCCCGCCCTTCTCGAAGAGCAATACGCTCCGTTGAGGGAACTCGGTTGGATTGAGGGTCGAAATTTGATCGTTGAGCGACGCTACGCAGATCGAGCCGAGCTCTTCCGACCCTTGGCGGAGGAGCTCGTTCGTCTGAGGGTGGAACTCATCGTTACGGAAGGTACAGACGCTACGCTTGCAGCTAAGAGTGCTACGAACAACATACCGATC
The DNA here is from genome assembly GCA_036505865.1 of Casimicrobiaceae bacterium. Classification (GTDB taxonomy): domain Bacteria; phylum Pseudomonadota; class Gammaproteobacteria; order Burkholderiales; family Casimicrobiaceae; genus VBCG01. The sequence continues at coordinate 2,577 of DASXSP010000048.1, forward strand.
GTAATTCGGTCGGCGGGCGATCCAATCCGTTCGGGGCTCGTCGCGAGTCTTGGCCGGCCGGGCGGCAACATCACTGGCTACGCGATGATTGGCCCAGAGGTCTCAACGAAGGGTATCGCGATGCTGCGCGAGCTGTTGCCCGGCTTGCAACGCATCGGCGTGCTGGAGAATTCGACCAACCCCTATCATCGTACTGTGCGCAAGGAGCTTGAACAGGCGTGCCGGTCACTCGGCATGCACCCGATATTCGTCGAAGTGGCCGCGGCCAGCGAACTGGAGAATGCGCTCGCGGAGATGGTTCGCCGCCGAGCGCAGGCGCTGGTTGTGGCTGGCGACAACATGTTCTATGACAATCGGATCGAACTCATGCGCGCCGCGCTGAAGCATGGGTTGCCCATCATCGTGGGAGGAAAAATCTTGCTGGAGGCTGGCGCGTTGATTTCGTATGGGGCGAGTTTGACAGAGCTACGCCGGCGCGGCGCTGCCTTCATCGACAAGATCCTTCGCGGCGCGAAACCCGCGGATCTCCCGATCGAGCAGCCAACTCAATTTGAGCTAGGCATCAATCTGCAGACCGCGAAGGCACTCGGAATTACTGTCCCGCAATCGCCGCTGCTGCGCGCCGACGAAGTGATTCAATAATCGACTCGCGTACGGTCACTGATAGCCGGAGACCCGGAATTACGAACACGCTTTGGCAGCGTCGAAACTCGCAACGTTACGCTTAAACGGTTGCGAGTCTGCGTTCCGGCAGCGCGCGTTTCGCGGCGTGTCGAACGACCGTTAAATTGGCGGGTGTCGCGCTTTACTTTTGCTCGATCCACTCTATTGGAACGAAGGTGTTACGGCTTCTGCGCCTTTGGGCGTTGCCCGCCTGACAACCTGATCCCGCCGTCGATACAAACGAGCTCCCCGGTACAGTACGTCGTTCCGGTGAGCAGCCAGACCACGGCATCCGCTACATCGTCCGGCTCTGCAATTCTTCCCATCGGTGAGGCGCTCTCGAACCGACGCTTCAACGCGTCGAATTGGTCGTCGCCGACACTCCGCGGCATCCAACGCGTGTTGACGATGCCCGGGCAAACCGCGTTGACTCGGATCTCAGGGCCAAGCACGCGGGCTAGCGCAAGTGTCAGTGCGTTGAGGCCTCCTTTAGACGCCGTGTAAGCGAGAGAGCTACCGCCGCCCGTCATGGCGACATTGGACGAGACGTTCACGATCGCGCCGGCGCCCTGACGCTTCATCACTGGTGCGACTGCGCGCGCCATTTGGTAGGCGGCGCCGACGTTGACACGGTAAACGTCGAGAAAATCCTGCAGCGACAACGCCTCGAGATCGAACGGGTCGGCTCGTTTGGTAGTGGCGGCGTTGTTGACCAATCCGTCGATTCTGTCCCATCGATCGAGTGTGCGACGCACGATTTCACGACATCCTGCATCGTCGGATACATCTGCCTGCATGAGCAGTGTCTCCGCTCCAAGAGACTGGCACTCCGCTTCCACGCGTCGCGCTTCCGCCTCGCTGTGGTTGTAGTTGATGACGACGCGACCGCCGCCGCCTGCGAGCACGCGCGCACAGGCCGCACCGATTCCTGTACCGGAGCCGGTGACGATGAAAACGCCGTCACGAAACGTGTGCATCGGTTATTCGATAGAACTCAGTAGAAACGAATCGTCGAAAATGTTGGCAGCCATCGCCGATCGGTCCTGCGCTACCGATACGCCGGGCGGCAGCAAATCGAGAATATCGCGCTGCATATCGACACCCGGCGCGATTTCGCGCAGCACAAGACCGCCCGTTCCGAGCTCAAACACCGCTCGTTCGGTGATGTAAAGAACGCGCTGGCGACGGCCGATGCTTAGCTCGCCGTTGAAGGCGACTTGATCCACGCGCGGGACCAACTTGCGAACGCGGCCCTCCTGTGCAATACGCAATGTGCCGTGCCCAACTTCCACTTGCAATCCGCCCGCGGAGAAGGTTCCGAGAAAGCAGACGGCTTTCGCGTTTTGCGCAATGTCGATGAAGCCGCCGACGCCGAAAATCTGATGCTGCAGACGACCTACATTCACGTTTCCAGCGCAGTCGAATTGCAGCATGCCGAGAAAACTAAGATCGATACCGCCGCCGCTGTAGAAGTCGAACATCGCCGCCTGCTCGATTACCGCGGCCGGGTGACTGGCGGCGCCGAACGATAGCTCTTCAGCGGCCGTGCCGCCCACCACACCGGATTCGATCGTTAATGTGAAGTCGTCATGATGCTGCTCGCGCGCGAGCGCCGGCAGCGCCGCGGGAATTCCGATGCCGACGTTGATGACCGCTCCCGGATGGCGAGCGAGCTCCAGCAATGCGCGCCGCTGAATGATGAGATTCGCGTCAAGAGGACGCGCGCCGACCGTCTCGCGCGCCATGACGCCTTCGCCGAGATAGGCAGGATTGTGCGCCTCGCCGAAGCTCATCCAGTGCTGATCGGACGATTCGCACACCACGACAGCAGATCATCGAGATTCCGAACGATCGCCGGAACGAAGGTAAGGACGCCTGCCGCAAAGCCCAGCAGACAGATGGTGTTTCCTTGCCTTGCTCAACTCGCAACGAAACGCTCTAACGGTTGCGAGTTCGCGCTATGAAATTTCAGTGCTTGCGATTGCTGCCCGAACGACACCCTGTGCTTCCAATCGCGAGGCGACACCAAGCAAAAGAACCTCGGCGTAGGGCGGCCCGAAAAGTTGCACGCCGATCGGCAATCGACCCGAGCGCGCTATCGGTACCGTCAGGGCCGGACAATCCGTTCCGGCGAGCGGCTGCGTAAACCAGCCGAGAGCCGGCCCGGTCGGAATCTCGGACCCAGCAATATTCAATGCCGGCGTGCCTATCAGTGGCGCAGTGCAAGGCGTGGCGGGAACCACCATCACGTCGATCTCGTCGAACATGCGCAGCACCTGCGCGATGTGCCAACGCCGAAAATGTTGTGCCTGCAGATACCACTGCGCGGGTAGGAGCGCGTGTGCGAGAAAGCGATCGCGTGTTGCCGGATCGAAATCACTCAAGCGCGTGCGCATCGCATCAAGCTTGCCCTGCGCGCTTTCGGTCGCATTGACGAGTGTCGCCGCAGCCCGTGCGCGTCGCGGCTCCGGAAATTCGATTTCGCGCGCGATGCCAAGAGCCTCTTTCACCCGCTCTACCGCTTCGGATGCATCCGCGTCCAGGCATTCGCGGAAATATCCACCCGCCGTAGCGAGTCGAATCGGCCGGTCGCGCGCGGCGGATGGATTCGCCGAGCCTCTGATCTGCCACGCGCGGAGGCACAGCCCGATATCACCGCTGCTTCGCGCCAGCGGGCCCAGCGTGCTAATGCTCCCGTTGGCGCCGAGTACGCCTTCCGCGCCGATGACGCCTCGCGTCGGACGCAGGCCGAACACGCCGCACAGCGACGCGGGGAGTCGGATGGAACCGAGCGCGTCACTGCCGATTGCAAGCGGCACCAGCCCGGCGGCGACAGCGGCGGCGCAGCCTCCCGACGAACCTCCCGGGGTGCGCTCCAGATCGTGCGGGTTTCGCGTAGGGCCGAAGCACGCGTTC
>DASXSP010000049.1:0-211887 GCA_036505865.1 Casimicrobiaceae bacterium
TGCTCCCATTCGAATTCGCCGACTGCGCGGGTCCTGACGTCGAAATTGTGGTTGAACCCAATCACCGCGCGCACGAGGTCGGCGCTCGTCGCGTTGACGTCGTTGGTCGGCCGCGAATAGGCAATCTCGCCGTAGCTCGTGATCGTCGTATCGCCGAAACGCAGCCGGTCCGCGACGGCCTTCTCCTCGAGCTTGTCGACGCGCGCGGCGAGCTCGGCGTTGGGCGGGGCGGCGGCTGCGGCGGCAGGTGCGGCTGTCCCCGCGACGGCCGGGGGGACCGGCGCGATTGCGGGCGCCTTGCCCTGCTCGAGCAGCGTCTTCATCTGCGCCTTCATTTCGGCTATTTGCGCGCGCAGCTCGGCGATTTCGGCGCGTAATTGCGCCTCGTCGGCGTGCGCTGTGGGCGTGACGGCCGATACGGCGCAAAGCAACGCGAGCGTGAGCGATGAGCGAGCGAAGCGCGGTCGTTGAATAGTGCGGACTGGATGCATGGCGTTCTCTTTCTTTTTATTTCCGTAGGTTTGACGGCAACCGGTACCCGTCGGTGAGGGTGTTCAGAAACGCCTCGAGATCGGCGATCTCGGCTTCGGACAAGCGCGGTGTCTCGCCCGGTTTGCGGTCGTATGGCACTTCGGCAGTGTTTACGTTGGCGGCGAGCTCCGATGGCAGATCGTCGAACTTCTGCACGGTCCCATCAGCCGCCAGCGGATAGAACGCCGCGGGGTCGGTGTCGCGCCGGACATAAAACTTGAGCGCATCGCGCAATGTGGTGAAGCGGCCGTTATGGAAGAACACGCGCCGTGTCGCGACGTTACGCAGCGTCGGCACCTTGAACGCGCCGCAGAGATCGCGTTGATTAGCGAGATCGATGGGGCCGCACAGGCCGAGGTCGAAATACCCCGATTCTTGCGTCGCCGGGATGCGCGGATTGCGGGGAACGCCGAGATTGTCGTAAGTGAAATCGGTGAAGAGCGGCAATTCGCCATTCGGACCACGGCCGCTTGGATGGCACGCCGCACAATTTCCTTTGTCCGCGCGATTGAACAATGCGAGCCCGCGTAGCTCCGCCGGCGCGAGCCGGACGCTGCCGCGCAGGAATTGATCGTATTTGGAATCGAACGGCTGGAAATCGGGATCGAATTTTTCGTATTGCGACAGCGCGAATAGCAACGCGCGGAGCGCCGCGTCGTCATCTTCAAAGATGCGCTGGCCGAACACCGCGCGGAATTCCTCGGCGTAAGGCGCGGCTGCGAGCCGCGCGACGAGCGCAGCGATGCTCTCGTTGGCCATTTCGTGCGCGGCGAAGAGCGGCCGAATCGCCTGCGTCATCAGGTCGCTCGCGCGTCCGTCGCGATTGAAGCCGCCGATCGGCGTTCCTTTGTCGTCGAAGGCAAACTTCGGGGTGAGGCTCACATAGCGAAGGGAAGGCACTGCGCGAAAGCCCGGTACGCCGCGGTTCGCACCGCCCAGTTGCACGGGGAGATCGTTGCTTTGCGCGTGGGCGTTCGCCGGGTCGTGGCACGTTGCGCAGGCGAGATCACCCGAAGCGGAAAGACCGGGGTCTGCGAAGATTCGCGCGCCGACGCTGATCGCCGTCGGACGGTCCGATTGACCTTCGCCGGCAATCGCCGGACAGCGCGACAAGAACACGACGCAGAGCGCGCCGTAGACAAAAAGTCGGAGTCGATCCATCTTCGTCCTTGCCATGCCGTCGGGCGCCATGAAGCAGGCGACCGGTTGAACGGATGGCTGGCGGACGAAAGACGGCGCGAGTTTGCGCGCCTCGTCGGCTGGCTGATGCGGGCGTAAGGCCCGCGATGATTAACGCTTACTTCGTCAGAATCAATTTCCCGAAACGCGTTCTGCGCAGAAAATAAACGGTACGCTCGTGCAAGATCGCGAGCTGCGAATCTCCGCGTAACAGCGTATCGCTCGTCACGACGCGAGGCGAGGCAATTGGCGCATTCGCAAGATGCTTTGCTCGTTCGGCGTGAATGTCCGTCGCGGCCTCGTCCTGTTCGATGCGCGCCACCATGACCTACGCGTGCTCTTTCATTTGCGATTGTTGGTAGTTTTCGATACCGACCTTGTCAATCAACTCCAGCTGCTTCTCGAGCCAATCGATATGCCCCTCCTCCGCATCGAGGATGCGCCGGAAGAGATCGCGGCTCACGTAGTCGCCGCAGCGCTCGCAGTCGGCGATCGCATCTTTCAACAATGGATGCGCGGCAAGCTCGAGCTTCAAGTCGCAATCGAGCGCCTCCTGCACCGTCTCGCCGACGAGCAGCTTGTGCAGATCCTGAAGGTTGGGAAGACCCTCGAGAAAGAGGATGCGCTCCATCAAGCTTTCCGCATGGCGCATCTCGTCGACGGATTCCTTGCGCTCATACTGCGCCAGACGCTCGAATCCCCAGTGGTCGAACATCTTCGCGTGCAGAAAATACTGGTTGATCGCCGTCAGCTCGTTCATCAATACAGCATTCAACCGCGCGACAACGTTGGCGTCGCCCTTCATCGGATCTTCCCCCTGTTGGACCAACTATACGTCGTCAGCTCGACGACACGGCCTCGGACGGCGCACAGGTGAGCCGCGCGAGCGTTTCGGCCAACAGGGATTTTGCGCACGATGTGCAGCGGCCGCAACCGAGGCCGACGCCAAGGTCATGCGCGAGGTCTTCGGAAGAGCGTGCGCCTTGCTCGGCGGCCTTGACGATGTCGCGATCGGTGATGGCGTTGCAAAGGCAGATATACATGGGCGACTCGTTGCTGTGATCAATGCGCCGTTGACGGCGTGACGATGCGATCCTTGAGCCAGGCGATGGAAAGCCATGCAGCGGGAATAAGGACCATCAGGTACGTAAGCCATTGTCCGTAGACGCCCTCCGGACCGTACGGCTCGGTTGCGACATGCCAGAACTCATTGTCGACAAACGGCACCACGCCGGCTTCGAAAAATTCGTGCAACGTGTAGATCACGAGCTGCAGCGAAAAGATCAACAGGAATATCGCGGTCACCTGAAAAAACCGTGCGAGGTTGATGCGACGGCCATAGCGTGTCCAGGCCCAGGCAAGCAACGCAGCGCATGCGACGCCGATCAGTGCTCCGACGAGCAAAATGCGTTCGCCTTGCTGCAGCAGCAACGTCGACAGCAACAAGGCGGTCTCCATGCCCTCACGTACGATCATCAGCAGCACGAAGACGAACACACCCCACCACGCTGCGGCCGTGACCTTATCCTTGGTTGCGAGGTCGATGCGGGCGCCGATCGATTTGCGCATCGTGCGCGCGGTGCGCCACATGTAGACCGTCATCGTCACGACCATGACGGCGGCCGCGGCGGCGAGGAAGCCTTCCCACAGCGGCTTGTTTTCGGCTTGCGCGAAAAACCAGCTCGCGACGAAGCTGACGCCGATGGCGACGCCCGTACCCCAATAGAGTGCGGGGAGCAGCGCCGCCCGTCCCGTTTGCCGCAGGATGCCCGCGGTGATCGCGACGATGAGGAATGCCTCGATTCCTTCGCGCATCGTGATGATCAGAATCTGCAGCACACCGTCCTCCGCGCCAGATCGCCACGGCGGTTGCTCGTGGGCATAATACTAAGGGTAATGCGAATCGTTCTCATTTATACACGCAACGCCGGCGGCGCGCAATACCCTATTTGTCATCCCGAGCGACGCGAGGGACCTGCTGTTAGCGCAACGTTCAGGACGGAAAGCAGGTCCTTCGCTGCGCTCCGGATGACAGCTCGGCCAATCCCATCGCCTAAAAAGCGATCCGATCAGACGGACGCAGCAAGCACGTCCTCGGCCTGGCGGTCGGCGTGATACGACGAGCGCACCAGCGCGCCGACCGCGGCATGCCTGAACCCCAGCGCGTACGCTTCGCGCTCGAACATCCCGAACGTGTCGGGGTGCACATAACGCACGACGGGTAAATGCGCCTTCGTCGGCTGCAAGTACTGCCCAATCGTCAGCATGTCGACGTTGTGCGCGCGCAAGTCGCGCAACGTCGCGAGAATCTCTTCGTCGGTCTCGCCCAAGCCGACCATCAGGCCCGACTTGGTCGGGATGTCGGGATGCCGACGCTTGAACGATTGCAACAACAAAAGGGAATGAGCGTAATCGGAGCCCGGACGCGCTTGTTTGTAGAGACGCGGCACCGTCTCGAGATTGTGGTTCATCACGTCGGGCGGGGCTTGGTCGAGAATCGCGAGCGCGCGCTCCAATCGTCCGCGAAAATCCGGCACGAGGACTTCGATCTGCGTCATCGGCGACTCTTCGCGAACCGCCCGAATGCAATCGACGAAGTGACCGGCGCCGCCGTCGCGAAGATCGTCGCGATCCACGCTGGTGATCACGACGTATTTGAGCTTGAGCGCAGCGATCGTCCGCGCAAGGTTCTCCGGCTCTTCAGCGTCCAACGGCAGCGGGCGGCCGTGTCCCACATCGCAAAATGGACAACGGCGCGTGCAGATGTCGCCCATGATCATGAACGTCGCCGTACCCTTGCCGAAGCACTCGCCGATGTTCGGACACGATGCTTCTTCGCACACCGTGTGCAGGTTGCGCTCGCGCAGGATCTTCTTGATCTCGTAGAAGCGCGGCGACGACGGCGCGCGCACGCGTATCCAGTGTGGCTTCTTGAGCGGTTCCGTCGCGACCACCTTGATCGCGAATCTGGCGAACACGCGCGCCGTCTTCGCGTCGCCCTTGTGCTTGACGCCAGCGCTATTGGAAGGAACGGGCGGATCGAATGTTTCCATCGTCAAGCGCGACCCAAGCGGAGCGCGACGATCGGCGCCAGCTCATCGCCGGCTGCTTCAACCGTGCATGGGACTCCGACGTCGCAAACCTGCGTCACGGCGAGCCCGGGATAGCCGCAGGGGTCGATGTCCGAGAACGGCGCGAGATCCATCGCGATGTTGACCGCGAGCCCATGGTACGTGCAACCGTTGCGCACCTTGAGTCCCAGGGCAGCGATTTTCGACTCGACGCCATTGCGCATCAGATAAACGCCCGGTGCCGCGACTTTGCCATAAGCAGCGACCGCGTGCGACTCGAGCCAGTCTATCACCGCCGCTTCGAGCGATCGGACCATGTCGCGAATCCCGAGCCGCAGCCGTTTCAGGTCAAAGAGTGTGTAAAGAACGAGCTGTCCGGGGCCGTGATAGGTCACCTGACCACCGCGATCGGATTTGATCACCGCGATGCCGTTGTCGCGCAGCAGATGTTCGCGGCGTCCGGCAAGACCCAACGTGTAAACCTGTGGATGTTCGGTCAGCCAGATCTCATCCTGCGTTGTCGCGTCGCGCGCTGACGTGAAGTCCTGCATTGCGCGCCACGTCGCGACGTAGTCGGACGGACCGAGACGGCGAACGACGACGCCGCCGACACGGTCCATGCGCCTAGGCGCGTCTTTCACAGCACGACTTTGACCATCGGATGCGCAACGAGCTCGCGGTAAAGATCGTCAAGCTGCTCGCGCGACGTGGCATTCACCGTGGCGGTCACCGAAAGCCAGTTGCCGGCTTTCGAAGCGCGCATTTCGAGCGACGCCGCGTCGAAGTCCGGCGCATGCTTCTGCACGACGGCCAACACCGCTTGCGCGAACCCCGCCTGTGTGCGTCCCATGATCTTGATCGGGAAAGCGCAAGGGAATTCGAGCGCGGAAGCGGTAGTCGTTGCGGTCATGTGGGAAATCTCCTTCGGGGCACGCTAAAGATGCGTGCATTCCACAATATGCGGCGCACACGCGGGCGTTGCAACCCGTCACTGATTTGGAACGTTCAGCCGCGGCACGATTCCGTTTGCCCGATCAATTCTTGTAGATGAAATCGCGCGTCAACGGATGCGGCAGCCGCCCGTCGGTAAGCGGTTTGCCGGCAAGAAGCTGCCAGAGCGACAGCCAGCCGCGATCGAACGCATGCGCGGACCCGGCCATGTAAATCCGCCACACCCGGAATTTCTCCTCGCCGACTTCGGCGCGCGCGGCATCGGCGTTGCGTTCCAGCCGCTCGACCCAGTTCCAAAGCGTCTTCGCATAATGCTCGCGCAACGCTTCGGCATCGACCAACTCCAGTCCGCTGTCCGCGAGGCCGCTGATCACACGTGCCACATGCGCCAATTCGCCCCCCGGAAACACATATTCCTCGACGAAGTCGCCGATGCCGCTACCGAAATTCGTCGGGCCAAACCAGTTATGCGTGATGCCGTGGTTCAGCACGAACCCGCCCGGCTCGAGAAGCCGGTAGATCTTGCCGAAGTAGCGGCCGAAGTTGCGAATGCCCACGTGTTCGAACATCCCCACGCTCGCGATCTTGTCGTAGCGGACGTCCTCGGGCAGATCGAGATAGTCACGGAGCTCCACTCGCACGCGGCTCTGCAGTCCCCGCGCGGCGATCTCGGAGGTTACAAAGTCGTGCTGGTTGCGGGAAAGAGTGATACCGGTCGCCTCGACGCCGTAATGTTGGGCGGCCCAGAAGATCAAGCCACCCCAACCGCAGCCGATGTCCAGAAAGCGCTCGCCGGGTGCCAAGCGAAGCTTGCGGCAGATGTGGTCGAGCTTGTGCTCCTGCGCCTGCTCGAGCGTGTCGTTCTCGGTGCGGAAATAAGCGCACGAATACACCATGCGCGCGTCAAGCCACAGGCGGTAGAACGCGTTCGACACGTCGTAGTGATGCTGGATGTTCGCGCGGTTTCCGCGGTGCCGATGCCAGATGCCGCGAATGCCCGCGCGCAGCGAATGGCCGCCTTCCGCAATCGTGCCGACCATCGACTCGGCGACGGCAAGCGCCCGTTTGGCGCTGCCGGTGAAATCGATGTCCTGATGGACGTACGCGCGCGCCAATGTCCCCAGCGCGGGGGCGGCCAAGGCCTTGACCCCCCTCCACGACCGTGCGATGACGTCAACTTCCGGCGTCGGCGACAGCGCGATTCGACCGCCATCCGGAAGGACCAATGCGACTGGAAGCCCGCGCCCGCCGTATCGGGATTCAATCAATCGCTTGAGTGGCGCCGTCATGAGGCTGACGTCATTCCGCTGGTTGACAGAGATGGAAGTGTAGCAAGAGCCCGCCAGCATGCCCGCGGCATTGCTTTGACAGCGCCAATCCCACCCCCTACCATCGGCCGCCCGCCAAGATCCCGCGATCCATGCCCTCTCACAGCCGTGCCGCCGGCGACGATCGTCCGGCATTCGATCAACGCCAGTTTCGCGACGCGCTCGCGCAGTTCGCGACGGGCGTCACCATCGTTTGCACGCGCGCGCCGAACGGGCGCTACGTTGGGTTCACCGCGAACTCGTTCAATTCGGTGTCTCTTGACCCTCCGTTGATCCTCTGGACGATTGCGAGACGTTCGGCCAGTCTCGAAACGTTCGAGATGGCCGAACGCTACGCCGTCAACGTCCTCTCAGCGGAACAGACCGATCTCGCGCGGCGCTTTTCGCGTCCGCATGCCGATCGTTTTGCCGGCGTCGCCCATCGGCTCGGTTGGTCGGACGCGCCGTTGATCGACGGCTGCGTCGCGTGGCTCGAATGCCGCCATCACGCGCGACATCCCGCAGGCGATCACGTCGTGTTCGTCGGCGAAGTCGTGACCGTGGAGCGCGCGCGAGGACATGCGCTCGTCTTTCATCAAGGGCATTTCACGAGCGCCGGATCGTCCTAACGGCAGGGATAATTAGCGACTTAGCACTTGCGCCGAAGCTTCGCTCGGATGCGGCTTGCGTTCCTGAAACGCCCGCCACACGGCGCGAAACACCGGTCCCGGCGTTCCGCCGCCGAATGGCGCGCCGTCGACTTTCGTGATCGCAAGCACTTCACGGGTCGACGACGAAAGCCACATCTCGTCCGCGGATAGCGCCTCACGGCGCATGACCGGCCGCACCTCGACCGGAAGGCCGATGGCGCGCGCGATCTCGAGCGCCGCGTCGTACGTGATGCCCGGAAGCATCAAGTGATCCTTCGGCGGCGCGATCACCGCGCCGTGCTTGACGATCAGGACGTTCGACGCCGAAGCTTCGGTCAGGCGATCGTCGCGGAACAGTACGGTTTCCACGGCGTTGTGATCGACGGCCAACTGACGCATCAGCACGTTGCCGAGCAACGACGTGGTCTTCAAGTCGCAGCGATGCCAGCGATTGTCTTCCGCGGTGACGACCCCGACGCCGTTCTCGATCTGATCGCGCGTCGGAAACGGAAATGGATTGCTCATCATGAAGACGGTCGGCGGGACGCCGGGCGGGAACGCATGATCGCGTTGCGCGACGCCGCGCGTGATCTGCAGATACAGCGCCTGATCGGCGAATGGTTGCTTGACGATGAGCTCGCGAACGAGCGTTTCCCACTGCGCTTCGGTATGCGGGTTGCCGAGGCGAATGCCGTCGAGGCTGTATTGCAGGCGCCGCAGATGCTGCGGCATCCGAAACGGCTGCCGACCGTACACCGGAATCACCTCGTAGACGCCGTCGCCATAGATGAATCCGCGATCGAGCACCGAGACTCGCGCATCCGCAAGCGCGAGAAACTCGCCGTTCAGATAGACGATTTGATCCGGGTTCAGCATTTACTTCTCCAAGGCATCACGTTTTCAACTCATGTCATTGCAGCTTCGCTTTGTCATCCCGAGCGCAAGCGAGGGGTCTGCTTTAAACGAAAAAGAAGCAGATTCCTCGGACAATAAAGCGTTGTCCTCGGAATGACAAATTGGAGGGCGTCATTTCGTAAACCACAACCGTACCGTATCCCACGCGCGACCGAACAGGTTGGCAGGCGGCACATCTTCGAGGGCGATCAACGGAAATTCTGCCATCGGCCGTCCTTCGAGCGCGACCTTGACGACGCCGACCCGCTGCGCGCGCGCAACCGGCGCGACGAGCGGCTCTTGCGCTTCCAATGTGAGCGCGAGGTTGCCGGCCTTTCCTTTGGGCAGCGTCAGATAACGGTCCGCGAGGAAGCCCGCCTTGATCTCGGCCTGCGCACCTTTCCAGACGCGAAGCGTCGACACGGGCTTCCCCGATTGGTAAAGCTGCACGGTGTCGAATGCTTGGAATCCCCAGTTTAAGAGTTTCTGCGCTTCCGCGGCGCGCCCGGCATCGGAATTCGCACCGAGCACGACTGTGAGTAATCGCCGATCGCCGCGTTTCGCCGACGCCACGAGACACCAGCCGGCTGATTCGGTATGTCCAGTCTTCACGCCGTCGACGTAGGGATCGGTCCACAGCAATCGATTGCGATTCGGTTGCGTGATGTTGTTGTAGCGAAATTCTTTCTGCGAATAGATCGGGTAGTACTCGGGATAATCGCGTATCAGCGCGGCCGCGAGCTGCGCCATGTCGGCGGCGGTGGAATAGTGCTGCGGATCGGAAATGCCCGTCGCGTTGACGAAATGAGTGCCCGCGAGACCCAGTCGCGCCGCTTCGCGATTCATCTTTTCGACGAACGCCTCTTCGCTGCCGGAGACGAGCTCGGCGAGGGCAACCGACGCGTCGTTGCCCGACTGCACGATCATGCCGCGGAGAAGCTCGTCGACGCTGACCGCTTTGCGTGGCTCGATGAACATCCGCGAGCCTTCCGCGCGCCATGCTTTTTGCGACACCGTGACCATTTGCGACGGAATGAGAGCCTTCGCCCGTAACGCATCGAACACGAGGTACGCCGTCATCAATTTCGTGAGCGACGCCGGATCGCGCTTTTCCGCGGCATTGCCGGCAGCCAGCGTCTGACCGGACAGCGTATCGAGCAGGAAATAGGACTGCGCGGCGACGCCCGGCGTCGGCACGGTTGCGCCCACGGCTTGCGGCAACTCCGCTGCGAGCGGCACGGGCGCAGGTGCTGCATGGACCAGTGCCGCGGCGGACACCGCGGCTAGGAAGACGGACAGGCGCATCAACATCGCGCAAAAGCGGCGAATTATACTGCGTCGCATGCTTGCCTCCCACTCTCGCCGCGTGCTGATAGCCGCGAGTGCTGTTGTGATCGCCGTGCTTACGAACGGCTCGATCGTTGCGCGCGCTTATACGAGCCCCACGCTTGCGGCATTCGCCGCTGCGCTGCCCCAAAGGGGCGTCATTCGCGCCTTGGGACGGCCCTGCGGCGCTCATGAGCCCGACGCGACGGAGATCGCGCTTGGATCTCTGGTCGATGCTGAGCTCGCATTCGCTCGGATGTCCTTGGAGCAGGGAATCCGCGCCGCGTTCCTTGCGAACTTCGCTGCCGACGGCGTCGTATTCGAGCCGGCTCCGGTGCGCTTGCGTGAGGCATGGGCGCAGCGCGCGTCACCCGCCGATCCAAAGGCGATACAACTGGAATGGCAGCCCGCCCAGGCGGGTGTTGCGCGTAGCGGTGATATGGGATTCACGACGGGCCCATGGAAATTGACCGACGCTCGCCGTCCCGGCGATGTCCGGCACGGCGTGTTCTTTTCGGTGTGGCAACGCGACAAGGCCGGCGTATGGCGGGTCGGTATCGACGTCGGTATCACGACACCGCAAGCGGTTGATTTCGTTCCGCTCGGCGCCGCGCCACGGCCGGCGTACGTTGGTAAGGCGAGCGCTTCCGAACAACGCAAAAGTCTGCTCGCGCACGAAGCTCGCGCCTTCAACACTGCGCGCGCCTATGATCGGCTGCTCGCGGCCGATGCGCGTCTGCATCGCAACGGCATGTCGCCGGTCGCGGGTCGCAAGATGGTCACGCATCACGTCACAGCGCGAGCTCCACAGATCGAATGGTTGCCCTTCGACGCTCGCATCGCACACTCGGCCGACATGGCCGTCACATATGGCAAATTTCAGTCGAGTGGAGGCAACGACGGCGCCAAGGAGGGCTACTACGTTCATCTATGGCTGCGCGATGCAGCCGGCCGTTGGCGACTCGCCTACGACATCGCACCGACGTGAGCGGATGACGCTGGAATAACAAACGTCGCGCAATTGTTTGCCCGTGAGCGCGCAATCCCGAAGGAGTCGCGTCATGAACCTGCGCTCGCTCTTCGTCGCTGCCACCACCGTCGCAACGTTGTGCATTACGCCTGCGCATGCGGCGTTCCATTTGTTTCGCATCGATCAGGTCTATTCGAACGCGGACGGCAGCGTCCAATACGTCGTGATGCGGGAAGTCACCGGGTCCAACGGCGAACACTTTTGGCAGGGCCAGGCGTTGCAGACCACGAACGCGGGCGGCTTCACCAAGAGCTTTACGTTCGGATCGAATCTGCCCTCGTCGAGCACGGCAAACCGCAGCGTACTGATCGCGACGTCGGGATTTGCTTCGCTCGGATTGGTGACGCCCGATTACACGATTCCGGCTCGCTTCATTCCAACCGAAGGCGGGACGCTCGTTTACGCCGGCGGCACCGACCATATCAGCCTGCCGCCGCTGCCGAACGACGGCGTCACCGCAGTCGACCGCAATGGCGCACAAGTCGCCGCGACGCCGAAGAATTTTGCGAACGCGACGGCATCGATGGTCGCGACGCCGGTGTCAAGCATCGAGTTCTACAACGTGAGCCTCGATCACTATTTCATCAGCGCGCTCGCGGCCGACATCGACGCGCTGGATACGGAGCGCATCTCAGGATGGATGCGCACCGGACTCAAGTTCAACGTCTTCCCATCGCAGGCGTCCGGCGGCGCCGGCACGACGCCGGTGTGCCGTATCATCATTCCTCCGCCGCACGGAGATTCCCATTTCTTTGGCCGATCCGCGCAGGAATGCTCGGAAACGCTGGCCAAGTTTCCGTTCATGAGCCAGGAGACGCCGAACGCGTTCTTCATCGCGTTGCCCGCAGCGGGCGTATGCCCGGCGGGCACGGCGCCCGTTTATCGCGTATTCGACAACCGCGCCGCCGACGCCAATCATCGCTACACGACCGATCGCGCCGTGCGCGATCAGATGGCAAGCATGGGCTGGGTGATCGAAGGCGACGGTCCGGACTTCGTCGTCATGTGCGCGACGACAATGCCGGCCCCGACGGTGGTCGAAGCCACGAGCAATACAGGCATGCCGATGCCGCCCGGTTACGGCGGCTATGGACCGCCCTGAAACGCAAAATCAACGTCAGGTTTCCTTCCAGCGATCAGGTCGCACAGCGCCTTTCCGGAGCCACACGCCATCGTCCATCCAAGCGTGCCGTGTCCCGTATCAAGCCATAGATTGCGATAACGCGTACTGCCGATCAGCGGAACGTTCGACGGCGTTGCGGGACGCAGACCGGCCCAGTAGCGGATGTTGTCTCGCTCGCCGGCGTCGGGAAGCAAATCGAAGGTCCGTCGAACCAACGCTTCGCAGCGCGTGCGATTGAGCTCCGCGTTCCAGCCGGCGAGTTCGGCCGTGCCTGCGACACGGAAACGATCGCCCAATCGCGTCATCACGATCTTCCACTCGAGATCGGTCAGCGACATTGCCGGTGCGCCGCCGTGGCCACTGACAGCGATCGTCGCCGAATAGCCCTTCGCCGGATAGACATTGCACGGCACTCCGAGCGGCGAGACAAGCAGCGGACTGTAGCTGCCGAGTGCGACGATGTAGCAGTCGGCCACGACGTCCTCGCAGCGCTTCTGTTTGTCAGAAACTCGCACCGAAGCGACCTTGTCACCCGACACCCGAATCGAATCAATCGCGACACCGAAGCGAAACTTCACGCCACGATCGGCGGCGAGACGCGCCAGCTCGACAGTGAATTTGTGCGCATCACCCGATTCGTCGCTCGCCGTATAGATGCCGCCGGCAAGACGGTCGCGGCATTGGCGGAGCGCCGGCTCGATCGCCACGCATTCGTCGACCGTTTTCACCTCGCGGTCGCAGCCATATTGACGCATGAGTTCGGCGGCCGCGACGCTTCGGTCGAATTCGTTCGGATCGGTATAGAACTGCAGGATGCCGTGCTCGAGGTGGTCGTAGCGTATACCGGTTTGGGCGCGCAGCGCTTTGAGGCAATCGCGCGAATACAGCGCGAGATTGAGACACTGAATCGTGTTATGCCGCGTACGCGATGGCAGGCACTCGAGCAGGAACGCCAAGCCCCAGCGCCATTGCCGCGGGTCCGCGCGCAGGCGAAACAACAGCGGCGCATCGGCGCGACCGAGCCACTTGAGTATTTGCAGCGGCGCGCCGGGATTCGCCCATGGCTCCGCGTGCGACGCCGAAATTTGTCCGCCGTTCGCGAACGACGTTTCCAGCGCGACGCCGGGCTCGCGGTCGATGACCGTCACGTCGTGGCCGTCCGTCGCGAGATACCACGCTGCGGCGACGCCGACGACGCCGCCGCCGAGCACCAGGATGTGCATCGTGCCTCTTAGCGACGCTCAGTCGCCAGCTACGAGCTCGGGCTCTTCCAGCACGTCGGCCGTCGTCACCGGGATGCAACTGCAAAAGAGATTCCGGTCGCCGTAGACGTTGTCGACACGCGCGACGGGCGGCCAGTACTTCGCATCGCGACGCGTTCCGCTCGGATAGGCTGCCAGCGCACGCGAGTAGAGATGCGACCAGCCATCCGCGGCAACGACAGCCGCGGGATGCGGCGCGTGCTTCAGCGGATTGTCGCTGCGATCGAGGCTTCCCTCTTCGATCGCGCGAATCTCGCTGCGAATCGCGATCATTGCATCGATGAACCGGTCGAGCTCCGCCTTCGACTCGCTTTCCGTGGGCTCGACCATCAATGTGCCGGCGACCGGAAAGCTCATCGTCGGCGCGTGAAAGCCGTAATCGATCAGCCGCTTTGCAACGTCTTCCGCTTCGACGCCGCTGCCTGCCTTCAGAGGCCGCAAATCCAGAATGCACTCGTGCGCAACGAATCCGCCGGGTCCGCTATAGAGAACCGGGTAATGCGGAGCAAGCCGCTTGGCGATGTAGTTCGCGGCAAGAATCGCCGCTTTCGTCGCACTGGTGAGCCCCGTCCCGCCCATCATCGCGATATACATCCACGAGATCGGCAGAATCGACGCCGATCCGTAAGGCGCAGCGCTCACGGCGCCTATCGCCTGCTTCGCGGTACTGGGCAAGTACCGATGACCGGGAAGAAACGGCGCCAGATGTGCCTTGCATGCAACAGGGCCGACGCCCGGTCCGCCGCCGCTGTGCGGAATGCAAAACGTCTTGTGCAGATTGAGGTGCGAAACATCAGCGCCGAAGCGGCCGGGCGCGACAAGGCCAACGAGCGCGTTCAGGTTGGCGCCATCGACATAGACCTGACCGCCATGCGCATGAACGACCTCGCAAATCTTGTCGATACCCGGCTCGAAGACGCCGTGCGTCGACGGGTAAGTCACCATGATGGCGGCGAGATCGGCGGCGTGCTCTTCCGCTTTTCGGGCAAGGTCGCGGAGATCGACGTTACCGTTCGCGTCGCAGGCGACGACGATGACACGCATCCCCGCCATCTGCGCCGACGCCGGGTTGGTGCCATGTGCGGACGCCGGAATCAAACACACGTCGCGCTTCGATTCGCCGCGGCTCGCGTGCCACGCGTGAATCATCAACAGACCCGCGTATTCACCTTGCGAACCCGCGTTCGGTTGCAGCGAAACCGCGTCGTAGCCGGTCACGGCGCATAGCATCCGCTCGAGATCGGCGACAAGCTCACGATATCCGGCCGTCTGGCGCCCAGGCGCGAACGGATGCAGAGCCGCGAATTCCGGCCATGTCACCGGCAGCATTTCGCTTGTCGCGTTCAGCTTCATCGTGCACGAGCCCAACGGGATCATCGCGCGATCGAGCGCGAGATCGCGATCTGACAGCATGCGAAGGTAACGCAGCATCTCGGTCTCCGACCGGTACCGGTGAAACACCGGATGCGTGAGATAGCGCGAGGTGCGCGTAAACGCCGGCGGCAGCGCGTCGTCGATTGCCGCATCGACGTCGTCGACCGAAAACGGCGGATCAAAGCCTCCGACGATGCGCCATACGAGCGCGATGTCGTCGCGCGTCGTCGTCTCGTCGAGCGAAACGCCAAGCGTGTTGGCATCGGCCACCCGGAAATTAACCGCGGCGGCTTCCGCGCGGTCGAGAATCGACCGCGTACGCGTTTTCGTTGCAAGCGTCAGCGTGTCGAAGAACGCGCCCGTCGCGACGTCGATTCCCAGACGCTCGAAACCCGCGCGCAGGATCGCGGTATAGCGGTGCACGCGTCGAGCGATTGTTGCAAGGCCATCGGGCCCGTGATAGACGGCGTACATGCTCGCGATAACGGCCAACAAGACTTGCGCGGTGCAGATGTTCGACGTCGCCTTCTCGCGCCGGATGTGCTGCTCGCGCGTTTGCAGCGCCAGCCGATACGCAGGCGCGCCCTGCGCGTCGACGGTCACGCCGACGAGACGTCCCGGCATTGAGCGCTTGAATTCGTCGCGTGTCGCCAGATAGCCGGCGTGCGGGCCGCCATACCCGATCGGCACACCGAAGCGCTGGGTCGATCCGACGGCGACATCGGCGCCCCATTCGGCGGGCGGCATCAGCAGCGTGAGGGCAAGAAGATCGGCGGCGACAACGAGATGCGTGCCTTGCGCCTTGAGCTTTGCGGCCAGCGCACAATAATCACGGACGTCGCCGTTGACGCCCGGGTATTGCAGCAGGACGCCGAACGCATCCGCGGACGCAGCGCCGTCGGCGGGACCGATCGCGATTTCGATGGCGAGCGGCACGGCGCGCGTGCGCACGACGTCAATCGTCTGTGGAAAAACATCGTCGGCGACGTAGAAGCGGTCGCTTTTGTTACCGCCGATCCGCCGTACCAGCATCATCGCTTCAGCCGCCGCCGTCGCTTCGTCCAGCATCGACGCGTTGGCGATCGCCATTCCGGTCAAATCGCAGACCATCGTCTGGAAATTGATCAGCGCTTCGAGCCGGCCCTGCGAGATCTCCGGCTGATAGGGCGTATACGCCGTGTACCACGCGGGATTCTCGAGAACGTTTCGTTGGATCACCGCCGGTGTATGCGTCCCGTAATAACCCTGGCCGATGAACGATTTCGCGACGCGGTTTTTTGCTGCGATCGCCTTCAATCGCGCGAGCGCTTCGGCTTCGCTCATGGGTCCCGCAAGTTCGAGCGGCGCATGTTGCCGAATCGCAGGCGGCACGACGGCGTCGATCAACGCGGCGAACGAATCGATTCCCAGCACGCGAAGCATCGCGGCCTGATCGTCGGGGGTAGTGCCGATGTGCCGACGGACAAACGCGTCGGACTCTTCAAGCGTCGAAAGACGCGCCAAACGATCATTCATGGTCATTGAAATCGATCAAGCGGCGTCGGCATCGCCGACCACCTTCGTGTAGGCGGCGGCGTCGAGGAGGCTCGAAAGCGCTGTCAGATCGGAGGGGCGCATCCGAAACAACCAAGCTCCGTAAGCATCCTGGTTCACGAGCTCGGGCGAGCTTGTGACTGCGTCGTTGATCGCCGCGACTTCACCCGCAAGCGGCGCGTAAACATCGCTCGCGGCCTTCACCGATTCGACGACCGCGCACGCTTCGCCCGCGGCAAGCTTGCGGCCGAGGGCAGGCAGCTCGACGAACACGAGATCGCCGAGAGCGCTTTGCGCATGGTCGGTGATGCCGATCGTCACGGTGCCGTCCGCTTCGCTACGAATCCATTCGTGGCTTTCGGTGTATTTGAGATCGCCTGGTACGTTCATCGTCGCTCCGCGGAGAATGTTGACTACACGAGCACCTTGCCGTTACGAACGAACGGCGGCTTCACAACGCGCACGCCTAACTTCTTATCGCGCACTTGGACATGAACCGTCGCGCCGATCGACACATCGAGCGGTACCCGTGCAAGCGCAATCGATTTCGCGAGCGTCGGCGAATACGTGCCACTGGTTGTTTCACCGTCGCCCACCGGCGACAGCACTTTTTGATGCGCGCGGAGCACGCCGCCGGTCTCGACGGCCACGAGACCGACGAGGTGCCGGTGCGGTCGCATTGTTGCGAGCGCCGTCTTGCCGACAAAGTCACGCGCGCTCGCGAGATCGACGGTCCATGACAATCCGGACTCGAGCGGCGTCACCGTTTCATCCATATCCTGGCCGTAGAGATTCATGCCCGCTTCGAGCCGCAGCGTGTCGCGTGCACCGAGCCCGCATGGCGTCACGCCCTCAACAGCAAGCGCATTCCACAACGCGGCGGCGCTTTGCGCTGGAACGATAACTTCGAAGCCGTCTTCGCCCGTGTAGCCGGTTCGAGCAACGAATAATTCGCCGTGGTCGCTGACGATTTCGACACCGGAAAACGGCTTCAAGTCACGCGTAAACGTCTCGCTGTTCGGCAGCGCGCGCCACACTTTGTCGCGCGCGTTGGGCCCCTGCACCGCGATGATCGCGAGATCGGCGCGTGGATTCAGCACGACGTGC
Source organism: Casimicrobiaceae bacterium (assembly GCA_036505865.1). GTDB lineage: Bacteria > Pseudomonadota > Gammaproteobacteria > Burkholderiales > Casimicrobiaceae > VBCG01. The sequence goes on from DASXSP010000049.1 coordinate 17,339, forward strand.
GATGCCTGCGTTTCGATCAGCTTCGTGAGCCACGCAAGATCCTTGTCAGCCGTGGCGGCGTTGACGACGAGCCGGAAGAGATCGTCGCGCAGGAAATAGACGATCAAATCGTCGAGCACGCCGCCGTGTTGTTCGAGCATGCATGAATACAGCGCTTTCCCAGGCACCGTCAGCTTGTCGACGTTGTTGGCAAGCGCGTAGCGGAGAAATTCGCGCGGCACACCTGGCGGTCCGCCGACATCGATAACGCGCATATGGGAAACATCGAACATGCCCGCATCGCGTCGCACCGCATGATGCTCGTCGATCTGCGAGCCGTAGCTGACCGGCATGTCCCAGCCGCCGAAGTCGACCATCCGCGCGTGGGCGGCACGGTGAATTGCATTGAGCGGCGTCGTCTTGAGCACGGTCGAGTCGGGGCGCAAAAAAGGGCGATGCGGTTATCCGCATCGCCCCGTCTGTCCTTGGTACCTGAGAGATTGCGGCAGCAGTGACCGTGTGGCCATTACCGCCGGCGTGCCCCTTCGGTGGGCCGCTCGATTGCTACGGCCGCTCTCCAGATCGATCACGCTCTGTTGCAGTCCTTTTGCCTGAGCGATTTCGGGTTTACGCCTTCGGCGGCGCCCATATGCAGCCTCACTGGGCCACGTGGCGCACTCTCCTGCAACGAACGATCGAAGATTATCAGCCCCGCCGCCGATGGTCAAAGCAACAGCGGCGGTTTGGGCTTTATTTCTTCAGCGTGAGGATCCAATCGACGAGCGCCTTCACGTCTGCATCGGGCGTCGCCGCGTTGGGCGGCATGGGTACTTGTCCCCACACGCCCGAGCCGCCCTCTTTCACTTTCTTGACGAGCTTGGCGGCAGCGTCCTTGTCGCCCTTGTATTTGGCCGCGACCTCCTGGTACGAGGGTCCGATGAGTTTCTTGTCGACGGCATGGCATGCGGCGCAGCCATCCTTTTTCATCATCGCTTCCGCGCCTGCCATATCGAGCGCGGCGTGCGCGTTGCCGGCAACGAGAAGTACAGCGGCGAATCCTGCGAATGCGAGTTTCATTATTTCTCCGGACGAATTAAGTTGAACCCCCACGCTTGCGGCTGTCGCCGCTGCGCTGCCCCCAGAGGAGGCGCACCCGCGCCTTGGGACGGCGGCGCTCACAAAACGCGTGGGATGGTAACCGAAAGCGGGTGGACGAGTGGGCGCAAACGCCGCTCAGCGCCCCGCTGTGAGTGATCGTTCAACGTCCGCGACCGACGTGATCGGCGGTAGACAGGTCGTTCCTTTGCAGACCCACGCGACCGCGCCGTGCTGCGGTTTCTTGCCCTTCACGAGCGCCGGCGGCGGCCAATCGACCGACGTCAGATTGAACACGCGGACATTCGGCCGATAACGGCGCTCTAGGGTCTGCTGCCACGCCCGCGCCTCCTGCGCGTCACCGGCGAGCAGCACCGACGCCGGTGGCGCTTCGAGATCCTCCAGCGCCGTCAATAATGTCGAGTGGCCCGAAGGCGCTTGCGCAAGCGCAGGCGCGAACAAGCGCACCGTACGCTCGGCCGCGTCCAGATAGCGCGCGTCGTTGGTGAGATGACCAAGAACGATGAGCGCCTGCGCAGCAACGCCGTTACCCGAAGGCGTCGCGGCTTCGCGTCCCGGTTTCGTACGATGAAAGAGCTTTTCGTGATCGTGGCTCGTAAACCAGAAACCGCCGTTCTTCCGGTCCTCGAAACGCGTGAGCAGCGCATCGGCGAGCGCGCACGCGAGCTCGAAATCTTGTCGGCGAAACCACGTCTGCATCACTTCGATGACCGCCATCAGCAAATACGCGTAGTCGTCGAGATACGCGTTCAGCGTCGCAAGACCGTCACGTCGCGTCGCGTAAAGGCGTCCGCCGCGCCACGCGGATGCCGTCAATGCGTCGAGCGCGGTGACGGCGAGATCAGCCCAACGAGGCTCGTTTTGCGCGCGCGCCGCACGCGCGAGTCCCGCGATCGTCAACGCGTTCCACGCCGTCAACACTTTGTCGTCGCGACCCGGATGGACTCGCTTTTCGCGCGCCGCAAAGAGCGCCGTTTTGACGCCCGCCAACCGCGTTTGCGCGTCGGGCAGCGAGATCGACAACCGCTGCGCAACACGCGCGAGCGGCTCGACGACACGCAGATGCCAGGCATGCTGCTCAAAATTCGGCGGACGGTCGAGCCCGAAGTACGGCGCAGCGACTTCCCATTCGGCCGGCGACAACAACGCACGAGCTTCATCGGGCGTCCAGACGTAGAACTTGCCCTCTTCGCCTTCGCTGTCGGCATCGAGGCTCGACCAGAGCGCGCCATCGGGCGCTCGCATGTCGCGCACGAGCCACCCGACGATCGCGCGGGCGACATCGCCGAACGCGGGTTCGCCCGTCGCGCGTCCGAGATCGGCATAGAGCGCGATGAGCGGCCCATTGTCGTAGAGCATTTTCTCGAAATGCGGGATCGTCCATTCCGCGTCGACGCTGTAGCGGCAAAACCCGCCGCCGAGATGATCGTTGATGCCGCCTTCGGCCATGCGCGCGAGCGTCGTGCGAACGATCGTCAGCGCCTCGGAATCGTTCGCCATTCCATATGCGCGCAAGCAGAACTCGAGCTCGGCCGGATGCGGGAATTTGGGCGCGCCGCCAAAGCCCCCGTGAACGGGGTCGAAGCTGCGCTTCAATTCTGCGAGCGCAATTCCCGGTGAACGTCCCGGCAACGGCGCGCCGGCGGGTTGCGCGGGTTCGAGCGATGCCATGGCTTCAGCCAGATGGCGACTCTGCTCGGCGATCGCACTTCCCTTTTCGCGATAGGCGTCGGCGATCTGCGGCAGGATATCGATAAAGCCGGGAAGCCCGTAGCGGCCTTGTTTTGGAAAATACGTACCCGCGAAGAACGGCTCACCGGACGGCGTCAGGAACACCGTCAGCGGCCAACCCCCGGTGCGCCGCGTGAGAAGCGCGTGTGCCGTCTGGTAGATCTGATCGAGGTCGGGACGCTCTTCGCGGTCGACCTTGATGTTGATGAAGCGCTCGTTCATCGCTCGCGCGACGGCCGGATCCTCGAACGACTCGTGCGCCATCACGTGACACCAGTGGCACGCCGAATAGCCGATCGACAGGAGAATCGGCTTGTTTTCGGTTTGCGCGCGTTTAAGCGCTTCGTCGCCCCACGGATACCACTCCACCGGATTGTCCGCATGCTGACGGAGATACGGCGAAGTCGTGGCGGCGAGGCGGTTCGGCATGACGAAATCATATACCGCTCGCATGCCGAGCGATGCGCACGATTAGCGATCTAACGCAAACCTTCAGCGTTCACTTGGCCACACGGTGTGTGCAGCGCGCTACTGAGCGGCTCGCGAAGCGAGCCACGATCGGCGCGTTTCAGCGGTTGCTCGCGATCGGCGCCGGGTCGCCCCAAGCCGATCGCGGAAAATGATACGGGCCAAAGTATCGTGGGAGCGGCGGAGCCGCGACCGAAACTTTGGCCCGAAGAACCGAAACTTTTGCCCTAAACGTCCTCGAACGCTACGCGTTCGAAATCCGCGCCGCGTTGAACGAGTCGCGTCAAACGAAACTTGCGCTCATGTCCGCCGTCGGTCGAGCGCAACACTCGCCCGGGGGTGAAAGCGCGCGGCTGCATAACGAGTGTCGCGCGATCTTCCGGCGCCTCCGCCAAGAGAATCGCCGGTACCGGCAATTCTTCGGCCATCGACGTCGACACTGGACGCATCGTCAGCGCATGCGGCGTGCCGGGCCAGAGCTTGAGTGCAAGCGTCAGCTCGCCTTGCAATCCTCGCGCGACACGCGAGACAAAGCCGAGGCGAGTCCGCTCGTCGTCGCGCGCGACGATCAATTGCTCGAGCGACCAGCGGTAATGTCCATTGTCTTCACGGGTGAGCGAAGCGTCGCGCCATTCGTATCGGCCTCGCCATGGCTCCCACGGCCACTCGCGCTCGGCCTCTTCCTTGTAACGATCGTAGTGAGTAAGCGCCGCGAGCGACTTCAGGTGCTGTTGCGCACCATGAAACGTGCGGTCCATCTTGTCCTCGCGCTCGAATGTCCGGCCGCCGACTCGAAAGAACGCGCATAAGGGTCCGCCGGTTGCAACGTCGAGCGGAACGTCGGCGTCGTCGCTTGCCAAGCGACCGACACGGCACCACCGAGCCTCCAGGTGGGAGAGAAGCGCGACGCATTGCTCGACCGAAACGTCCTGACCCAATTGCAATTCGCCGGGGTTGGCGCCCGTCGAGAGTCGTCTTAGCCGGCCGCGGACGCTAGTGGCGAGCTTGCCTGGGTAACCGAAACGAAACGCTGACGGGGTCTCTTTTGGCGCGACGAGCGCAACGGTCGCGCCGGTGGAGCTGTCGAGATCCATCAGAACCACGGGACCTTCGGTTTCACGCTGCTCGGCATAAGGAAACAGTTTGCGCGCCCACTGACCGAGCCAGCGATCAGCGAGCTCGAGCTGGCGGACGGTCATCGACCATGGATCAGCGAGGCCCAACAACAGCGCGTGGCTGTAGGTCGAATAGCACGATGTTCCAACGCCAAAAGGCATTTGTTCATCGGTGACCGCCGTTACCGCGCAGTCGAGCATCTCAGCCAATCGATAATACGCGTGCAATTCATGCCAGACGGATACAGGGGGCAAACGTCTTGCAAGTCCATGAACGAGCACGAGCTGTTTGCCGACGTAGAGTCCGCGTTGCAGGATCTTCGCCTTTACGCCTTGCAATTCGGCGTCGCCCTCGATCAACGGCTTCAAGCAGGCGGAATACTGCTCCCACAGTGACTGCCACAATGCGACGGCTTGATCGATCGCCTCGGTTTCGCGCTCGCCTTCGGGTTGCGGTTTGCCTGCATATCGGCGAGCAAGCTCCGTGTGCAAATGGCTGACTTGGTCACGGAGGATTTCTGCGATTTTCGCTCGCTCGCGCGCTGGCAACTCCGCAGCGGCGAGTGCGCACAGTTGCCCGACCATCGCTTCATTCGCTTGCCCGATCGGCATGAACGACAGCGTCTTCGCCCACTTGGCGGCGGTGTCAGCGTCGGAAACGATTAGTCGCGGTATCGTCGGCGGTCGGGGCGGCTTTGGTGTGTTGACGGCGTTCTGCAGCGTCGTATCTGTCATGGCATCAACCTTCGGCGAGCCGGGCTTCGAGCTGTTCTGTGAAATTCGGCCGGAGCGTACGTTTAGGGGATCGACGCTTCGGCGTACCCCAGACCGGATCCGGAAAATGTGAGTCGTCCTCGAACCGGGGGATGACATGCCAATGCAGATGCGGCACAGCATTGCCTAAGCTCGCCAAGTTCACTTTGTGCGGCGAGATGAGCGCGCGAAGTGCAGTCTCAACATTGAATACGATGTGCATAAAGTGATCCCGATCCGTGGTCGCGAGATCGGTCATTTCTCGCACGTGCGAATTCCAGATCACACGACAGAAGCCGACGAACGGCTCGTCGGCGATTACGACACGGCAACGTCCGTCGTCGTACACCTTGAGGCCCCCATCGCCGCTGCAAAACACACAGGTCGAATCCATGACGGCAGTCCAGGGCTAGTTAGCTGTCACCACGTTACGCGGGCCGCCCGTTCATCGCTCACACCCATAGGCGGAGCGCCCGCCAACCTGCCGTCAGTGGGCACTGTCCGGCGCCCCGCGCCAGCGGCAACGATGCGGGAGCGCCTGCGGACGCTACGCAGCAAGGAACGCGCCAATGCGGAATATTCCGCCTGTCGGGTGTCGATTCCTCCGCGGTGCAGCAGCCCAGGAAGGACTAACCTTGCTGCCATGAACACGACGCACCGCGAAACCTCCCGGCCGGTAAACGGCAATTCTCGGGAATACCGCGGAAAGCTTGCCTCCGCCCGCGAAGGCGCGCCCGACGGCCGCCGACGCGGGATTTTTTCCCGGCATGGCGTCGGACACAGTGCAAAGGAGTTAACGATGGAACCCGTCTTGAATCCGCTGCTATTCGATGACCGCGAACCGCTCACGCCGTCGCCGGCGGAACGCGACGATGTGCGTGAGACGCGGCCCCACAAGACCTCGCGCGCGGCCGAATACATCGCGGCGTTGTATATCGCGCTACTTGTATGCACGCCTTGGCTCGTTCGCGATGCGTCGCTCTTCCGGCCGCCGTCCACGGGCATCGAAATGCATTTGAGTAACGCGACATTGCATGCGGATGCAATCAAGCACGCCGTGCAATCGTCCGCGCGCTGACCCGAGCGCGCGTTAAGCGAATACGAGTTCGCTCCGGCGCCTGCTCGATCAACGCTTGTCGATCATCGGCGGCCGCCAGCTCATGACTGGGGTGCCGGGTGCACGGAGCATCCGGATCATCCGCAACGCGTTTTCCCGGCCGCGATAATACCCGGGCAATCGCAACGTTTCGACAAAACCCGCGCTGCGATAAAGCCTCCGCGCCGCGGTGTTGCCGGCGCGAAGTTCGACGTGGATCGACGACGTGCCGGCGACTGTCGCGGACTCCAGCAGCCACGCAATCATTCGCCGCGCAATACCGCGTCGTTGATAGGTTGGCGATACGGCGAGCAACGTCAAATGCGCACGCTCGTCGCCGAAGGTCATCACCGCAAAGCCGATGACATCAGCGTTGTCGCGCGCAACGAGCGCCACCGTTTCGGGGTCGGCGATTAGACGCGCAATGCGCTCGGAACGGTACTCCCAACCGAGGCCTGCTTCGATCAGGTCGCGCGACATCAGCGCCAGCGTGAGCGCGTCGCTGCGGCGCGCGAATCCTAATACGATGCTTCGCGGGTCCATGCCCGATTGTGCCACGGCAACTTATCGGCCGGTAAGGCGACTCAACAATCTCCCGAAAGCCGTGCGCCGTTTGGGCAACCGTCCGGGCATCGGATCGAAGTAGCGTCGGTGGACATAGCACCAGCCCCACGTATCACCGCGCTCGAGCGACGCGATCATCGGATGGCCCGTCGTGTTGAAGTGTTGCAGCGCGTGTGCATGTTGAGAGTCTTCGCAACATCCCACGTGACCGCATATGAGGCAGACACGCAGTTGTGTCCACGTCGCGCCGATGGCGATGCATTCCTCGCAGCCGCCGGTGCGTGGCGCTACATCATCGCGAATCTCGGCGAAATGTTCGCACTGCTCGGTCATTGTGCAGAAAGTTTAATCAAGAACGCCCGATTGTAGACGCAGTGGCGTTAGCCACAAGCGTGGGACAGCACCTCGCGATGGCACAATCGCTTCTTCAACGATGGTCACACGCACGACTAGGCTGATCGATAGATGTCTTCCCTTGATGTCACCGCGCAAGGTACGCCCGGCGAAGCGGAATCGGCCAATGCATGGCTGCGTTTGGTCGTAACGCTCACGCTCTCGACGATCGGCGGTGTCGGCATGTGGTCGGTCGTCGTCGCGCTTCCCGCAGTGCAAACCGAATTCGGTGTGGCCCGTGGCGCAGCGTCGCTGCCCTACACGTTGACGATGGTGTCCTTCGGGTTGTGCAGCATCGCGATGGGCCGCCTATCGGATCGTTTCGGCATCATCGTGCCGGTCGTGATTGGCGCGATTGCGCTCGCGCTTGGCTACGCCGCTGCGGCATTTGCCGACAATTTGTGGCAATACACGCTTGCGCAAGGCATATTGATTGGCGCGGGTAGCTCGGCTACGTTCGCGCCGTTGCTTGCCCATACATCGTTGTGGTTCGACCGGCGCCGCGGCATCGCGGTCGCCATTTTTGCGAGCGGCAATTATCTCGCGGGTACGCTCTGGCCGCCCGTTGTGCAGCACTTCATCGAAACCGTGGGATGGCGTGACACGTACCTCGGCATTGGCCTTTTCTGCGCAGCGACGATGCTGCCGCTCGCGTTGTTCCTGCGAAGGCCGCCTCCTATCACCGTGCACGAGGCAAAACATGCAGCGACGATGCCGCATGCCATGCATGCACTTGGACTGTCGAATCGGGCGCTGCAAACGCTGTTGGTGATCGCCGGTTTATCGTGTTGCGTCGCGATGTCGATGCCTCAGGTTCATCTCGTCGCCTACTGCAGCGATCTCGGCTACGGCCCCGCGCGCGGCGCACAGATGCTGTCGCTGATGCTCGCTTGCGGCATCGTGAGCCGGCTGACATTCGGTTTCATTTGCGACCGCATCGGCGGACTTCGCACGTTGCTCCTTGGCTCCGGCTTGCAAGGGTTGGCGCTATTGCTCTTTCTGCCCTTTGACGGACTCGTCTCGCTCTATGTGATCTCGGCGCTGTTCGGCCTGTTTCAAGGCGGCATCGTGCCGTCATACGCGATCATCGTGCGCGAGTTCTTCTCACCCTCCGAGGCGGGAACGCGTGTGGGCATCGTCATCACGGCGACGCTGTTCGGCATGGCGCTCGGCGGCTGGATGTCGGGCGTCATATACGATTTGACGGGCTCTTACCATGCCGCATTCTTGAACGGCATCGGGTGGAATCTGTTGAACGTTTCGATTGCGCTCTTTCTGCTGCGCCGATCGACCGGACAGCCTGCGCTCGCATAAGGGGGTGTTGCCGTCCGTCCTACGCGTCGATGCGAACTGGACCGACTGCGGGGACGCGTGCCGGCGGAGAAACTTAAAGTTCGACTACGGCGTGCGATCCGCGCAGCCTTCACTTCGGATGCCGTCGATTCCATCGAATCCAACACGGAGCGTTATATGGATCACGACACGTTGGTACTTGTCGCCGAGTTATGCGCGCTGTTTGTTCTCGGCGGACTCGGTCTTTGGCGCATCTACAAAAACCAGCAATCAAGCCAGCACGAGCCACATGCATCGGCGTACGACATGCGCCGCGATGGGCAACGCCTAAGTTCGCAATGAGCGCGGCGGAGCATCATTCACGGCACGCAAAAAGGAGGTTCGGATATGCCTTACAAAGATATTTCCGATCTGCCCGAAGCCCAGGTAGATCAGTACGATCGACATCAGAAAGAAGCGTTTCTCAAGGCGTTCAACAATGCGTATGAGCAGTATGGGCACGACGAGAGTCGCGCGTTCGCGGTCGCTCATCACGCGGCAAAACAGGCGGGAAAGAAAGAAGATGTAACGTGATCCGAATTGTCTGAACCGCGGCTCGCATGTAATACGGTCATCGTCCACACCGTTGGACAACCTCGTCAGCGTCGACTCGTTTGTTCTGACGGCGGTGAAAGCGTTTCAAGTCTGGCGTTCGAACCGATCGATGTCGGTGGCCTTGCTTGTCTTGGTGTCGATGAGTGCCGGAGCCTTCGCTGCCGATACCGCTGGGCCTTCGCCGCCGTGGGCCTTCGTCATTGATCCGCTGCGCGATAAGCCAGTGCCCCCGGTGAACCGGTGCAGCACGTGCCTAACAGCGCCGCCGGTTATACGCTCGGGCAGATCGCGAATGCGTTCGGTGTCCCGGATTGGCATCCCGGCGATCACCCGCCGATGCCCGGCGTCGTCGCGCATGGACGCAGACCCGCAGTGCTCGCATGCGGCTACTGCCATCTTCCCACCGGCCTGGGGCGGCCCGAGAACGCCAGCCTGGCGGGTCTTCCGTCGAGCTACATCGTCCAGCAAATTGCCGACTTCAAGAACGGTGCCCGAAAGACGGCGGACCCGCGCAGCGAGCCCGTCCAGTTCATGGTGCAGATCGCCAAGAACCTCAGCGACGCGGAGATCAAGGCCGCCGCCGACTACTTCTCGCGGCTGAAGCGCACGCCGTGGATACGCGTGGTCGAAACTGACGCTGTGCCGCAGACCAAACCCGAAGAATGGATGCTGATCCCACTCGGCGGAGGTGCGACGGAGCTCATTGGACAGCGGATCATCGAAACGCCGGAAAACGTGGAGCGGACGAAGCTGCGCGATACGGCATCCGGATTCATCGCGTACGTACCCGTCGGCAGCGTGAAGAAGGGCGCGGAGATCTTCGCCACCGGTGCCGGCGGAAAAACGACGCCCTGCGGCATTTGTCATGGCCAGGATCTGCGCGGCCGGGGGCCGCCCGCGCTCGCCGGGCGCTCGCCCAGCTACATCGTTCGGCAGCTCTACGACATGCAGCTTGGCTTTCGCAACGGGCCCTCGGTCGCACTGATGACGCCCGTCGTCGCGAAGCTGACCGTCGATGACATCGTCGCCATCGCTGCGTACGCCGCATCGCTGCCGCCCTGAGTTGGGGGCGAACGCTGCAACAGCGATTGATCGTCAACCGACGCGTTCGAACCGTCGCAATTGAATCGCCTCCGCCATGTGCGGCGTGGTGATCGTCGTGCTATCACTCAAATCCGCGATCGTGCGCGCGACTTTGACGATCCGATGATACGCACGCGCGGACAGCGACATTCGCGTCATCGCTTTTGCGAGGAGCATTTCCGCCGCGGGCTCGGGACGGCAATGTGCGACGACCTCCGGAACCGTCAAGAGCGCGTTAGGCTTGTCTTGTCGATTGCGTTGTAGCGCATGCGCTGCCACAACGCGCGCGCGAACTTGTGCGGACGATTCGCTCAGCGAAGCTGTCGCACACGACATCGCCAACGCGTCGGCGGGAACCGACGGCACCTCGATCGCAAGATCGAGTCGATCGATCAGCGGACCGGACACGCGGCCGCGATAACGCGCGATCTGTTCGATACCGCAACGACAGCGGCCGCTCGCATGGCCGAGCCATCCGCAGGGACACGGGTTCATCGCGGCAACGAGTTGGAATTGCGCGGGATACGTGCTTTGGCGCGCTGCGCGCGAAATATTAATCACGCCCGATTCCAGCGGCTCGCGCAGCACTTCGAGAACACGCCGGTCCCATTCTGGCAGCTCGTCCAAGAACAACACGCCATGATGCGCGAGCGATATCTCGCCTGGTCGCGGGTTGCTACCGCCGCCGACCAATGCGACAGCGCTTGCAGTGTGATGTGGCGCGCGATACGGCCGCTCGCGCCAGCGCTCCGGCGCGAATCGACCGGCGAGAGACGCCAACGCTGCGGACTCGAGCGCTTCATCTTCACCGAGAGGCGGCAACAGTGAAGGCAGCCGTTGCGCGAGCATCGACTTGCCGGTTCCCGGCGGCCCGACGAAAAGCATGCTGTGTCGTCCGGCAGCGGCGATTTCGAGCGCGCGTTTAGCCTGCGCCTGTCCGCGGACGTCGCTCAAATCCGGCCCTGATTCACACGAAACGGTTGGGCCTACGGTCATTGCAGGCAGCAGCTCGCGTCCGGTGACATGCGCGCACACCGCGAGCAATGAGTGGGCGGGATAAACGGTCGCATCCCGCACAAGTGAAGCTTCGGCGGCCGATGCCGCCGGAAGAACGAACGCGCGGCCGTCGCGTCGCGCGGAGAGCACCATCGCCAGCGCGCCGCGAATTGCGCGAAGGTCACCCGTCAGCGCGAGCTCGCCCGCGAATTCGTACGGGTCGAGCGCCGGCGCAGGAATTTGCCCCGTGGCCGCCAGAATGCCGAGCGCGATCGGCAAGTCGAACCGTCCTGATTCCTTCGGCAGATCCGCCGGCGCGAGATTGACCGTCACCTTGCGCGCCGGAAATTCGAATTGCGCATTCTGCAGCGCCGCGCGAACGCGATCGCGCGCTTCGCGCACTTCCGCCTCGGGTAACCCAACCAGACGAACGCCGGGTAAGCCGCCGGCGAGATGAACCTCGACCGTTACCACCGGCGCGTGAACGCCGGCGAGCGCGCGACTTCGCACGACCGCAATCGCCATGGGACGCTCTCGCCGCTGATGTTGACCGGATTGTTCGATGCGCTTGCGATCAGCGCCGAACGCGCTCGAATCAGGACGACTCTAGCGCAACAAAAAGGGACGCGCCTTCAGCCTTTTGGTTGAGCCACGCAACTGCAGATGCTAATGCGGGGCCTGCGGTGAACTGAATCGAGCTTCGAGCTCTGCGACGCGCGCCTCGAGCAGTTCGAGCTTTTCACGCGTCTTCAGCAACACCTGCGCTTGCGTATCGAACTCGGAACGCGGAACAACATCGAGCCTGGCGAGACCGCTCTGGAGCATCGCCTTCACGTTCTTTTCGATGTCCTTCGCCGGAGAATTCTCGATTGCCTTGCCTATCCGGGCGGCCAACTCGTCGAGCGTTTTGCTGTTGAGCATTGGGACCTCTTAGAAAATCGATTGCCGTCGAATGAAGCCAGTCTAGCAAGGAATTCGGGCGCGGTTTTTTCTCGAAGCGTGCCATCTTGGCGCCGCTCAAATCTCGTGCAAGCGATCGCCCGAGCGCACTTCGCTGGTGCAAAGCGATAGGGCCGCCCACAAGCGCAATCAGTCCAGTGTTATGCAATCCCTTGAAGCAATTGTCGTTTCTTTGATGGCACACGAAATGCTGACCCCCCGTTCGCAGCATCTGCATTTCCCAACTTCCAACTCGAAACGGGGATCCCCACCATGCAAGCCTCCGCTCTGTTCCGCCAATCCGCACTCGCGCTCGCGTGCGGTGCGATGTTCGCCGGAAACGCTCTCGCCCAAGCTCCGGCGCCTGCACCGGCTCCCGCCCCTCCGCCGCCGGAGCATACGATCACCGCGAACGTCGGCCTCTTCAGCGAATACATATTTCGTGGTCTGTCGCAGACGGCCGGAAAGCCCGCTGTGCAGGGCGGCTTCGACTACGCGCATTCGAGTGGTTTCTACGCCGGCACATGGGGATCGAACATCAGCTGGCTGGAGGACTTCGGCCTCTATACGAAATCGAGTCTCGAATGGGATTTCTATGGCGGCTACAAGAGCACCTTCCCCGGAAGCGAGGATTGGAATTACGACATCGGCACGCTCTATTACTACTACCCGGGCACGCAGAATCCGGGCACGACGAGCGCGAACACTTGGGAGGTCTACGGAGCGATCGGCTGGAAATGGGTGACCTTCAAGGCCTCGTACAACTTGAAGGACTACTTTGCCGTCCCGAACACTGACGGCACGTGGTATTTCGATCTGTCGGCGACGTACCCGTTTGGGGACACCGGCTGGGCGATCGTCGGGCACTACGGTCACGCCCGTGTGAACCATGTTTCGATCGCGTCGTATGACGACTGGAAGATCGGCGTCTCGTACACCGTTCCAGACGGACCGCTGAAGGGCATCGAGTTCGGTGGGTACTACACCGGCAATAACGCAGACACAGCGTTCTACACCGACCTCAACAATTACAACACCGCGAAAGACCGCGGCGTCGCGTACGTCAAGAAAACGTTTTAGCGTGAATCGATCGGGGATCCCATGAAACTCGTTACCGCCATCATCAAACCCTTCAAGCTCGACGAGGTCCGCGAGGCACTGTCGGCGATCGGCGTCCAAGGCATCACCGTCACCGAAGTCAAAGGCTTCGGAAGGCAAAAGGGGCACACCGAGCTTTATCGCGGCGCTGAATACGTCGTCGATTTCCTACCCAAGGTGAAAATCGAAGCAGCGATCAAGGATGACCTGCTCGATCGCGTGATCGAGGCAATCGAAAAAGCCGCCAATACCGGCAAGATCGGCGACGGCAAAATTTTTGTTTTCGACCTGATGCAGGTCGTGCGCATTCGGACCGGCGAAACCGGCGCAGACGCGCTTTGAGGGGGATATCAATGAAAAAAGTCTTCGCGGTTATCGCGATGTTGGGCGCGTTCGCGCTCACGGCGCCCGTTTTCGGACAAGACAAAGACAAAGCGGCGCCGGCACCCGCTGCAGCACCCGCCGCGACGCCTGCACCGGCAGCAACACCCGCTCCCGCGCCGGCCGCGGCCGCGCCTTCCGCAACCGCTGCGCCTGCGCCGACGCCGAACAAAGGTGACGTCGCATGGATGCTCACATCGACAGCGCTCGTGCTGATGATGAGCGTACCGGCGCTCGCGCTTTTCTACGGCGGCATGGTGCGCTCGAAGAACATGCTGTCGATGCTGATGCAAGTCTTTGTCGTGTTTTCCCTGATCGTCGTGTTGTGGTCGGTCTATGGATACAGTCTCGCGTTCACCGAAGGCAACGCGTTCTTCGGCGGCTTCGATCGATTGTTCCTCAAGGGGGCGTTCGATCCGTCGAAAGGTGAGTTCGCGATGGCGGCGACGTTCTCCAAGAACACGCCGCTCTACGAGCTCGTCTACGTCGCGTTCCAGGCTACTTTTGCCGCGATCACCGTTTGTCTTATCTTGGGCGGCTTCGCGGAGCGCATGAAGTTCTCTGCAGTGCTCCTCTTCTCGGCGTTGTGGTTCACGTTCTCATACTGCCCCGTCGCGCACATGGTGTGGTACTGGGCCGGCCCCGATGCGTACACGGCGGCGAACGTAGTCGACGCCACGAACGCCAAGGCAGGGTTCATCTGGCAGATGGGCGCGCTCGACTTCGCGGGCGGCACGGTCGTGCACATCAATTCGGGCGTTGCGGGTTTGGTAGGTGCGATCGTCCTTGGTAAGCGGGTCGGCTTCGGCAAGGAATCGATGGCGCCGCACAATCTGCCGATGACGATGATCGGGGCATCTTTGCTGTGGGTAGGCTGGTTCGGGTTCAATGCGGGATCTGCGTTGGAAGCGAATGGCTCGGCGTCGCTCGCGTTCATGAACACGTTCCTTGCCACCGCGTGCGCTGTGCTCGCGTGGACGATCGGCGAGTGGGTGGTGAAGGGCAAGCCGTCCATGCTGGGCGCAGCGTCCGGCGCAGTCGCGGGGCTCGTCGCGATCACACCCGCGGCAGGCAACGTCGGCATCCCAGGCGCATTCGTCATCGGGTTTGCGGCAGGATTCGTTTGCCTGTGGGGCGTCACCGGCTTGAAGAAGATGATCGGCGTCGACGATTCGCTCGACGTGTTCGGCGTGCATGCCGTCGGTGGCATTCTCGGCGCGCTTTTGACCGGCATCTTCGTATCGCCCGATCTGGGCGGTCCGAACGTCGTGTCCGATTGGGTAACCGGCAAGACCGAATATCCCGGCTACTTGGCGCAGTTGTGGATCCAAGCCAAGGCGGTCGGGATCACGATCGTCTGGACCGCGGTCGTCGCGTTCGTCGCGTACAAGATCACGGACTTGATCGTGGGGCTACGCGTGATAGAAGAAGAAGAACGCGAAGGACTCGACATCAGCTCGCATGGCGAATCGGCATATCGGATGTAAGCAGTAAACGCGCGGGCGTACTCGCTCCTCCGCTCGCGCGCATTTTTTGGGGATTTCCCCACACGGCGTTTCTCCTCAGTGGCTATCGGGCGCCTCACGGCGCCCGTTTTTTTGGGCGATTCTATTTGGTGTCATCCCGAGCAACGCGAGGGACCTGCTTTTCCCGTGCGGGACAACAGCAGGTTCCTCGGCAGAAAAAGCAAAGGCCTCGGAATGACATCTGTCGGCTAGAATCGCCGCCATGGTTCCACATCTCAAGACGGCGCTTGCCGGACCGCTGCTCGATCTCGAGCGCAGAATTCTCGATCGAATGCCGGAGATCGAGCGCTGGCTCCGTACGAAAAGACAGGAACGCGAGATCCCGTTTTATGCGTCGGTCGATCTGCGCAATGCGGGCTTCAAGCTTGCTCCCGTTGACACCAATCTTTTTCCCGGCGGGTTCAACAATCTCAATCCGGACTCGCTGCCGCTCTGCGTACAGGCGATTCAGGCCGCGGTGGAACGCGTGTGCGCCGACGCGCGCGGCGTGCTGCTGATCCCCGAGAATCACACGCGCAATACTCACTACCTGCAAAATGTCGCAGCACTCGAACACATCTTGCGGCTGGCCGGCATGCGCGTGCGAATCGGCACGCTGCTGCCCGGCGTGCGTGAACCCGTGCGAATCGATCTTCCCTCCGGCGACGCGCTGACGTTCGAGCCCATCGCGCGCCTCGAACGCCGTGTCGGCGTCGATGATTTCGATCCCTGCATGGTGCTGCTCAACAACGACCTTTCGGCCGGCGCCCCTGAAGTGCTCCGCGGAATCGATCAACCGATCGCGCCGCCGCTTTCGGCGGGCTGGCATAACCGCAGGAAATCGCAGCACTTTGCCGCATATACCAATGTCGCGCGCGAATTCGCTGCGTTGCTCGGCATCGACCCATGGTTGCTCGATCCCTACTTCGGCGTTTGCGGCAAGATCGATTTCCACGACCGCGAAGGCGAGGAATGTCTAGCGTCGAACATCGCTGCGTTGCTTGAACGCGTCGCGCGCAAATATGCGGAGTATCGGATCGACGAAAAACCGTTTGCGATCGTCAAGGCCGACGCGGGAACTTACGGCATGGGGATCATGACGGTGCGCGAGCCGAACGACATCCGCGCGTTGAACCGCAAACAGCGGAACAAGATGGCAGTCGTCAAGGAAGGCCTGCAGGTTGAATCCGTGATCATCCAGGAAGGCGTGCCGACCTTCGAGGCGATCGATGACGCGATCGCCGAGCCGGTCGTCTACATGATCGATCGCTTCGTCGTCGGCGGCTTTTATCGGATGCACGCCGAGCGCGGCAAGGATGAAAATCTGAACGCCCCGGGCGCGCAGTTCGTCTCGCTCGCATTCGAGTCGCCGTGCATTCCCGACCTCGCCGGACCCGTGGGCTGCCCGCCGAATCGTTTTTACGCGTATGGCGTCGTTGCAAGGCTTGCGCAGCTCGCCGCGTCGATCGAGATCGAGTCGCTCGAAGCGGTTCCTGTGCCGGTTGTATCGGCAGCCGCATTGTGATTTCCACGACGTATTGCCAACTCCTGGCGCGATACAGCCGTTGGATGAACGAGCGTCTGTACGCGCTTGCCGGAGAGCTGGGCGATGTCGAGCGCAAGCGCGATCGCGGCGCGTTTTTCGGCTCGATTCACCGTACGCTGAACCACATTCTGTGGGGCGATCGGATATGGCTCGGTCGCTTTACCGCGAATCCGTGCACCGTTGCGCCGTATGGCGCCGACATGTTCGACGAATTTGCAACGCTTGCGCGCGAGCGGGAAATAACGGACACCGCGATACTCGCGTGGAGCGGCGACGTCACCGATGAGTGGCTCGCATCGACACTCGAGTATCGCGCAGCCTCCGATGGCCGCCGCCGGCAGCTCCCCGCATGGATTGCAACCGTGCATCTTTACCAGCATGCGACCCATCACCGCGGGCAGCTCGCTACGCTCCTTAAGCAAGTCGGCAAAGACCCGGGCATCACGGATTTGCCGTATCTGCCCGGGGTCGTTCGCGTTCTCGACTAGTGGTCTGTTACAGGCCGCATAAGACGCTTCAGTCTTTGATCTCGAGCTTGCGACCGCGCGATTTAAGCCGCGGAGCAGGGATCTCGATCTGCAGCACGCCGTCCTTGAATTCTGCGGTCGCGGAGTCGGTTTCCATGCCTTCGGGCAGCGGAATCGAGCGGTAGAAGCTGCCGTAGCTGCGTTCGCTTTGATAATAGCCGCTTTCGTCGACCGTCCGCTCCTGGCGTCGTTCGCCCGCGATCGTTACGGCGTCCTCGTCGATATGAACATCGAGGTCTTCCTTTTTCACACCGGGCAGATCCGCGGAGATGCAAAGCTTCCCCTCCTTCTCGCCCATCTCGATTCGAGGCGCCCACGATGCCACCGAACTTTCGCGCCCGAGGGCGCCGCCGTGCCACAGCTCTGTTGGAAATAAGCTCCGGCCCGTGCCGAAGTTCTCGAAGATGCGATCGATATCATCGGTGAGCCGACGCATGAGCGAGAACGGTCCGAAGCCGGGATAACCGAAATCGGGACCCATCTCGCGCCGCCGCGCGACGTTGCTTCGCGACGAAGTCTGCGATTCTTGCGGATAAGCGCCTTGCGAACCCATCGAACTGCGCTGGCTCGGTTGCCATTCACCCTGTTGCGCGGCGCCTCCGCTCGTTTGCGCGCGTTCGGAAGATTGTTGCCGGGATTGCCTGTCGTTGGCCATGGGAGACTCCTGCTGCGGTAAGAGGTTGATTCGAACGCGGTGGCCGAAAAACGCGGCAGACGCGGAACCGGTCACCAACGCGTTGGACCGTCAATTACGCAGAGGTTTCCGTTTGCAAAAATCCTAATTGGTATCCGAAAATCCATCGAACAGGGACGGGGTCGGCTCAGCTGCGAAAACATTCGATGGCGTGGTTGATGCTTGCGACAGCGCCGCGACGCGCACGCCGAGTAAACGAATCCGTCGTGTGAGCAGCACACGCTTGAGACATTCGCCGGCCACGCGTCTGATCGTGCCTGCGTCTTGCGTCGACACCTCGATCGTATGATCGCGCGTCACTGTTTTGAAATTGTCGAAGCGAAGCTTGAGTCCGATCGTCTTGCCAACGTAGCCTTTACGCCGCAGGTCTTCGCTCACACCTTCGCAAAGGTCGGTGAAGATTCGTGAAAGCGCCTCGCGATCGCGTTTCGCATCGAGGTCGCGATCGAATGTCGTTTCGCGGCTGATCGATTTGGGCTCGCTCACCGTCACCACCGGACGTTCGTCTCGGCCGTGCGCGGCGTCATGAAGCCACGCGCCATATGTCGGGCCGAAATTTTCGGTCAACCATTCGCGGTCCGTTTGCGCCAGCTCGCCGATCGTTCGGATGCCGAGCGCTTCCAGCCGGGCGTTCAACTTGGGCCCGACGCCGTTGATCTTGCGCACCGGCAAAGGCCAGATCCGCCGCGCGATATCGCCGTCGCGCAACAGGGTCAAGCCATCGGGCTTGTCCAGCTCCGACGCAATCTTCGCCAGCAACTTATTCGGGGCGATCGCGATCGAGCACGTCAAACCGGTTGCGGCGCGCACAGCGCGCTTGATCGCCTTCGCGACGTCTTGCGCACGGAGCCATCGATCGCTTTCCGGCGCGACCATGCGGCCCAGTGGCAGAGGAGGCTCGACATCGGTCAAGTCGATGTAGATCTCATCGATGCCGCGGTCTTCGATTTCGGTCGCGATCGTTCGCACCGCGGCCTTGAACATGTGGGAATAGCGCCGATAAGCGTCGAAGTCGATCGGCAACAGAATCGCATCAGGCGCGAGCGCTGCCGCTTTCATTAACGCCATCGCCGAATGCAACCCGCGCGCACGCGCTTCGTAGGTCGCCGTCGTTATGACGCCTCGGCCCACGTAATCGGCAAGCGTCGCGAACGTCCGCGTCAATTGTCCGGTTGCGGGATCGATCGATTCACGCGGCGCGTGACGTCGGCCGCCGCCGATCGCGACGGCGCGACCGCGCAACTCGGGATAGCGCAAGAGCTCGACGGACGCATAGAACGCGTCCATGTCGAGATGCGCGATCAATCGATGGGGCGCAGCGGAGTCCGTTGTCATGGCGTTCTGCCACGACGACAGTTTACCGGCGTTGCTTAGCCGGCGGCGCTATGACGTCAGACGGCGAGGCGCAGGCTGCCGATCGTCGCGACGCGCGCTTGAACGTGGCTTACGAGCCTCGCGGCGACTTCATCCGCCGTGAGCGGGCGGCTCAGCAGAAACCCTTGAACCATGTCGCAGCCGAGCGCGCGCAGGCGTTCGAGCGCGCCCTCGTCATCGACGCCTTCGGCCACTACGGTGAGGCCCATGTTGTGCGCAAGCTCGATCGTCGATCGCACGATCATCGTGTCGCTCGCATCGCGCGCCATGTTCATGACGAACGACTTGTCGATCTTGAGCTCGTCCACCGGAAGCCTGCGCAAATAGGCGAGCGATGAATAGCCGGTGCCATAATCGTCGATCGCAAGGCGGCAACCCAGCGTATGCAACCGGCTCAGGTTGTCGATCGCATTGCCGGGGTCATCGAGGATCGCGCTCTCGGTGATCTCAAACGTGACCCACTGCGCAGCGCAGCCATGCGCTTGCAACAGCGCAGCGAACCGCTCGGGAAACTGACTATCCATGAGATCGCGCGCCGAGATGTTGATCGACACATTCATCGGCAAACCCTCGCGGCGCCATGTCGCGCATTGCGTGATAGCCCGCAACATGACCCACTGCGTGATTCTGCGGATATAGCCGGTCTGCTCGGCGAATGGAATGAACTCGGACGGCGGCACCAGCCCGCGCGCCGGATGTTGCCAGCGCACCAGCGCTTCGACGTGATGCTCGAACGGATTACGCAGCGCAATTTTCGGTTGATAGAGAAGCGTCAGCTCATCGGTATCGACTGCTTTGCGCAAATCGCTCATCAATGACAGCCGTTCGCGGCTGTGCTGATCGTAGCGGTCGTCCCACACGAGCACGCCCAAATTGTTTCGCTTCGCGGCGTACATCGCGACGTCGGCGTGGCGAACGAGCGTCGAGCGCTCGCCACCATGCTCCGGGAACACAGCGATGCCGATGCTCGCGCGAACGTCGACCTGATGCCCATCGAGCGTCATCGGCGCTTCGAGCGCGCGCAAGATCGCATCGGCGACGCGCTGCGCCTCGCTCGGGCTGTTGCCTGATAGAAGCAGCGCGAATTCGTCGCCGCCGAGGCGCGCAATCGTATCGCTCTTGCGCTTGACGACGTTCTGGATGCGCGCCGCAACCTCGAGCAAGAGCAGATCGCCGATCGCATGTCCGAGCGTGTCGTTCACGTATTTGAAGTGATCGATGTCCATCAGCAGCACGGCGACGGTTGAGCGTTCACGTGCGGCCACTGCAAGCGCATGATCGGCGCGGTCCGCGAACAGCGTGCGGTTGGGCAATCCGGTCAGTGTGTCGCGATATGCGAGGTTCGTGATTCGCTCCTCGCGTGAAGCCATGCCTTCCATCATCATGCGAAACGCCGTCGCCAAATCGCCGATTTCGTCCTTGCGCGATGTCGCCGGCACCGTCGCGAACTCGCCGGTGGCGACGCGTCTCGCAAATCCGGCGAGCGAGCGCACCGGTTGCGCGATGCCGCGCGCGATCACGATGCTTGCGACGATCGACACGATCGCGGCGGCGAGTGAAATCCATGCGAGCTCTCGCTGCAGGCGCCGGAACGGCTCCATTGCGCTCGACAACGGCTGCTGGAGCACGACAGCGACCGTGTCGTCGGTGTGCGCCGGCAGCGTCGCGACCCGCGTGATCGCATCTGCGCTATACATCGCGTTGCCGTCGTCGTCGCGCCACGCGTAGTGACCTGCCGAGATGTCCCGTAAGAACGATGCGCGATTCTCGTCAGCCAGCGTCGTCGCTTGCAACTTCCATTCGTTGCCCGGAATACGACTCAAGAAGGATACATCGAGCCTCAACAAGCGGCCGATCTCGCGCGCAAATGCGTCGTTAACCGGATAGCCGACAGCAATCCACGCGATCGACGAAGGCGGCAGCATCGGGACGATCACGAGCTGGTAGAGTTGGCCGCGGACAACGACCATTGCCGAGACTTGTCCGGCCGAGCGCGCCTGCGCGAGCAGCTTTGGAAAGAAGAACGGCTCGCCGATGCCGATGCCCATCGTGTCGGCCGCCACAACATCGTCGGCGCGGACCAGCATGACGAGCCCGGCGTCGATCTGGCGGCCATAGCGCGCGAGAACAGGCGTGACATCCGATTTGTCGCGCGGTGTGATTGCCGTCCGGAACGCTTGCGTCGCGGAAAGAAGCTTGGCGGATTGAACGAGGCGATCGCGTTCCTGCTCGCGCACGCGTTCGAAAACGCGGGCGCCGGCGACCAGGTCTTCACCGATCGATTTACGCGCGGTCGCAAGTCCCACGGAATTGACGAGGACGAATACGCCGAGTTGAACGAGCACGATCAACGCTAGGAACAGCGCGACGATGCGGGTTTGCAAGCTGCCGATTGACATAGTGGTCAACAAACGCGCCGCTCGCGCGCCCAAGTCCTCAAGTGCCGTGGCTGCGCCACTCCGCCGCCAAATGCGGCAGATTGCTGACGCAGTCCGGACATCAAATCGTTCTTGCCGCACCGCTAAGCCAACGCGTGCGGGTCGGCCGGGACACCGGTCGCCTTCAGATCGGGGAGAAAGCGCTCGCCGGCGCAAAGTCCCGGCCGTGGGCTAGCCCTAAGCAAGTTCTTTGCCCGGTACCGGGCGAGCGGCGTGACGCGAGAGCGTTACGCGTTGTCGACGACAAAGGCGAGCGCCGCTCGGTGTATCGCGGGTGCTCGTCAAGGTTCGTACCGCGCGCGAATCGTTGGGAACGCCCCGCTGTTGCTGCAGTCGCGCCAAAAATTCGCTCCGCGCGTCGCGACGGGCACTTTACTTTCTTTTTCTACGCGCTCTTGGATGCGCCGCGTCGTAAACCTTCGCGAGCG
The DNA here is from genome assembly GCA_036505865.1 of Casimicrobiaceae bacterium. Lineage (GTDB taxonomy): Bacteria > Pseudomonadota > Gammaproteobacteria > Burkholderiales > Casimicrobiaceae > VBCG01. The sequence goes on from DASXSP010000049.1 coordinate 39,450, forward strand.
CTTGAAAATCGAGATGGGTATACACCTGCGTGCTTGCGATGGACGCGTGGCCGAGCAGTTCCTGCACCGCGCGCAAATCGCCCGACGATTGCAGAACATGCGATGCGAACGAATGGCGCAGCATGTGCGGATGAACGTGCCGTGCCAAGCCTTGTTTGATGGCCCACGCCGCGAGCCGCCGCTCGATCGAGCGTGGCGAAAGCCGACCACCATGCGCGCCAATGAACAACGCGGTCTCGGTCGCTTGAGCGCGCGAGGCGCGCACGGCAATCCACGTTTCGATGGCGGCGCACGCCGGAGCGCCGACGGGGACGATACGTTCCTTTGCGCCCTTGCCGAGGACGCGAACTTCGCCGGTCGTGAGATCGACGCGATCGAGGTCAAGGCTCGCAAGTTCGGAAAGCCGCAATCCCGACGAATACGCGAGCTCGAAAAGCGCGCGATCACGCAACTCGAGCTCGCCATCGCCCTCGATCGAAACCAGGCGAACCGCTTCGTCGGGCGTTAACGCGGACGGCAGGCGCTTCGGCGACTTGGGCGCTTTGAGACCGCTCGTCGGATCTTCGCGCAGCGTTGGATCACGCTCGATCAAAAAGCGAAAAAACGCGCGCCACGCCGAGAGCATGCGCGCGAGGCTACGGCCGGATAGGCCTCCGCCATGCAGTGTCGCCAGAAATCGCGCAAGCTCTGCGCGAGCGAGCGCCTTGACGGATTTGTTGCCGCAGAGCGCGCAGAGCTTTGCCACGTCGCGCAGATAAGCGGCTCGCGTATGCGCCGCCCGCGTGGCGAGGTGCACGGCAAATACATCGAGCAGTGCTGCGTTGGATTCGTTGATGACGTCCGCAGAACCCGATGGCGGCACGCGAATCCTTTAGGAAAGCGGCAGGAACCGCGCGGACGCGACGCTTGCGAGCTCGGAGAGGCGCGTCAGAAACATCGTCCCCATGCCCGCATGAAACCGGTGGGGATCAGCACTCCCCAGCATCAGCAAACCGAACGTGGTCGTCGTGCGCAACGGAATCGATGCATACGAGAGAAGCGAGCCGCCGTCGTCGAACCATTCGCGCGATTCGAACGGCGGTGATGGCCCGCAATAGGGACTTCCTAGTTGAGTTGCATATTCGCGGATCTCCGGCGACGCGGCGGCGAGCTCGGGAAGATACGATCCTTCGGGCACCCTTCCCCAAAGACGCGCCGCCACCTCTGGAACGCCGAAATCCTCCTTCAGGCTGTGATAGATGACGGCAAGCGTCGTTTCAAGGTCCGGCGCGGCGAAGAGCGCAAGCGTCGAACGATGGATCTTTTCGCCCGTCATCTCGTTTTCGGCACCGAAGCGAATCAGTTCTCGCAGCTTCGATTCGAGCTCGTGATTCTTCTCCCGCAGCGTAACGATTTGCCTTTCGGCGATTGGAATCGCATGACCGCCATGCGGGTGGGGAACGAAGATTTCCGCGATCATGTCGGCGTAATCCTCGAAGAACTGCGGGTTCTGCTTCAAGTATTCTGCAACGGCGTTTACATCCATTCGCTCTTCTCGTCCTTTGGTTTTTTGGCCATCTACACTGCGCCGTCCGCTTGTGGCAGCGGCGTCTCCCATACGCCTTCGAACACTTTCGTCGCGGCGCCCTTCATCGACACGGAGCGTTCATCCCCTTCCCAGCCGATCGTGAGGATTCCTCCTCGCGTTGCTACACGCACGCTCGAGTCGAGCAGACCTCGCCGCACGCCGGCGACGACCGCCGCGCACGCTCCGGTTCCACATGCAGGGGTTTCACCGGCGCCGCGCTCCCACACGCGCAAACGAATGTTAGCGCGATCGACGACTTGCATGTATCCCGCATTGACTCGCTGTGGAAAGTGCGGATGCCGCTCGATCAACGGTCCCTGCGTCGTCACGGGCGCCGCGTCGACATCGTCGACGACTTGCACGGCATGCGGGTTGCCCATCGACAGCGCGGAGATTTCGACAACCGTGCCATCGACGTCGAGCAGCTCGACAATCGCGCCTTTCCCGCCGATTAACGGAATCTCTTCAGGACGGAATCTCGGCACGCCCATGTCGACGACGACCTCGCCATCAGGCTCAAGCCGCGGGACGATGATCCCCGATGCGGTCTCGACGCGAATTTCGCGCTTCGACGTCAGACCGTGGTCGCGAACAAAGATGACGAAGCAACGCGCGCCGTTGCCGCATTGCTCGACTTCACCGCCGTCGGCATTGAAGATACGGTAGCGGAAATCGGCATCGCGTGTGAGCGATGGCTCGACGACGAGCACCTGATCGCACCCGACGCCGAAGCGCCGATCGGCAAGCATTCGCACTTGCGAAGCCGTCAAACTGAACGGCATGCGCGTTGCGTCAACGACGACGAAGTCGTTGCCGAGACCTTGCATTTTCGTGAAGCGAAGCGTCGGCACGAATCCGTTCGATCGAGCTAGACGTTGAAGCGGAAATGCATGACGTCGCCGTCCTTGACGCCGTAATCCTTTCCTTCGAGACGCATCTTGCCCGCTTCCTTCGCGCCTTGCTCGCCGTTGCACGCGATGTAATCGGCGAACGCGATCGTCTCGGCGCGAATGAAGCCCTTCTCGAAATCAGTGTGGATGACGCCGGCCGCTTGCGGTGCGGTGGCGCCGACGCGAACAGTCCACGCCCGCACTTCCTTGTCGCCTGCGGTGAAGAACGTCTGCAGGCCAAGCAATCGATAGCCCGCGTGGATGACGCGATCGAGACCGGGTTCCGTCTGACCGAGGTCTGCGAGGAATACTGCCTTGTCGGCTTCCTCGAGGTTGGCTATTTCCGCCTCGAGTGCGGCGCTGATCGCGACAACTGGCGCATTCTCGCTTTTCGCGTGACGCTCGACTGCCGAGAGATACACGTTGTCGGTGAATCCATGCTCGGCGACGTTGGCGACATACATCGTCGGTTTCATGGTCAACAGAAAGAACGGGCGCAGCACCTCTTTCTCTTCCGGATAGAGATCGGCGCTGCGGGCGGGGCGGCCCTCGTTTAGCACCGCGTCGACCTTTTCGAGCGCCGCGACGATCCGCTGCGCTTCCTTGTCGCCGCCTGCGCGCGCCGCCTTGGCGTACTTGACGAGTTGCTTGTCGACCGAGGCGAGATCGGCGAGTGCCAATTCGGTGTTAATCGTCTCGATGTCGGAAACGGGATTGACGTTGCCCGTCACGTGCACGACGTTGCTGTCGTCGAAACAGCGCACGACGTGAGCTATCGCGTCGGTTTCGCGAATATTGGCCAGGAATTGATTGCCAAGCCCTTCGCCCTTCGATGCGCCCGCGACAAGCCCCGCGATGTCCACGAATTCGACGGTCGCGGGAATGACTTTCTGTGGTTTTGCGATCGCCGCGAGCGCCGCAAGCCGCGGATCCGGCACCTCGACAATGCCGACGTTCGGCTCGATCGTGCAAAACGGATAGTTCTCCGCCGCGATGCCCGCCTTGGTGAGCGCGTTGAACAGCGTCGACTTGCCGACGTTCGGCAGACCGACGATTCCGCAGCGAACGGTCACTTAAAGGCCCCCACGGCGCTCATGACGAAGTTTTCGTATGCAGCGCCATCATCGCTTTTTCCATGTCGCCGCGGGCGATATCGGGCCATACGGCAAGCGCGCGATCGAGTGCGTTGACGATTGCCTGACGTTCTTCCGGCCGCGGCGGCCTTAGCACATAGTCGACGACATCTTGCTCGGGCAGCACCGAATCGCGCGGATGACCAATCCCGACTCGCAACCGCCAAAACTCGGACGAACCAAGCTGCGCCTGAATATCGCGTAGACCATTATGTCCGGCGACACCGCCACCCTGCTTCAGCTTGGCTTCGCCCGGGCGTAGATCGAGCTCATCGTGAACGATCAGCAACTCCGCCGGCGACAACGCAAAAAAGCGCGCGAGCGCGGCGACGGCGCGGCCCGAATCATTCATGTACGTCGAGGGCTTTGCAAAGCGTAGGTCGCCCTTTTTGCCGACCTCGCTTGCGAACCGTGCTTCATGCGCCATCGAGATACCCAGATTCGCGGCGAGCGCATCGGCGAACCAGAAGCCCACGTTGTGGCGCGTCGTAACGTATTGACGTCCGGGATTTCCCAGCCCGGCGACGAGACGGATCGGCAACATGAATAGTCGGCGTGAAAAAGCCCGCCGTCGGCACGGCGGGCTTGCATCGCGGGCGCGTGGGCGTTACTTCTTTTTGTCTTCCTTGGCGGCTTCCTTCTTTTCACCGCCTTTTTCAGCCGTCTTGGTCTCGGTCGGCTTGCCTTCCGCTCCCGGCGCCGCCGGAGCCGCTTCTGCCGCCGCGGCCTCAGCGGCCTCGGCCGTTGCCGCGAGCTCCTCTTCAGTCTCGACAATCGCCTTCGGCACGACGGCCGTTGCGACGACCGGATCGAGCGTGCCATGCGAAACCGCGGTCACGCCCGGAGGAAGCTTGACGCCGGAAACGTGGAGCGAATGACCGGTGTCGAGCTCCGACAGATCAACCTCGATGAATTCGGGCAGGTCCTTCGGCAGACAGATGATCGCGAGCTCGGTGATCACGTGACTTACGATCGCGCCGGAGACTTTCACTGCCGGCGACACGTCAGCGTTCACGAAGTGCAGCGGCACTTTCATATGGATCTTGCGCGCCTCGTCGATGCGCTGAAAATCCACGTGCAGCACCTCATGGCGAAACGGATGCATCTGCAAATCGCGCAGCAAGACCTTCGTCGCGCCGCCGTCGAGCTTCATCGTCAGGATCGACGAATGAAACGCTTCGTTGCGAAGCGCGTGAACCAGCGCGTTGTGGTCGAGCTCGATAGGCGCCGGATCGGCCTTACCGCCATAAACGATGCCCGGTGTCTTGCCCTGCCGCCTCATACGTCGGCTGGCGCCGCGCCCTTCGGTGTTGCGCGCGAACGCGGTGAATTCGATCGATGCCATTGCAAATGCTCCGTTTACGTCGTCCGCTCGAGTTGAAAAGACTGTTTTGCGACGCCGCGACAGGCCATTGAGGCCGCGCGGGAAAGCCTTGAATTATAACTGAATCGCGTGCGCCGAGGCAATTCGAGCGCCGCTCACGGCATGTACTGGCCGCCGTTCACTTCGATGATCTGGCCAGTGACATAGCCGGACAACGCGTCGGAAGCGAGAAACAAGAACGCGCCGACGCATTCTTCGGCCGTGCCAAGCCGTCCCATCGGAATCGTCGCCTTAAACGATTCGAGCATCGCCGGCGTCGAATAGCGTTCGTGGAACGGCGTCGTGATGACGCCGGGCGAGACCGCATTGACGCGAATGCCATCCTTGACGACTTCCTTCGCGAGCCCGCGCGTGAACGTCGACACGAATCCCTTTGCCGACGCATAGAGAACCGCGCCGTTGCCGCCGCCATGCCTCGCCGCGATCGACGTCACATTGATGATGTTGCCCCGCCCGGCACGCCGCATATGCGGCACGGCTGCCGACGATGCCGCAACGAGCGAGCGGACGTTCAAATCCATCACCGAATCGAAGAACGCATCGTCGATGTCCGCCACCTGCACGCGCTTGACGAGCCCGCCTGCGTTGTTGATCAAGATGTCCAAGGCGCCAAAGTGCTCGACCGCGGCGTTCACTACCTCGCGCGCTTTTGCCGACGACGTGAAATCGCCGCCTACCAAGAACGCTTCGCCGCCGGCGAAACGGACGTCGGCTGCAACTTCTTCGGCGCGGTTGACGCTCGCGTTGTAGTGGATCGCGACCCGGCATCCGGCCGTCGCAAACGCGCGAGCGGCGGCAGCACCGATGCCCGTCGATGCGCCGGTAATCAAAACCGCTTTGCCTTTGAGATCGGAATTCATGGCGTCCATGCGTCAAGCTTCCTAGTCGATGAAGAGCGAGCTTACCGATTCTTCGTTCGAGATTCTGGTCATCGTCTCGGCAAGGAGCTGCGCGCACGACAACTGACGAATACGCGAGCACGCTTGCGCCTCGGGCGAAAGCGGAATCGTGTCGGTGACGACAATCTCATCCATGTCGGACGCCGCGATCCGCGCGACGGCGCCGCCGGACAACACCGGATGCGTGCAGTAGGCGACGACTTTTTTCGCGCCGTGTTCCTTGAGCGCCGTCGCGGCTTTGCACAGTGTGTTCGCTGTATCGACGATATCGTCCATGATCACGCAGCTTCGGCCCTCGACATCGCCGATGATGTTCATCACCTCGGCGACGTTCGCCTTCGGACGTCGTTTATCGATGATCGCGAGGTCGGAATCCAAACGTTTGGCGATTGCGCGCGCGCGCACGACGCCGCCCACATCGGGCGACACGACGAGCAAATCGTCATAGTTCTGCTTCCACAAGTCGCCGAGCAGAATCGGCGTTGCATAGATGTTATCGACCGGTATGTTGAAGAAGCCCTGAATCTGGTCGGCGTGCAGGTCCATCACCATCACGCGATGGAGGCCGACCGTCATCAGCATATCGGCGACAACTTTGGCCGAGATCGGAACACGCGCGGAGCGCGGACGGCGGTCCTGGCGGGCATAACCGAAGTAGGGAATCGCGGCGGTGATGCGCGCTGCCGACGCGCGCTTCAGCGCATCGATCATCACGAGCACTTCCATCAGATTGTCGTTGGTCGGCGCGCACGTCGATTGCAAAATGAAAACGTCGCGGCCGCGAACGTTCTCGAGCAACTCGATCATCACCTCGCCGTCGGAAAATCGCCCGACGACGCAGCGACCCAAGCTGATGTTGAGGTGCCGGCAAACGGCCTCCGCGAGCTTCGGATTCGCGTTGCCGGTGAAGATACGCATTCGCTCGAATGCCATAGACCCTGCGCCGCACGCGCTCCAAATGACGTTGATGCGCCGAAAAAAGAGCGTCGAGTTTAATCGAAAAGCGCGCGGCAACGACTGGAAGAATGGCTGGGGAGGTAGGGATCGAACCTACGAATGCCGGAATCAAAATCCGGTGCCTTACCACTTGGCGACTCCCCAGCGGAGCCTTAAGCGCCGATGGTGCCAACCCGCCGCGAGTCCGCTCGACTCGCTTTTCCGATTGCTACGCGAATGCACTCAACGGATGGCGCGCCAACGTGCGAACGACGCGTCCTTCGATTTCCTGCGGCAAATGCCGCAATGCCTGCTTCGCCTCGCGTTCAGTGGAGAACGCGGCAAACACACAACCGCCCGAACCCGTCATTCGCGCATTCGGCGAAGCATGCGAAAGCGCCTCCCGTGCTCTGCCGATGGCGGCAAAGCGCGCCGTCGCGGTGGCTTCGAGGTCGTTGCGCCCGTAACCCTCGGAAAAGACGTTCATTTTCGCCGACGTCGACAGGGGTGTCAATTGCAATTCCGCAAAAATGCTCGGCGTCGCGACGCGAATCGGAGGAGTCGCAAGCGCAAGCCAGTACATCGGAATCGACACCGGCGTCAGGAGGTCGCCGATGCCGCGCGCCAGCGCCGATTCTCCGCCGATAAAGAATGGAACATCCGCGCCCAACTGTGCACCGATCGCGGCAAGCTCGCTACGCGGCAAGTGCAGCGACCACAGACGATTGAGCGCAAGAAGCACGCACGCGGCGTCGGAGCTGCCGCCGCCAAGGCCGGCACCTTGTGGAATCCGTTTGATCATTTCGATCGTCACGCCATGATGCGTTCCGGTCGCATCGCGCAATGCCTGCGCGGCGCGCACAGCAAGATCGGTCGCTTCCGGAATGCCGGCGACATCGCCGCGAACGATATGGGCGTCGGCTCGTCGGGTTAGCGTGATCGTGTCGCACCAATCGATCAACACGAACAGCGACTCGAGGAAGTGATAACCGTCGGGTCGCCGGCCGACGACATGCAAGAACAAGTTGATCTTCGCCGGCGCAGCGACGGTGAGCGCGGCCGGCGCACCGCTCATTGCCATCGGTCGACGACGATCCGAACCTCGACGGGATCAGCGCCCGGGTAACGCAGCGTGACCCGCGCCGCACGCGTTGCATCGGGTTCGGCGTACGCATACGTCACTTCCCAACCGTCTTGCCGCAGCACCGAAGGCCGGTTGCGCTCATCGTGCTCGAGCGTATAGCGTGAACCGTCACGCGGAAGGCCGCGGAGCCACGCCGACAATCCGCCGACCGGCAACGTAAGGCCGAGCGAGCGAGCGGTCAGCGTGTCCCAGTCCTTCGCGACCTCGACGCGTCCGTCGGACTTTTCGATTTTCACGCCAGCTGGATCGCCCTCGAGCCGTGCGATTGTTTGGCCAAGGGGCGACGTCAGATCGATCCTGTCATGCGCCGACTGGTGCTGCCACGAGAATTGACCCGCGACGCCGTCGTTCCCCCGCCGCGCCGAAAGTCGACCATCAGCGGTAAACGGTGCGGCGAGCGCGACAGGATCGACCGCAACGGATTCCGGCGCCGGGGCAAGCGGGGCGCAGCCGGCGAGAGCCGCTGCGATAGCTATGGGGCGAGCAATGCGGCCTGCGATCAAGGCGCAAGCCGTTTCACGGTTTCCTTAAGGACGACGTTATCGGGATTCGCGTCGAGCTGCGCTTTCCAAACGGCGCGCGCGTTGTCGCGATCGCCTTTGGCCCACAAGACTTCGCCGAGATGCGCAGCGATTTCAGCATCGGGACGTTCGGCAAGCGCGCGCTTCAGGTAAGACTCCGCCTCATCCAGGCGTCCGAGACGGAACAGCGCCCACCCCATGCTGTCGAGGATGAACGGATCGTCGGGCGAAAGTTTGTGCGCCTTCTCGATCAGCGCAAGTCCCTCGTTGGTTCGAGGCGTGCGATCGACCAGCGTGTAGCCAAGCGCGTTCAGAGCCTGCGCATCGTCGGGTTTCAGCTCGACAAGCTTCGTCAACCGCGCCTCGGCTTCTTCGATCTTGTTCAATCGCTCCGCGAGGAGCGCCAAGTCATAAATCAAATCCGGAGAATCGGGATGCTCGTCGAGTGCACGCTGCAGCACGGCGTAGGCGCCTGCGACGTCGCCGGCATCGCGCAGCAGTTGCGCCTCGCCTTGCCGAACTTGCACCCGCTGTTCGATCGTAACGGCCGGCAGGTCGGCGAACCACCGCTTGGCCTCATCCATACGCCCGAGCTTGCCGAGCAATGCGCCGATGCGGAGCTTCGCAAGCCACGCGCGATCGCCTTCTTCGACGGCTTTGTAGCGTTCGATTGCATCGGCATAGCGCTTCGTTTCCTCGGCAATTTGCGCCAAGTAGAGATCGATTACGCCGGGTTCGCCGTAACCCCCCGACTTGAGATCCTTGAACAATCGCTCCGCTTCGGCATAGTCCTTCATCTGCAGCGAGATCGTGGCGACGCCGAATTCAAGGTCGCGCGACGATTTATCCTCGTCCCAAAGCTTCTGCAGCACGTTGCGTGCGTCGCCATAGCGCTTCTGCTCGACGTAGAACTGCGCGAGTGCGCCGGCCGCCGCTTTCGAGGTCGGCTGTGAAGCGACGAATTCCTGCAAATACTTTATTGCGGCGTCGGGTGAGCGCTTGGTGATCAACTCCGCTTTCAGCAGAGCGGCGCGCTCCCAATCGGGACGAAGCTCCAGTGCTTTTTCGGCTTCTGCGAGCGCCGTCGACGCGATCGCGAGATCGTCGGTCCCGGCGTTAAGGCCCGCGAGCGCAACAGCGAAATGCGCTTCGGGGCTTGACGGATAAGGCTGCGCCAGCTCTCGAATGAGCCGAAACACCGCCTTCTTATCCGACTGCTGCGAGAACAAGCGATTGATCTGCAGGAACGCGTCGCCGACGCCTCCGCCTGATACCGCGGTATCGGCAAGAAGGCGCGACAAGCGCAGCTTGAGCTCCTCATCACCGCTTGGCTCAACCTCTGCGCGATCGCCGCCGCCCGCCAGTGCAGCGAGCACTTGCTTCGGCCGTTCAGCGGCGGGGTCGAGCGACGACCATAACTTCGCCGCCTCCTGGGCCGTCGCGCGCTGCCGGCTCGACAACGCGATCTCCGTTGCCCGCTTGGCGATACGGACATCTTGTGCTTCACGCGCGGCGTCCAGGTAAGCGCGCGCTGCGAGCGCGCCATCGCCTCGTTGCAGCGCGACGTCGCCCAGCAACAGGCGATAGAACAAGTCCGCCGACAGTCCTTCGTTCGACTTACGCGGCGTCGACGCATCAGTGCCGGGCAAAGACGAAGGCTGCGCGAAGGCGGCGCCAGTAAACGTGAATACCGCGCCGACGAGAGCGAGTGCGCGAAACAAAGCAGATAGACGGGTCATGAAATGCCGATCGTGAGAAGTGCGCCGACGCTGGCGATATTTGAGTCGCCTGTTTGCCGACCAATGATCGTCGCATACGGTCGGCTTTCGGATTGGGCTATAGTCCGGCCCCGATAAACCCCTTCCTCGCGAACCGAAGGGCGTCAACCTCACATCATGCCTGAACTGCCCGAAGTCGAAACGACCCGCCGCGGCGTCGCGCCCCATGTCGTCGGCCGGCATGTTGCGGAATTGCACGTATACGACCGGCGGTTGCGCTGGCCAGTTCCCGTGAATCTGCGAAGTCGGTTGCGCGGTCGCACGATCGAAGCGGTCGAGCGTCGCAGCAAGTACTTGCTTTTCCGGATGGGCGCGAATACGTTGCTGTTGCATTTTGGCATGACCGGCAGCCTCCGCGTCTATCGCGCACCGCCGCCGCGAAAGCTCCACGATCACGTTGATCTCGTGTTGGATGATGGGACGACGCTTCGTTACCACGATCCGCGCCGGTTCGGCGCCTTGCTATGGCTCCGCGGCTCGGGCGCGACGCATCCGCTGTTGCGCGATCTCGGTCCCGAGCCGTTCGATCCGGCGTTCAACGCGCGTTATCTTTGGCAGGCGACTCGCGGACGACGCGCTGCGATCAAGCTTCTGCTCATGGACAATCATCTCGTCGTCGGCGTGGGCAACATCTACGCGAACGAATCGCTCTTTCGCGCCGGCATCCGGCCGAGCTTGCCGGCGGGCCGACTATCGTTGGCGCGCGCCGCACGCCTGGTCGCAGAAGTACGCAACGTGCTGACCGAAGCGATTGCCAAAGGCGGAAGCACGCTTCGGGATTACGTCGATTCGCAGGGAGACCCCGGTTATTTCCAGCTCGAATATTTCGTCTACGACCGCGCCGGGGCGCCTTGCCGCGTATGCGGCAAGCCCATCCGCTCGACGCGCCATGGCCAACGGGCATCCTACTATTGCCCCGGGTGCCAGACATAGTCTGTAGCGTTTCCGCTCGTCGGTTCGCGCAATCCGCCGGCGAACGGCGGCATCGGTTGTGCTTCGCAAGCGCATCGGGGTACAGTCAAAAACCTCGCGAAAGCAGAGGCTTGAGGACGAAGCTCTTCCAAGCATGAGCCCTTCCCGCAACCTTGCAGCGCGTTTCGAGGCGTACGGCGATTGGCGGCGACGCCTTTCGGTGGGCATCGCACGCTTACACGAGTGGCTTCGGCAACAGGACCTCGGCGACGCGCAAATCGATCTCAAGATCGCCCAGCTTGTCGAGCGCCTTCACCAGGACAAGCTGATCGTTGCATTCGTCGCGGAGTTCTCGCGGGGCAAATCCGAGCTCATCAACGCGATCTTCTTCGCGGATTTCGGCCAACGCTTGCTGCCGTCGTCGGCGGGGCGAACGACGATGTGCCCGACGGAGCTTCTCCACGATCCGCTGCGTACGTCGTCGATCCGCCTCCTGCCGATCGAGACACGACTCAAGGACGCCACGGTCGCCGAGTTCAAGAACTACGCCGACGAATGGGTGACGCATCCGCTGGACCTGTCGTCTCCAACAAAGATGCATGAAGCACTGTCGTGCGTATCGCAGGTAAAGCGCGTGCCCGCCGCGTTGGCGCGCAAGTTCGGTCTTCATCTGGATGGCAGCGATCCGCAGGGAGCGTCGCACGGCAACGACACTGAGCCCGCCGTCGAGGTCCCGTGCTGGCGCCACGCGATCATCAATTTTCCGCACCCGCTACTTCAGCAAGGGCTCGTGATCCTCGACACGCCAGGTCTAAACGCTATCGGGACCGAACCGGAGTTGACGCTCAACCTGCTGCCCAACGCGCATGCGGTGTTGTTCCTGCTCGCCGCGGACGCCGGCGTCTCGAAAACGGACCTCGATGTCTGGAAGCAGCATCTCGCAGGGGAAGATCCGGCATCCAAAGCGGGCCGGATCGTCGTTCTGAACAAAATCGACGGCCTTTGGGACGAATTGCGTCCGACGGTCGAGGTCGAGGCGGAAATCGAAAGCCAAGTCAACGCGAGCGCGGCGTTGCTCGGAATCCCGCCGGCACAAGTGTTCGCGGTGTCCGCGCAAAAAGCGCTGGTGGCCAAGGTAAACGGCGACGACGCGTTGCTCGCGCGGAGCCGCCTCCCGTTGCTCGAAAACGCGCTCTCGGGGAAGCTCATTCCCGCGAAACGCGAGATCATCGGCGCCGCAACCCAGACCGATATTCGGGCGCTCGCAGCAGGAGTGCGTTCAATTCTCGATGCACGGATGGCGGGCGTCGGGGAGCAATTGGACGAGTTGACCGCGCTCCGCGGGAAGAATCTCGACGTCGTCGTCCACATGATGGACCGCATCCGCGAAGAGAAGGACGTCTTCGAACGCGGGCTCGCGCGCTACACGGCGCTTCGAAACGTATTCACGCAGCAGACAAACGCGCTCTTCGACATCATCGGCCTGCCCGCGCTTCGCGCCAATGCCACGAATACGCGCGAACGCATCGAGCAAAGCCTGCTGACGAAGGGCGTGCGCGAAGCGATGAACGATTTCTTCGGACAGATCAAGAGCGACTTCGACAGGGCCGCCGCGCAGTCATCCGAGATCCACGACATGATGCGCGCGATGTACGTTCGCTTTGCGAACGACCACGGACTTGAGCCTTTCCTCCCGCCGTCCTTCTCGGCGCTCAAGTATCAAAAGGAAATCGAGCGGCTGGAGCGGGCGTACAACACGCACTTCAACACGCTGTGGAACATGGTCAGCAAGGCGAAGTTCGCGCTGATGAAGCGATTTTTCGAAACGGTCGCCTCGCGGGCGAAGCACGTCTACGACATCGCCAATCGCGACGTCGAATCGTGGCTCAAAGCGGTCATGGCTCCCCTCGAAACGCAGGTGCGCGAGCACCATTTGCAGCTACGCCGCCGGCTTGAAAGCATTCGCCGCATTCACCAGGCAAGCGACGAGCTGGAAGACCGCATAACGGAGCTCGAACAGGCGCGCGACGTGCTGGTGATGCAACTGAAGGGCTTGTTGGGACAATTGGAAGCGATCGACGAGATCGTCGAGACAGCGGATGCGCTGCCGTTGGCCGCCAACAGCGAAGCGGCGTGAACGATTCGGAGGGTCACGCCCGCGTTACGTCGTCTCGACGCGCTTCACCGCCATCAAGCCTTCGTATTTCCGCATCAGCTCGTCGCGCGTTTCGACGCAGTCCGGATTCACCGGTATGCAATCGACGGGACATACCTCGCGGCACTGCGGCTTATCGAAATGTCCGACGCACTCCGTGCATTTCGCGGCGTCGATGACATAAATCTCCGTCCCCTGCGAGATCGCGGCGTTCGGACACTCCGGCTCGCAGACGTCGCAGTTGATGCATTCGTCGGTGATCATCAACGCCATGGGCTACTCGGTCGCGGCAATGTCACGCTAGCGTGGGCGGGCAGCAAGCTTTGCGACCTTCGCCTTCATCCGCTTTTCGATAATGGGGTGAACAAACGACGACACGTTGCCGCCGAACTTGGCGACCTCGCGCACGATCGTCGACGAAATGAACGTGTATTGCTCGGCCGGCGTAAGAAACAATGTTTCGACCTCCGGATAGAGATTGCGGTTCATCGTCGCCATCTGAAACTCGTATTCAAAGTCCGAAATCGCGCGAAGTCCTCGCAACACGACCCGCGCTTGCTTGGCGTGGACGAAGTCCATCAGCAGCGTCGAGAAGCCCTCCACTTCGACGTTTTTGAACGGCGCGAGCACTTCACGCGTCATTTCGATCCGTTCGGCCGTCGAGAAAAAAGGGTGCTTCGATTCGCTGTCGGCGATCCCGACGATGACGCTGTCGAACAGGCGCGAGGCCCGCCGCACCAGGTCCTCATGCCCGCGCGTAAACGGGTCGAAAGTGCCCGGGTAGATGACCTTGAGAGATGGCATGCGCACAGTGACTGCAGTGATTCCGGCAAAAGTGAGCGCTGACTTGAGCAGCTATTCAGTCGATGCTTCGGCCGGCGCGTCCGCCCGCATCAGATGATAGTGTACTTGCCCCGCCCTCGCGTGCCGCCACGTAAATGCGCCGCCGGGCGGCAAAATCTCGCGACCGGCCTCGGCATACACAAAGCCGCCAGGCGCCAGCCGCGCAATCGCACGCGGCAAGAGCCACGGCCACAGGTCAGTTTCGAACGGCGGATCGAGAAAAACGACATCGAAGGCCCGCGCCTCTCTCGCTAGGAACGCCTGCGCATCGGCGACTCGCGCCTCGAGACCCACTGCGCCGAAACTCGCGGCAACCGTCTCGACTGAGTGCACCAGTATCGGATTGCGATCGACGGCGACTGCGAGTACCGCGCCGCGGGAGAGCGCTTCCAATGAAAGTATCCCCGTGCCGCAATAAAGATCGAGCGTGCGGCGACCGGTCAGATCCTGGCCCAGCCAGTTGAACAGCGTTTCGCGGACGCGGTCCGGCGTCGGCCGCAATTCGGAGGCCGCCGGAAATCGAACGATGCGGCCGCGGTAGCGTCCGCCGATGATTCGGATGCGATGCGCGCGCGCGGAAGACAAGGCGTAGAAGGCCGCAATGGCGGAGACGGTAGAATTGCAGCTTTGCGCCCGTGCGTCCATGACGTGGCGCGTCATCGATGTTCGATCTCTTCAAGCGCAAGGCTGCCGATGCGCCCGCCGATGCGCGTCCTTGGTCCGAGCGCCTCAAATCGGGACTTTCCCTATCGCGCGACCGGCTCGCGGGCACGTTGTCGGGCGTCTTTTCGCGCCGCAAGCTCGATGACGACGCGCTCGATAAGCTTGAAAGCGCGCTGCTGATGGCGGACGTCGGCGTCGCCGCCACGCTGCATCTTCTCGACGATCTGAAAGCGCGCTATCGCCGCGCCGGTCCCGACGCCGATCCGCGAAGCGTTCTACGCGATTCGCTGATTGCAGTCATTCAGCCGCTCGAGGCTCCGCTGATCATTTCTCCAGAGCGGCCATTCGTCGTCATGCTCGCCGGCGTGAACGGCGCGGGAAAGACGACGTCGATCGGCAAGCTCGCCAAATGGCTGCAACAGCAGCGTTTATCGGTGCTTCTCGCGGCCGGCGACACGTTTCGCGCCGCCGCGCGGGAACAACTCGTTGTTTGGGGCGAACGGAACAACATCGCCGTCATCCGCCAGGAAAGCGGCGACCCGGCGGCCGTGATGTTCGACGCGCTCGGTGCGGCGCGAGCGCGGAATATTGATGTCGTGTTGGCCGACACGGCCGGACGGCTCCCAACGCAGCCGCAGCTGATGGAAGAGCTCGCCAAGATCAAGCGCGTCATTGCCAAGGCGCGTACCGGCGCCCCTGGCGCCCCTGACGAGGTGCTGCTTGTGCTCGACGCGAACACCGGGCAAAACGCCGTTGCGCAGGTCAAGGCCTTCGATGCCGCCATCGGTCTCACGGGCCTTGTGCTGACGAAGCTCGACGGCAGCGCCAAGGGCGGCGTCGTGGCGGCAATCGCCGAACAGCACCCGATCCCGCTGAAGTTCATTGGCGTCGGTGAAGGGATCGATGATCTGCGCCCCTTTGTTGCCGCCGAATTCGCCGAGGCATTACTGCCTGCGGCAGAATAATCAGCGGATGCTGCGCCGCAGCGGCGTAATCGGCGCGCTTTTGCGGTCATACACGTGATTCGGGGGTCGCCGGCAGGTCGGCCGGGAACGGCGCCCGGCGAGGGTCAAGCTGTTGTCCCATACCCGACTAGAATTGTCGGGAACTTTGGGGCATAATTGGCACTCTCAATACCCGAGTGCCAAATGCGCCAGGCCTTTTTGAGGGAGCACTCGAACGAAATCTGGTCTGCCGCAATGAAAGGAGATATTTGAATGTCCGGTACTGCGCTGGCCTTCCCAACCCCCGTTTCGCTCGGGAGCCTCGACCATTACATCCAGGCGGTAAACCGCTTTCCGCTTCTGACGCAGGAGCAGGAGACTGCGCTCGGCCGTCGTTGGAAGGAGCACGAGGATATCGATGCCGCACGCGAGCTCGTTCTGTCGCATTTGCGGCTGGTCGTCGCTGTTTCGCGGAATTATTTGGGCTATGGTCTTCCCCAGGCCGACCTGATTCAGGAAGGGAATGTCGGACTGATGAAAGCGGTCCGCCGCTTCGATCCGGAGCGCGGCGTGCGCTTAGTCTCCTTCGCGCTCCACTGGATCAGGGCCGAAATGCACGAATACATCCTGCGCAATTGGCGACTGGTGAAGCTCGCGACCACCAAGGCGCAGCGGAAGCTCTTCTTCAACCTTCGCAGCATGAAGGGCGGCATGGGCGCGCTAACGCGTAAGGAGGCCGACCACATCGCCCGCGAGCTCGGCGTCAAGACCGAGGAAGTGCTTGAGATGGAAATGCGTTTGGGCGGCAGCGACGTCGCGCTTGATCCGACGCCCGGCGATGAAGAAGCGGTGACGCCGATCGCCTACCTGACGGACTCGGAGGACGAGCCCATTCAGATCCTCGAGCGCGAGGAGACTGCGCGTAACCGCAGCGTCGGATTACAGCGAGCGATGGCGAAGCTCGACGACCGCAGCCGCCGCATCATCGAGGCGCGCTGGCTCAAGGAAGAAGATCCGGCAACGCTGCAGGAGCTCGCCGACGAATACGGCGTCTCCGCCGAGCGCATTCGTCAGATCGAGAGCAAGGCAATCAAGACGATGCGTGGGCAAATGGCGGCAGCGTAGCGATCAACTCATCGGCAGAATGCTCGGGCCAAAGTTTCGACTTTGGCCCTTTTCTTTTGGCGCGCTCAAAGTTCGACCTGCGTTCCCAGTTCGACGACGCGATTGGTCGGAATCTGAAAAAACTCGGACGCTTTAATCGCATTTTTTGACATCGAGACGAAGAGCTTTTCCCGCCACAGCGCCATTCCCGGCGCGACGGTTGGGATCAGCGTTTCGCGCGAGACGAAGAACGATGTCTCCATCATGTCGAATGGAAAGCCGCGGCGCCCCGATTCCTCGAGCAGCGCCGGCACGTCGGGGTCTTCCTTGAACCCGAAGTCCGCGGTCATCCTGAAGAAATCGCAGCCGAGCGGCTTGGTGTTGTAGCGCTCGTCGTCGCTGACGTACGGGACGTCCCGCGTCACGATGGTCAGGAAGACGACGCGCTCGTGCAGGACTTTGTTGTGCTTCAGGTTGTGGAGCAGCGCGTGCGGCACGCGGTTCTGCGCCGACGTCAGAAAGACGGCCGTTCCGGGCACGCGCGTCGGCGGCGAAGCCTCGATGCTCTGGATGAACAAGTCGAGCGGCATCGCGTCTTCCGCGAGCCTTTCCATCAGCACGATGCGGCCGCGCTTCCACGTCGTCAGCAGCGTGAATACGATGATGCCGATGAGGATCGGAAACCAGCCGCCATCGGGAATCTTCAGCGTGTTCGATGTGAGGAACGTCAAATCGACGAGCAACAGCGGCGTCGCGATCGCGATCGCCACCCACGTCGGCCAATCCCACAGTTGTCGCATGACGACAAAGATCAGAATCGAGTCGATCAACATGGCGAGCGTCACCGCGATACCGTACGCGCCTGCCAAGTTGTCCGAGCGCCGAAATCCGATGACCAGAGCGATGACTGCCACAAGGAGCGTCCAATTGATAAAGGGGATGTAAATCTGTCCGATTGCGCGTTCGGACGTATGCTCGATCGTCAGGCGCGGGCAGTACCCCATCTGGATGGCGGCGCGCGTCAGCGAAAACGCCCCGGAAATCACCGCCTGCGACGCAATGATCGCTGCCGCCGTGGCGAGCACCAGAAGCGGTACCAACGCCCAATCCGGCGCGAGCAGGTAGAACGGGTTCTTGATGGCGTTCGGGTCGTTCAAGATCAGCGCGCCTTGCCCGAAATAATTCAACAGCAGCGCCGGCATCACGAAGAAAAGCCATGCGCGCCGGATCGGCGTGCGTCCGAAATGACCCATGTCGGCGTAGAGCGCCTCGGTTCCGGTGACCGCGAGCACCACGGCGCCCATCGCGACGAATGCGGCGACGGGAGAATCCACAAAAAAAGCCGCCGCGTAGCCTGGGCTGAGCGCCGCAAGAACCGCGGGCCGTTCCGCAATTTCTCGCACACCGAGAACAGCGAGCGTCGCGAACCACGTGCACATGACAGGCCCGAACATCGCGCCGATCGTCGCCGTGCCGCGCTTCTGGATCGCGAACAACGCGATCATGATGATGACTGAGACGGGAACGATCCACGCATGGAGCTGCGGAGCGATGACTTCGAGACCCTCGACCGCGCCCAGCACCGTGATGGCGGGCGTGATCATCCCGTCTCCATAGAACATCGCCGCGCCAAAGATCCCGAAGCCGACGAGCCACCAGCGACGCTGCGGATTGTCATCGAGACCGCGCGCAACGAGCGCCGTGAGCGCCAGGATGCCGCCTTCGCCGCGGTTGTCGGCACGCATGATCAGCGACACGTACTTGAGCGTAACGACGATCATCAATGACCAAAAAATCGCCGATAAAACCCCAAGGACGTTGTCGTGCGTAAGCGTGAGCGCGTGCGTACCGGTGAACGCAGTGCGCAGCGTGTAGAGAGGGCTCGTGCCGATGTCGCCGTAAACGACGCCGATCGCGCCGATCACAAGCGGTGTCATGCGCTGTTTGCTGACCCCCGTTGCGATGGCGGTGCTCACGTCTGACCGAACGCTTAGCGCTCGCTTAAGCCGCGCTGTCGGCGTCGCCGCGTCGTGAAAAGCGAATGTTGAGTTGCTTGAGCTTGCGGTAGAGGTGAGTGCGCTCGAGCCCTGCCTTCTCGGCAACTTTGCTCATGTTCGATTGCTCGCGGCCCAGCAGCTGCTCGAAATAAATGCGCTCGAATGCCTCGCGAGCCTCGCGAAGCGGCAGTTCGAAGAACCGCGCGGTGATTTCCGGTGCGACGGCCCTATTTTGTGCGACCGCTTCGCCGAGGAGTCGCTTGACGTGGTCGACGCTGATATCGCCCCGTACGACTTGCAGATTTTCGATGACGCTCGCGAGATGATCGAGATTGCCGGGCCAATGCGCATTCGTGAGCGCGGTCAGCGCGGCCGGATTGAGCGAAGCGAGCAATGGCGCCGCGCGTTCGCCGTTCTTCGACTCGCGCCAGAATCGTTCGATCAGCGGCGGAATGTCGTCGCGCCGCGCCCGAAGCGGCGGCAGCATGATCGCGCCCGCCGAAAGCTGTGAAAGCAGAGCGGCGTCGAACTTCCCTTCGGTCGCCAGGTTCCCCAGAGGCTCAGCGCTTGTCGCGACCAACGTGACGTTGTACTTGTCGAGCTTGCCCAGAAGAAACGCCAGCCCTTTTTGTTCGGCTTTGCCGTATTGGCCGATTTCGGCGCAGTAGATAACGCCTTCGTGCGCCTCTTCAATGAGCGCGAGCGGGTTATTGAGGAACCGCGCGCCGTTTTCCAGAACCACAAACGGTGCTTCGGGCACTTGTAGTGCGCGCGCCGCGATGTCGTGGCCGGTCCCCGGCTCACCGACAATCAGGATCGCTTTGCGCGAGCTCGCGAGCTCCTCCAGCGCGCGCTCGGTCTCACGCACGGCGGTGCTGGCGCCGAGCATCGACAGCGAGATCCTTCGCGGCTCCTTGGCTGCGGCTGTTTTGAAAGCGCGCGATATTGTCGACAACAGCTTGGAAAGGCCGATCGGTTTTTCGAGGAAATCAAATGCGCCGATTCGTGTTGCTTCCACCGCGGTCTCGATCGTCCCGTGCCCGGACATCATGATGACCGGCATCGTGACAAGCCCCGCCGCACCCCATTCGCGAAGCAGCGTCACGCCGTCGGTATCCGGCATCCAAATGTCGAGTAGAACGAGTGCCGGCTGTTGGCGTTGTCGATACGCGCGTGCTTCGCCGGCGTTCTCGGCCAAAGCGACGCGGTAACCCTCGTCCTGCAGAATTTCGGACAGCAACTCTCGAATGCCGACTTCGTCGTCGACGATCAGTATTTCTCGGGCGGGTGCCATGCAAATTGTCCGGTCACGCGGCGACGGCCGCAGCAGTGTTGAGCGCGGGGAAATAAAGCGTCACGCGCGCGCCGCGCGGCGACGTATTTTCAAGCAGCACGCGGCCGCGGTGCTCATCGACGATCTTTTTCACGATGGCGAGACCGAGACCCGTGCCCTTGGCCTTGGTCGTCACATATGGTTCAAAAGCATGCGCAATCATTTCTTCGTCGAAGCCTGGTCCCTGATCGGCGAACACGAGCACCGCCTCGGTTCCCGCTGCCGACAGCGAGATCGCGAAGCGGGCATCGGCAAGGCCGGCTTGTGCGTCGACCGCATTCTGCAGCAAGTTGTGGAACACCTGGCGAAGGCGTGTCGGCTCGCCGTGGATGATCACCGGCTCTTCGGGCATGGTAAGGGCGCAGTGAGGGCGCAGATTGTCGTACAGAGCGAGCACCTCGAGCAAGAGGGCGGCAAGATCGACGCTTTGCATCTGGCCGGCGCGAGGCTTGCGCGCGTAGATGGCAAAGTCATCGACCATGTTCTTCATCGCCGCGACTTGCGACACGATCGTTTGCGTTCCGCGGCGGAGCGCGTCGGCGTCGGCGCCCTCGAGCTTCGATGCGAGCTTGACGGCCAAACGCTCGGCCGAAAGCTGAATCGGCGTCAACGGATTCTTGATTTCATGCGCGAGTCGGCGCGCGACTTCCGCCCATGCGGCATCACGCTGCGCCTGGACGAGCTCCGACACATCGTCGAAAACGACGATATAGCCGGGAACGGGCGCGCCGGGCAATCGCGTGCCGCGCATCAGCACAGTCCGCGGATGACTCGCGACCGTCAGCTCGGCTTCTTTCTGCCATTGCCCGTCGCGCGCCGTGCGAAAGCCGTCCGCGACAAGCTCGGCGAACGGGGATAGCGCCGGCAGTCGGCGGCCCCATTCGGCCAGCGGAAGGTCGGTGAGGTCCGCCATCGGTTGCTGCAAGATCACAGCGGCACTTGGGTTGCTCGTGCGAAGTCGATAACGATCATCGAATGCCAGCACGCCGGCCGACAGGTTGCCGAGGATGCTCTCGAGGTACGCGTTGGCGGTTTCGATCGCGCGTCGCGATTCTTCGGTCTTCGTTCGCGCTTCGGCGAGCTGAGACGTCATCGTATTGAAGGACTCGGTCAGAACCCCCAGCTCGTCGCGCGATGTCACCGGTTGCCGTCGCGTGAAGTCGCCTTGTGCGACCGCGCGCGTTCCCTCGGCAAGCAGGCCAAGAGGCGCCGCGAAGCGCTCCGACAAGACCACGGCGAGCCCGAGTGCGCACGTGAGGGCGAGCAGGAGCGTCAACGTAAGCGTCAGCGCGTAGACACGCTTCAATGCCGTGCGCGAAAAAGAGATTTCCTGATAATCGCGTGCGCCGGCCTGCACTTTTTCCATGTCTTGCGCGAGTGCTTTGGGAACCGGCTCGATCACTTGCAGTACCCGAAGGGGATCGAGGCGATCGCGGCTGTTCACCGGGACGACGACGCGAAGCACGAGGCCGGAATCGGTGGTCTGCTCCGGCTCCGCATACGTTTGCTGCAATCGTGCCCGGCGCAATGCATGCGCCGGCGGCGGTTCGGGTGTCGCCGTCAAACCGCCCATTCCGGCAACGGCAAGCACGTTGCCGGACGTCGAAAAAAGCGCCGCTTCATAGATCCCCGCCTGCTCGACCGCGCGATTCAATGTCGGACCGGCGTTGCCGGGCGTTTCAGCGAGCGCTGACGCGACCTGCGTAGCGCGATTCATTGTCTCTTTGAGCAGGTAATCGAGCGAGCTTCGGCCAAGATTGATCCCGCCTTCCAGCGCCCGATCGACGCGGACGTCAAACCAGCTCTCGATACTCTTACCGAGAAATTGCACGGACACCGCGTACACGAGCGCGCCCGGCAACACCGCGACGACGACAAACAGAAATACGAGCCGCACGGCGAGCCGCGATCCAAACACCCCGGCCTTCAGATTTCGACGCAGCCGCAGCACCTGCCATCCGACGACGAGCATCAGCAGGGCGACCAACACCGCGTTCAGCACAACGAGCGCATCGTAGTTTCCGGCAAACAGCGCCGTATTCGCCGTCGCCGTCGCGAGCAGAAACAACGCGATCGCAGAAAGACATGCGAGCACGAGCACGACCCAGCGGACGGTGCGCGACGAAAGGACGCTCATGGGTGGACCCGCACGCTCACGGCGTGAAACTCCACCGCTGCCAGTCGGAGGCAAGCTGCCATTCGCGCAGCGCAAGCGCGTTCACCTGAAACGGTTTGGGCAATTGAGTGACGTCGAGTCGGATTCGGAGCGCAGCTTCATAGCGCGCGCCCTTTGTAAGTGTGTCGGCGCGTGCAACGGGCCGCGACGAAACACGGCCAATAAAACGCTCGACGTCGTCCAGCGACTCGAACGTCTGGCCGAGCGGTCCGCTTGCGACACGATATTGGCGCGTCAACGGTGAATACGATACCCGATATGTGACCGCCCACTCTGCCACTTTTTCGTCCAGCCAATACCAGCGACCCCGCATCAGGTCGAACTCGACGACAAAATAAAGCGGAATTCCCTTTTGCAGCGCCTCTTCCAGCGTTGGCGTCAACGCGAGGTCGAATTCCGCCGACAGCAACAGATCGCCTTCATCGATTCGTAGCTCTGCGGATTTGAGCGGCACGACGTCGGCGCGCACCGACGGCGACGAAAGCGCAAGCGCGATGATGGCCGCGCCCGCGAGCTGCAGCAACTTGCGGCGACCGCGCGAGGAAGCGATAGGAGAGTAGCGAGAGCGAAACAGCATGCCGGCGGGGAACGTGGTCTCGCACCGCCGCGACGGCTTGAGGCCGCGCCACGAAGGTGCCGGCGGCGGATCGCCGCGTCAGGCTTTGCGAAGCAGCGCGTAGAAAAACCCGTCCTGATTGTGGACTGCGGCCGAAGGCGAAGGCAAGAGTTGTCCTTCGATGTGCACCGCATCGGGCGGAAACATGATGGTTTCCCGCAACGCATCGGCGTGCCGAGTCAGGAATTCGGCGACTCGTTCCTCGTTTTCCGCTTTGAATAGCGAGCAGGTCGCATAGAGGAGCATGCCGCCGTGGGATAGAAGTGGCCAGAGCGCGTCCAATATTCGGTCCTGGTCACGGACGAACGCCGCGATGTCGCCAGGGCGACGCAGCCACTTGACATCCGGGTGGCGGCGCACGACGCCCGACGCGCTGCAGGGAACGTCAGCCAGGATCCGATCGTACGGTCGAGCATCCCAC
The DNA here is from genome assembly GCA_036505865.1 of Casimicrobiaceae bacterium. Taxonomy (GTDB): domain Bacteria; phylum Pseudomonadota; class Gammaproteobacteria; order Burkholderiales; family Casimicrobiaceae; genus VBCG01. The sequence goes on from DASXSP010000049.1 coordinate 62,866, forward strand.
CACGCCGACGGCTCGAGTGCGTCGCCGTGAACGACTTGTACGCTGCGATCGCTGAGGTTGAGTCGCCGAAGGTTGGACGAAAGGCGCTGGACACGGGCGTCATCGCGATCGACCGCAGTGACGGCGACGTCGGCAAGCTCCAGTAGATGCGCTGTTTTTCCGCCGGGCGCAGCACAGGCGTCGAGCACGCGCATTCCATCCGACACATCGAGTAGCGGCGCGGCGAGCTGCGCCGCGAGGTCCTGGACCGAGAATGCCCCTTCGGCGAAGCCGGGGAGCTCGGTTACCGATCGTGGTGGATCGACAATGACACCGCGCTCGCCGACAGGCGCGCAAGTGATCGCTTGCTCCGCAAACGCCGTCATCAAATCCTGGCGTGTCGCGACACGGTGGTTGACGCGCAATGTAAGCGGCGGTCGAGCATTACCTGCTTCGAGGATCGATTCCCATGCCGCAGGGAAATCAGCCTTGATCCGGGCGATCCACCAGCGGGGATACGACCAGCGTGCTACCGGGTCACGGCGCACGGTCGACGCGAGCACGTCTTTTTCGCGGAGGTACCGCCGAAGCAGCGCATTGACCCAACGTTTGGCGGCCGGCCGCGACAGATCGGCGGCTGCCTCGACCGCGCGATCGACGACTGCAAACGCCGGCGCGCGGGTGTAGTCGAGTTGGTAGAGCGCGACCGACACCAACGCATGAAGCAATGGTTCAGTCACCGGTTTCGAAGCGAGATGTCGCGTCAACGCGTCGAGCGTTCCCCAATGCCGCAGCGTGCCGTAAGCCAATTCCTGAACGAGCGCGCGTCCGCGCAGCGGCGAGCCGTCGTCGACTGCAGCGAGTGCGGCGTCGAGCGCGATACCCCGCTGCACGCTCTCGACGACACGAGCGGCCTGTTGTTGCTCGATTCGCACGACTACGCTCGCGATTCTGCAGCCGATGAAAACCGAGAACCGATCGGCGCTTCGCGGCCTGCGAGAAATGCGGCGCTGCCCATGCGTCTGCTGCCAGCAGGCTGAAGCTCCAGAATTCGCAGAACCCCTTCGCCGCAGGCCACATCGATGCCTTCAGCGGCAATGCCCACGACGGTCCCCGGCTGCTGCTGCGTCGCACTTGCGATCACCGTCGCCGCCCACAGCTTGACGCGCTCTTCGTTGAGCCACGAGTACGCGCCCGGCACAGGATTGAACGCTCGAATTTTTCGCTCGATCGCCGCCGCGGGCGCTCGCCAGCCGATCGCAGCCTCGTGTGCCTCGATTTTCCGCGCGTAGCTGACGCCTTCGGCAGGTTGCGGCGTTGTTGCGAGCGAACCTCGGCGCGCGAGATGCGCAAGCGTTTCGACGATCGCCTTCGCGCCCATGGCAGCAAGTTTGTCAATCAAGGAACCCGCGGTTTCGCGTGGGTCTATGGGGATTTCAGTCGACGCCACGATCGGACCTGTGTCGAGCCCTGCGTCCATCTGCATGATCGTGATGCCCGTGCTCGTGTCGCCGGCTTCGATTGCGCGTTCGATGGGCGCGGCGCCTCGCCATCGCGGCAACAGCGACGCATGAACATTGAGACAACCGTACCGTGGCCAATCGAGGACGCTCCGGGGCAACAGCAGCCCGTACGCGGCAACGACCAACACGTCCAACGGAACGTCAAGGAGGTCCGAGCGCACTTCGGCGGTCTTGAGCGTCGCGGGTTGCACGACCGGTATTCCGTAGGTCGCTGCGACTGCTTTGACCGGGGAGTCGACTCGCCGGAGCCCTCGGCCTTTTGGCCGATCCGGCTGCGTGAGGCAAAGCGGTATCGTGTGTCCAGCGTCGGCGATTGCCGTTAATACGCGGGCGGCAAATTGCGGCGTGCCGGCGAAGCCGACGCGCATGGGGATAATCGCTCGCGTCAGCCGGCCAGCTTTTGCTTCTTGCGGAGCTTCGCGGCCAGACGAGCTCGTTTGAGGGGCGACAGGTACTCGACGAAGACTTTACCCGACAAATGGTCTATTTCGTGCTGGATACAAACGGCAAGGGTACCCTCGGCGGCAAGCTCGAACCGTTCGCCGCGGTCGTTTTGTGCGCGCACGGTCACCTTGGCGGCGCGGGTCACTTTGTCGTAATAGCCCGGAACGGAGAGACAGCCCTCCTCAGTCTCCAGTTCGCCTTCGCGCGCGACTATCTCGGGGTTGATGAACACCTTGAGATCGTCTCGCGTCTCGGAGATATCGATGACGATGACGCGTTTATGGACGTCGACCTGCGTCGCCGCCAGCCCAACGCCCGGAGCGGCGTACATCGTCTCCGCCATGTCGCGGACGAGCTTTTGCACGTCCGGCGTAACGGCGGCGACGGGCGCCGCGACCTTTCTGAGCCGGGGGTCGGGGTATTCGAGTATGTTGAGCAGCGCCATCGGTCGTGTCTAGCTTGCCAAATGCAGGTATCAGATGCAGAATCCTCTTTAAGTCCTTATTTTGCGGCGGTTTAGGACGTTTGCAAGACCCGCTCACGCCAGAGAGGCTATATGGTTCAACAGTTTATCACAGCGTCGCGCCGGCTCGCGGCCATCGCGCTATCCGTACTGCTAGTCAGCAGTGCGTACGCAGCCCAAGGTGTCACCGTCGCGGACAACGCGCCCTCCCGCTATACGGTGCAAAAAGGAGACACTCTTTGGGGTATCGCCGGCAAATTCCTGAAAGACCCCTGGCGTTGGCCCGACGTCTGGCGAATGAACCGCGAACAAATCAAGAATCCGCATTGGATCTATCCGGGCGACATCATCGTTCTTGACTACGTAGCCGGTCAGCCGCGGTTGTCGTTAGCCGCGCGCGAAACGGTGCGCGTCTCGCCGTCGGTGCGCGTGAGCCCGCTCGAAGCCCAGGCAATCCCCGTGATCCCGCCGGGCGATATCGAACCATTCCTGACACGGCCGCTGATCACAGGTCCTGACGGGCTCGTCAATGCGGCAGAGATCGTCGCGGGTCGTGACGATCGCGTCGTCCGCGGACTGGGCGATCGCGTCTATGTCGCCGGCATCGATCCCAGGGCGGGCGATTTCTGGTTCATATACCGCCCAGGCGAACGGCTTGTCGACGACACCGGCGCAGTGCTCGGCTACGAACAACGGTTTCTCGGCACAGGTCGCGTCGAGCGCTTTGCCGACGTTTCGACCGTGCGCATCGACTCCGCGAGGGAAGAGATCATCATCGGCGACCGCCTAATCCCTGCGCCGCGCGAAACGCTGCAAAATTATGTTCCGCATGCGCCCGGCAAGGACATTGCGGGACGTATCCTGAAGCTCGCCCACGACGACGACGAGACCGGGCGGGGTTACGTCGTCACGCTCGACAAGGGCGCATCTTCGGGTCTCGAGGTCGGAAATGTGCTCGCCACTTATCGTGTCGTAGAGCCGATTCTCGATCGGCGGCCGAACAACGACCCGCCGGTCATGCTGCCGTCTTTCGACCAGACGACGTTCTACAAGCCGCCCAAGTATCTGCAGGTGCCCGACGAGCGCACGGGATTGCTGCTCGTGTTTCGTGTGTTCGACAATGTTGCGTACGGTATCGTTCTGAATTCGACCGAATCGATTCGCGTCGGCGATTATTTCCGCACGCCATAGCGAAACTATCCACCTGTTTCGCCGGACACCCCGGGTGACCAGACGCGGGGATGCCCGGCGGCGACTGCTTTAGCGACCATCGGGATGTCAATCGACGCGCGCGTCGATGCGTGGGCTACGCTGGCCCTCAAAGCGCTGCCCCAGCGTGCGCTGTTTGATCTGCTGCGGATACTCGGCGATCCCGCGGCGGTGCTGAACGCATCGCGTGGAGAGCTTCAATCGATTGTTCCCAAGGCAGCGGTCGATCGGCTGCTGAGCCCGGTCCCTTCCGAACGCTACAACGCGACACGCGCTTGGCTCGAAGCCTCCGATCACGAGCTGATCGCCTGGGACGACACGGATTACCCGCGCGCGTTGCTGGATATCGGGGACGCACCGCCGGTTCTGTTCCACGTGGGTCGTCGCGATCTCTTGAATCGTCCATCGATCGCCATCGTGGGCAGCCGCAATGCCACGCCGCAGGGCATCGAAAATTCGCGCGCATTCGCCGCTGCGCTCGCGGATGCCGGGATCACGATTGTGTCAGGGCTCGCGGCGGGCATCGATGCGGCGGCGCATGAGGGCGCACTCGACCATGACGGTTCGACGATTGCCGTCGTTGGAACCGGCCTCGATCGCGTTTACCCGGCGCGCCATCGGGCGCTCGCACATGCGATCGCCTTGCGCGGCGCGCTTCTCTCCGAGTATCCGCCGGGAACGCCACCGCTCAAGGAAAATTTTCCGCGGCGCAATCGTCTGCTGAGCGGGCTTGTTCGCGGCGTGTTGGTTGTCGAAGCCACGCTTTCATCGGGTTCGCTCATCACCGCGCGTCTCGCCGGTGAACAGGGCCGCGATGTATTCGCGATTCCCGGTTCCATCCATTCGCCGTTCTCGAAGGGCCCGCACAAGCTGATTCGCGAAGGAGCAAAGCTCGTCGAGACCGCGCAGGACATCATCGGGGAGATCGCAGGCGCAGCCGCGGCGCCTTTTGCCGCCGTGGAGACCTCGACGAACAACGTCGTACGCGAACCCAAACACGCCGCGCTTCTCGATGCGATTGCCCATGATCCGGTTGACATCGATACGTTGATGGCGCGCACGCAGATGCCGGCAAGCGACGTTCAAGCCGCGCTGACTGCACTTGAGCTCGATGGATCGGTTGCGTCCCTTCCCGGGGGGCGCTGGCAACGCGTCGATCGCGCCCCGATCTCTCGTACGCGCGCGTAGCGCGCCGGCGCGCGCACGCGCGTTGGCCCACTCATCCGAACGATTTCTTGCCGCAGGTCTCTGACCTTCGGTAGTATCGGCGTCCTTTTCTTGGAAAATGCCGTGTCGAAAAGCCTGATCATCGCTGAGAAGCCCTCCGTTGCCGCGGACATCGCGCGTGCACTGGGCGGCTTCACGCGCCACGACGACTACTACGAGAGCGACAAACACGTTCTCTCTTCGGCCGTCGGCCATTTGCTTGAGCTCGGCATGCCGGAAAACGAAGAAGTCAAACGCGGCAAGTGGACATTCGCGCATCTGCCGGCGATTCCTTCCAAGTTCGAGCTAAGACCGATCGAGAAGAACGAGAACCGGCTGAAAGTGCTATTGCGCCTGATCAAACGCAAGGACGTCGGTCTGCTGATCAACGCGTGCGACGCCGGGCGCGAAGGTGAGCTCATCTTTCGCAACGTCGTCCAATTCGCGAAAGCATCCAAGCCCATACGCCGTCTTTGGCTGCAATCGATGACGCCCGCTGCGATTCGCGACGCATTCGGCGCATTGCGCACCGACGAGGCGATGCTGCCCCTCGCCGACGCTGCCGTTTGCCGCTCCGAATCCGACTGGCTCGTGGGCATCAACGGCACGCGCGCGATGACGGCGTTCAACTCCAAAGCCGGCGGTTTTCAACTGACGACGGTGGGACGCGTGCAGACGCCGACGCTCGCGATCCTGGTCGAGCGTGAAGAGAAGATCAGCCGCTTCGAACCGCGCGATTATTGGGAAGTCGTCGGCACGTTTCGCGCCGCCGCCGGCGAATACACCGGCCGCTGGTTCGACGAGGCGTTCAAGAAGAAGGACGATGACCCCGATCTTCGCGCGGAGCGTTTGTGGAGCGAGGCTTCGGCGCGCGCGCTCGCCGACAAATGCGCCGGCAAGCCGGGCATCGTCACCGAAGAGTCGAAGCCATCGTCGCAGATCGCGCCGCTGCTCTACGACCTGACGAGCCTCCAGCGCGAGGCGAACGGCCGCTTCGGATTTTCGGCGCGGACGACGCTTTCGCTTGCGCAAGCACTGTACGAAAAACACAAAGCGCTCACGTACCCGCGCACCGATTCGCGCGCGCTGCCCGAAGATTATCTGCAGACGGTCAGCGCGACGATGGAAGCGCTGTCGGACAGCAACGCCTACGGCGGATTCGCGCGAGAGATCCTGAAGCGGAAATGGGTGAAGCCGAATCGACGGATCTTCGACAACGCCAAGGTCTCGGATCACTTCGCCATCATTCCGACGCTTGTCCGCCCCAAGCATCTTAGCGAAATCGAATCGAAGCTCTACGATCTCGTCGTCAAGCGCTTTCTTGCGGTGTTCTATCCGGCAGCGGAATATCTCGTGACGACTCGCATCACGCGCGTCGAAGCGGAGCCTTTCAAATCGGAAGGCAAGGTGCTCGTGAGCCCCGGTTGGCTTGCCGTGTACGGACGCGAAGCGCAAGGCGACGAGCCGACGCTCGCGCCCATCAAGCCGAATGAAAACGTCGCAACCGAAAAGATTGACGTCGTCGCGCAGACAACGCGCCCGCCGCCACGCTTTACCGAGGCAACGCTTCTTTCAGCGATGGAAGGCGCCGGTAAGTTGATCGAGGACGAGGACTTGCGTGAGGCGATGCGCGAGAAGGGGCTCGGCACGCCGGCGACGCGCGCTCAGATTATCGAGGGCCTGATCCAGGAGCGCTACATCCATCGCGAAGGCAAAGAGCTGATCCCGACGCCGAAGGCGTTTTCGCTGATGACGCTGTTGCACGGCCTCGGCATTCCGGAGTTGTTCTCGCCGGAGCTCACCGCCGAGTGGGAGTTCAAGCTCGCGCAAATGGAGCATGGCAAACTGCCGCGCCGCGACTTCATGCGCGAGATCATCAAGATGACGCGGCATATCGTCGCGCAGGCGAAGAATTACGAAAGCGACACGATACCGGGCGATTTCGCGACGCTGTCGACGCCCTGTCCCAAGTGTGGCGGCGAGGTTCACGAAAAATATCGCAAGTTCCAGTGCACCAATCCCGATTGCGATTTCGCGTTCTGGAAAATCATGGGAGGCCGCCAGCTCGCGCCTGCGGAAGCCGAGGTGCTGCTCGCTCTGCGCGCGATCGGACCGCTCGAAGGCTTTCGCAGCCGGCTCGGCCGGCCGTTCACGGCGAAACTCAAACTGAACGATGCCAACGAAGTCGAATTCGATTTCGGCGAACGCGCAATGCTGGGCGACGACGGCGAGACACCCGATTTTTCACAGCAAACCCCGTTGGGTCCCTGCCCGAAGTGCGGCCATCGCGTGTTCGAGGCGGGCAACGTGTACGTATGCGAGCGCGCCGTTGGCGCCGACAGGCGCTGCGATTTCCGATCCGGTCGTACGATTCTGCAGCGGCCGATCGAACGCGCGCAGATGGAGAAGCTGCTGACGACCGGCAAGACCGATTTGTTGCAGTTCGTTTCTTCGCGGACGCGTCGTCCGTTTTCTGCGTTTCTGGTGCGCCAAAAAGACGGCAGCGTGGGCTTCGAGTTCGAACCCAAAGATTCGTCCAAAAAGGGACGACCGCAACGCGGTACGACGGCGGTGCGTGTTCTCGGTATGCATCCGCGTGACAAGCAACCGGTCGAGTTGCATGCCGGGCGCTACGGCCCGTACGTCAAGCATCGCGACACCAACGCGACGTTGCCCGACAAGGACAAAATGGAGTCGGTAACGCTTGCCGAGGCGATCGCCCTCGTGGACGCCAAAGCCGGCAGGCCCGTGAAGACGGCGCCGCGATCGACTGCGAAGGAGCGACGCGCGAAGCCTTATGCGCGGCAGAACGGCGAGCAAAAACCGGCTTCGGTGGCTCGCGCAAGCGCAGGCGCCGCGCGTTCCAAACCGAAACCTCGGACAACTTCGCGGTCGAAGACAACGAAGCAGCCACAAACGAAACGCGCGCGCCCGGCCGCGCCGCCGCGCGCAGCCAAGCCACGAAGTACCAAGTAGGCCATGCAACGCTTTCTCGTCATTCTCGGCGCAGCGCTGGTCGTGGTGGGTCTCGCATGGCCCTGGCTTGCCAAGCTTGGTCTTGGACGTCTGCCAGGCGACATCCACATCGAGCGGGACGGCTTCTCGTTTCACTTCCCCATCGTTACCTGCGTGATCATCTCGCTCGTGTTGTCGTTTCTCGTTTCGTTGTTTCGGAAGTAGCGCATCCGCTCAGGTTACGCCGAAGCGAATGCCTTGCGCGAGCGGCAACTCGCTTCCCCAATTGATCGTGTTGGTCTGCCGCCGCATGTAGTTTTGCCAGGCGTCGGATCCTGACTCGCGGCCGCCGCCTGTCTCCTTTTCACCGCCGAACGCGCCGCCGATTTCAGCGCCCGATGTGCCGAGGTTCACGTTGGCAATGCCGCAATCGCTGCCCGCGGACGCGAGGAACGCTTCAGCGCTGCGAACGTCCCGCGTAAATATCGCCGACGATAGGCCTTGTCTCACCGCGTTGTTTTGAGCGATCGCGTCATCGGTCGAATCGAACGTGCTGACATAGAGGATCGGCGCAAACGTTTCGCGCTGAACGAGCGGCGACGTTGTCGGAAGCCCCGAGACAATCGTCGGCTCGACAAAATATCCGGGCTGCGACAGCACGCGGCCGCCGCACTCGATGCGGCCTCCCGCCGCGCGGGCCTCTTCGATTGCGCGTCGATAGTTGGCGACCGCGTCGCCATCGATCAACGGCCCCATCAATGTTTGCGGATCAAGCGGATCGCCGATTCGGACCTGCGCGTATGCAGCGACGAGCCGCGCGACAATCGTGTCGAACGAGGAACGATGAACGATCAACCGTCGCGTTGTCGTGCATCGCTGCCCCGCGGTTCCGACCGCGCCGAAGAGCACGGCTGGAATGACGAGATCGAGATCTGCGTCGGCGGTCACGATGATGGCGTTGTTGCCGGCGCATTCGAGCAGCACTTTGCCGAAGCGTCCCGCGGCGGTTTGCGCGACCTTGCGCCCTACGGCCGATGAGCCCGTGAAAGAGACGAGCGCCATGCGCGCATCCTCGACAAGCGCCGGCGCAAGCGAGTTGTCGCAGACGCAGAGCGCAAAAATCGGCGGCAAGTGCAGCGTTTCGACAACCCGGTTCGCAAGCGTCTGAACGGCAAGTGCCGCGAGCGGCGTCTTCGGCGATGGCTTCCAGACGATTGCGTTGCCGCACACCGCTGCCAGCATCGCGTTCCACGCCCACACTGCGACGGGAAAATTGAAGGCCGTGATCACGCCCACGATTCCGAGCGGATGCCATTGCTCCATGATCCGATGCTGCGACCGCTCGGACGGCATCGTCTTGCCGTACAGCATTCGCGACTGGCCCACCGCGAAGTCGGCGATGTCGATCATCTCCTGCACCTCGCCGTCGCCTTCGGCTTTGATCTTGCCGTTTTCGAGTGATACGAGGGTTCCGAGCGCATCCTTATTCTCGCGCAGCAATTGCGCGAAGCAGCGAATCGCGTCGCCGCGCTGCGGTGCCGGCACATTTCGCCACGCCAGCGCTGCATCCGACGTTGCAGCGATCGCTGCATTGATGTCATCTGCGGTTGCGCTTGCAACGCGCGCGAGCAACTTCTCATTCGTGGGGTTGATCGACGCGATCATCGGTCCGCTGCCGCGCCAACGACCTGGACCAAGGCAAACGCCGGCACTTTCTGAACGTAGGCCGAATGTTTTAAGCAATGTCTGCGCACGCGTATCGGTGTTCATAAGCGACTGTGGGCTCGATTTGTTGACGACAGACGAACGAGTATAGCCAACGGCGTTCGCGCTACGCCTCGACGATCCACGAGATTGATGGCGGTCATCGCAACATTTGATTGGAAACATCCCCAGCGTATCCCTATCCTCTTTGTGCGATGCAACAAAAGGCGGCCGAATCCCTATGAAGCAAAACGAATCTTCGTCTCGTATCCGCAAACCGGTCGGCCTCGCGCTGCAAGGCGCTGGGTCATGGGGCGCGTACACCTGGGGCGTTCTCGACGTTTTGCTGGCGAGCCGGACACTTGCGATCAGCCAGTTGAGCGGAACCAGCGCAGGGGCGATTAATGCGGCCATTGTCGCCGGAGCTTTGGCGCATGGCCCTGCAAAGCGCGCCCGGGAAGCGCTGCGATCGTTTTGGCTCGACGTCGCGTATCCGATCAACGCAACGGCTGCTGGAGAAATGTGGGCCCCGGTCGAACGCGCGTGGCGCGAATCGATCGGCGCCTGGCTGTTATCGAGCGGCGGCTCACCGTATCAGCTGAATCCGCTCGGGATCAATCCGCTGCGCGACCTGATCGCGCGACATGTCGATATCGACGCGTTGCGAAGTCCCGAAGCGCCCGCGATTTATGTGACATTGACGAACGTCAAGACCGGCTTGCCGCGCGTGGTGACCAACGCCGCGATGACGGTCGATGCGTTGGTCGCATCGGCGTGTCTACCGCAACTCTTTCAAGCCGTCGAAATCGACGGCGAGCCGTATTGGGACGGCGGTTATTCGGGCAATCCGACGCTCTGGCCGATGATTCACGGTGGAGGCACGCGTGATCTGATCGTCGTTCAACTGGTGCCGGATGAAGTCGAGTCGGCGCCGACCGACGCTACCGGAATCCGCCGGCGCGTCGGAGAGATCGTTTTCAACTCGAGCCTCGTCGCGGAGATGCAGGCCATCAGCGCGATGCGGGCGTTGGCGGGGCGGAGCGACGGTGATGTTGGCATTATCGACACGCGCTTGCATCGGATCGGACCTCCGCCGACGGCCCTATTGATGGATGGATCCGCACTGGAGCGCTCGCGACAGTGGCTGTTGCGGCTTCACGCGGAGGGCCGGAGAGCGGCGCAGCGCTTCATCGCACGACATTCCGAGCATGTCGGCATTCGCGAGACGCTTGATGTGGCACGTGTCTTTGCCGGCGGCCATTACCCGACGATGCGCCGTCCTGCAAATGAGGACCTGTTCGATCAACGCCGGCTGAATGATCGATAACCCCGATGTGCATCACGTTGACAACGCGTCACGCATCTGGACAATGCGTCGGTCCTACTGGATTGAAAATGCTCTGTGCAAACGCCTGCCAACCCTACCGCCAAGAATCTAATCGCTCTTTACCCCCCGCCCTCTGCAGGGCGTTATGTTCCGAAAATGCGCGCATGGATCGCGACCATCATCACAGGTTCGTGCATCGCCGCTGCCGTTCAAGCGCAGCCCTCACAGCTCGCTGACGCGCCACGCCGGTTTGAGTCGCAGGACATCTCGTCCTGGTCGTATGACGTCGTGCCGAAGGCTGCGAAGACGCGCAACCAAGTTGCGGCGCTGTATCAGAGCGTCTACGTCGCCGGCGATTTAGTGTCGCTCAACTGGACGGGTGCGATCGCGACGTGCGATGCCGGCGCGACGAACGCCGACCATCAGCAGGCTGTGGTCGATCGCGTCAACTACTTCCGCGCGCTGGCCGATTTGCCGCCGGTGCAGCTCGTCAGCGGCTTACAAATGTCGGCCGAGCAGCAGGCGGCGTTGATGATGTCCGCCAACAACGCTCTGTCGCACACGCCGCCTTCGACGTGGCTTTGCTACAGCGAACTCGGCGCGAACGGCGCCATGAGCTCCAACATTGCGCTCGGCATCCGCGGTGTTGACGCAATCGACGCGTACATGGATGACTACGGGACCAACAATCCGGCGGTCGGGCATCGGCGCTGGGTGCTATTTCCTCCGCGCGCGTCGATGACAACCGGCGACATTTCAGAGGGGAGTCAGCGTCCTGCCAATGCGCTGTTCGTCTTCGGCACGCAAGCGCCGCGGCCCGCTACGCCCAATGGCATCGCATGGCCGCCCGCGGGAGTTGTACCGTATCAGAATCTGCCGTTCTTCTCGAATCGCTGGTCGTTCTCGTACCCGGGCGCTGATTTCACGAACGCCAGCGTCACGATGAGCGGGCCCGCGGGTCCGATTCCCGTCGCGTACGAGGCCGTCCTGAACGGCTACGGCGACAATACGATTGTCTTTCTTCCCAGCGGATTTTCCTACGCGAAGCCTAATGCCGACACGACGTATACGATCACCGTCAGCGGCATTGTGGGCAGCGGCGTCCCGTCAGCGATTCAGTACCCGGTAACGGTGATCGATCCCGATGTCGCCGTCCCCGACCCGCTGACAGTCGATGTGGTCGAGTTCTACAACGCGAGCCTCGACCACTATTTCATCACCTGGGTCCCGGCGGAAATCGCGAACCTGGACGCGGGCCGGACGCCGACGAAATGGAATCGAACCGGTTACACCTTCAAAGCGTACACGTCCGCACAGTCGGGGACCTCTCCAGTATGTCGCTTCTACATTCCGCCCGGCAAAGGTGACTCGCACTTCTTCGGGCGCGGCACCGCAGAATGCAACGCGACGGCGCAGCAGCATCCCGATTTCGTGGTGGAGGAAGCGAATTTCATGTTCTTGTTCCTGCCAGCCGCGGGCCAATGTCCGTCAGGCACAACGCCGATCTTTCGCGTATTCAGCAATCGGCCCGACGCCAATCATCGCTACATGACCGATCCGGCGGTGCGCAGTCAGATGGTGAGCCTGGGGTGGCTTGCAGAAGGCGACGGCCCCAACCTTGTCGTGATGTGCGCGCCCGCGAACTAAGATCAAACGTCGAGATTGCGCACCGCGAGCGCATTCGATTCGATGAACGCGCGCCGTGGCTCGACTTCCTCGCCCATCAGCTTGGAGAAGATGTCTTCTGATGCGACGCCGTCTTCGATCTGCACCCTGAGAAGACGACGCACGTTCGGATCCATCGTCGTTTCCCATAGCTGTTCGGGATTCATCTCGCCAAGCCCTTTGTAGCGCTGGATCGCGACGCTGCCTCGGGCTTCACCGAGAAGCCAGTCGAGCGCGCTTTTGAACGACTTGACCGCCTGCTGCTTGTCGCCGCGGCGCACGACCGCTCCCGGATGAATCAAATCCTGCAGGACGTCGGCCGCCGTGCGAATTTGTGAGGCATCGCCGGTGGCTAGAAAGTCGTTATCGATTGCCGTTATGTGGGGCGTGCCGTGGTGGGTACGAATGATGACGAGCCGGCGAACTTCGGTTGCTGCGTCGTAGCGTGCTTCGACGACTATTTCGGGATCGCCGGTCGCAGCCATCATTGCGGCCGCGCTTTCGTTTGCCGCCGCTTCGCTATCAAGATCGACTTTGACGCCGTTCAGCATCGCGCGAAGCGCCGCCGGCTCGATCGCGCGCGCAAGGCGCTCAATCACCGCCTCGGCCATCAAGTATTCGCGCGCAACGTTGCCGAACGATTCCGCTGCGAGCGGCGGAAGGCCCGTGCCAGGCGTGAGCTCGGCGCCTTTGAGCGCAACGCGCAGCAGGTGTTGTTTGAGCTCGTAGTCGTCCTTCAGGTACACCTCTTCCTTGCCCTGCTTCGCCTTGTACAGCGGCGGCTGGGCAATGTAGATGTGTCCGCGCTCGACCAACTCGGGCATCTGGCGATAGAAGAACGTCAGCAGCAACGTGCGGATGTGCGAGCCGTCGACGTCGGCGTCCGTCATGATGATGATGCGGTGATAGCGGAGCTTCGCGATGTCGAACGCATCCTTGTCGTTGTGCTCGTCGACCGCTTTGCCGATACCTGCTCCCAGCGCGGTGATGAGCGTCACGATTTCTTGCGAGCCCAGCACTTTCTCCATCCGGGCGCGCTCGACGTTCAAAATTTTCCCGCGCAATGGCAGGATCGCCTGGAATTTGCGATCACGCCCCTGTTTGGCCGAACCGCCCGCGGAATCGCCTTCGACGAGATACAACTCGCATTGCGAGGGATCGCGCTCCTGGCAGTCGGCGAGTTTGCCAGGAAGACCCATGCCGTCCAGCACACCCTTGCGTCGTGTCAACTCGCGCGCCTTGCGTGCCGCCTCGCGTGCCCGGGCGGCCTCGACGATCTTCGTGCAAATGATCCTCGCGTCGACCGGGTGCTCGAGCAGGAACTCCGCGAGCTTGGCGGAGACGATTTCCTGCACGAGCGGCTGCACTTCGGACGAAACGAGCTTGTCCTTCGTCTGCGACGAGAACTTCGGCTCGGGTACCTTGCACGACAGCACGCAGGTCAAACCTTCGCGCATATCATCGCCGGTGGTTTCGACCTTGGCCTTCTTCGCGATCTCCTCTTTTTCGATGTAATTGTTGAGCGTTCGCGTCATCGCTTGCCGCAGTCCGGTCAGATGCGTGCCGCCGTCGCGCTGCGGAATGTTATTCGTGAAGCATTGCACCGACTCCGCATACGAGTCGTTCCACTGCATCGCGACTTCGACGATGACGCCGTCTTTCTCGCCAACCGCGTGAAATATCCGTGGATGCAGCACCGACTTGCTGCGATTCATGAACTCGACGAATGCCTTGATGCCGCCGGTATACGCGAAGTTCTCGCTCGTCCCATCGCGCTGGTCGGCGAGCTCGATCTTGACGCCATTGTTGAGAAACGACAGCTCGCGGATGCGCTTCGCCAGAATTTCGTAGTGATATTCGACGCGGCCGAACGTGGCAGGCGACGCCATGAAATGGACTTCGGTGCCGCGGCGGTCGGTCGTTCCCGTGACTGCAAGAGGCGCGACCGCGACGCCGTCGCGGAATTCGATCTGGTGCACTTTCCCGTTGCGCCAGATGCGCAGCTTGAGCCAGCTCGACAGCGCATTGACCACCGACACACCGACGCCGTGGAGCCCGCCGGACACCTTGTAGCTGTTCTGATCGAACTTGCCGCCGGCGTGAAGTTCGGTCATCACGATCTCCGCCGCGGAGCGGCGAAGCTCATCGTCTTCCTTGATGTCGGTTGGAATGCCGCGACCGTTGTCGACGACCGATACCGAATTATCGGCGTGGATCACAACCTTGATGTCGTCGCAGTAACCCGCCAACGCTTCGTCGATCGCATTATCGAGCACCTCGAACACCATGTGATGGAGCCCGGTGCCATCGGACGTGTCGCCGATGTACATGCCGGGACGTTTGCGGACTGCTTCCAAGCCCTTCAGGACCTTGATGCTCGAAGAATCGTAATCGTCGCCGTTGCGCTGTGGTTGTGATTGTGGCTGTGCTGGGCTCATCGTTGCTTTCGCTGCTCGTGCTTTTTCATTGCTGTAGCCGATCAAATGCGCATCGGCATAACGACATATTTGTAGTCGTCGCGGCCGGGCATCGTGATGAGCGCGCTGGAGTTCGCGTCGCCGAACGCAAGGTTTACGTGTTCGCTCGAAAGATTCTGCAATACGTCCAGCAGATACGTAATGTTGAAGCCGATATCGAGCCCTTCGCCCGTGTAGGGGACTTCAAGCTGTTCCTCGGCTTCTTCTTGCTCGGTGTTCGTGCAAATGATCTTCAGTTCGTCGGCGGTCAGTACGAGGCGCACGCCGCGGAATTTTTCGTTGGACAGAATCGCCGCGCGCTGCAGCGCCGACAGCAGCTCGCCGCGCGAGACTTCGAACATCCGCGAATGCCCGGTCGGAATTACGCGGTTGTAATCGGGAAACTTGCCATCCACGACTTTCGATACCAGCTCGACATTGCCAAATCGGAAACGTACCTGATTCGCAAGAATGTCGAGCGTGACCGCGTCGTCGACATCGGAAAGAAGCTTTGAAAGCTCCAGTACGGTCTTGCGAGGAAGAATCACCTCCTGTCGCGCGTAATCACCCGTCACCGAAATGCTCGACCAGGAAAGGCGATGCCCGTCCGTCGCGACGGCCTGCAGCGAATTCTTGTCGATGACGAGCAGCATGCCGTTCAGGTAATAGCGGATGTCCTGCTGCGCCATCGCAAACTCGGCGAGCTTGATGAGCGCGCGCAGATCCTTTTGCGGCAATGACAGCGTTTGCAACTGTTCCTGGCCCAGGCTGATTCGCGGGTAGTCGGCGGCTGCGAGCGTTTGCAGGTTGAAGCGCGAGCGTCCCGCCCGCACCGTCATGCGGCTTCCCGAAGCATCGACGTTGATCGTTGCATCGTCCGGCAATGCGCGAAGAAGGTCCTGCAGTTTGCGCGCCCCTACGGTCGTTGCCTGCCCTTCTTTGCCGGCGAGTTCTGCCACCGCCGTGATCTGCATCTCCAGATCCGTAGCCGTGACATGCAGACGTCCATCCTTTTGTTCGAGCAACACGTTCGCGAGAATCGGCAACGTGTGCCTGCGCTCGACGATGCCTGCCACCGCCTGCAGCGGCTTCAGCAGCGCGTCACGTGCAACTTGTTTTAATTGCATTGTTTAAGTAACTAACAACAGTTAATAGAGGACGTCGAAAATGGGGACAGCGCACGCAATCCCTCTTGCATCATCAACTTGCAAGACGGCAAACCGGCGGGAAAACAGTTGAACGCGCCGTGGATCGTTTGGGGATGCTTTCGAGGATTGCACGAGGGCCTAGCTAATCCACAAATTATACGTGGCAAATGCCTTTTTTTCCAGGAATATCAGCGGCCAAAGCGCGTCCGCCCCGAATGCTGGCGCCCATTCTGCGACCCACTTTACGGGCGTCAGCTACGCAAGACCTGCAGCAGAAAATTGACGTCGTGATTCAAGTCCGGGTGCGTCTCGCGGAGCTTCGCAATTTGACGGCATGCGTGCAGCACGGTGGTGTGGTCGCGGCCGCCGAAATTGCTGCCGATCTCAGGTAACGAGAGTTGCGTCAACTCCTTGGCGAGCGCCATCGCAACCTGTCGCGGTCGGGCGACTGCGCGTGATCGCTTTTTCGAATGCATGTCCGACATCCGGATCTTGTAGTAGTCGGCAACGGTCTTCTGAATGTTCTCGACCGAGATCTGCCGGTTTTGCACCGCCAGCAGATCGCGCAGAGCATCCTTCGCGAGCGCCAGATTGATCTCGCGGCCGTGGAAGCTCGCGAACGCGAGAATGCGTTTGAGTGCGCCCTCGAGCTCGCGGACGTTCGAGCGGATGTGCTTCGCGACAAAGAACGCGACCTGCTCGTCCACCCGCATTCCGGCCGACGCCGCTTTGGCAAGCAAGATCGCAACGCGCATCTCGAGCTCCGGAGGCTCAAGTGCAACCGTCAAACCCCAGCCAAAACGCGAAATCAAGCGCTCCTCGAAACCCTCGATCGCTTTGGGATACTTATCGCAGGTGATGACGACCTGCTTGTGCGCTTCGATCAGCGTATTGAACAGGTAGAAGAACTCCTCCTGCGTGCGGTTCTTGCCGCCGAAGAACTGGATGTCGTCGATCAGCAGCAAGTCGAGCGACCGATAATGCCGCTTGAAGTCTTCGAACGCTTTGTGCTGATACGCGCGCACCACGTCGGACACGTACGTTTCGGCGTGGATGTAGCGGATCTTGGCCGATGGATTCTGGCCTTGAATGTGATGGCCGATCGCCTGAATCAGGTGCGTTTTGCCCAACCCCACGCCGCCGTAAACGAATAGCGGGTTGTAAGAGGTGGGGTGATCGGCAACCTGCAGCCCCGCGGCGCGCGCGAGTTGATTGGCGCGCCCCGCGACGAACGTCTCAAATGTGAAGGTGGGGTTGAGCCCGCCCACGTCGGTCTTGCGGGTGGAGACAATTCGGGGGCCCGACGCGCCGACGGACTCGACGCGGGCCGGCAAGGTATCCACAGTGGTTGGCTCCTTGTCCGCAGACGGTGGCAGCGCCGCGGTGGGCGTCGCCGATGGCGCGGTTCCACCATCGGCGAGTGCAAAGTCGATGCTGACGAGCGTTCCTGTGGCTTGACGCGCGAGAGCTTCGATCCGCGATCCGAAGCGGTCCTTTACCCACTGAAGAACGAAACGGTTGGGCGCGGTCAGTTTGAGTCGGCCGGCGTCGTCTGCGCAGGCAAGCGGACGTATCCAGGTCGCGAATTGCTGGGGCGTGAGCTCCTGCTGAAAGGCGTCGAGACAGGCAGCCCAAGCCGGTGGTGTCGTGGCAATGCGCAAAATGGGGACTCTTTTTTTGCAGCCATTCCCGGGGCGGGAACGGTTCGGACGCTGTCGCCTTTCTCTGTTGTCGGGAAGACGTTAGCGTCCGTGCTGCGAAGCATTGTAGACGCCCCCGCGGGGGTTATCCACAAGGAAATTGACGCGCGCCAGTGCCCTGGCCAAAGCAGTGTCTGGTGGCGCTCCGCCGCAAAAGTGATTGCTCGCAACGGCTGGGTCGAAAGGCCCGCTGTTGACACATCCACCATTAACGCGCTCTAATGTAAGGCTTTTCGGCGACGACAGATTCGACCTGCAAAAGCCGACGTCCTCGATTCCCCAAGCCCAGACACCCGGCCTGGTTTACAAAGGCAGATCATTTACAGCAATGAAACGTACATTCCAACCCTCGAAGCTTCGCCGCGCGCGTAAGCATGGATTTCGAAGCCGCATGCAAACGGTCGGCGGGCGCAAAGTGCTTGCGGCGCGCCGCGCGAAAGGTCGCGCGCGGTTATCGGTCTGACCGGCCTCACGCCCGCGCGCCCTCGCGGCAGCAGCCTCTATCGCCTTCGCGGCACGGGCTCATTCGAAGCGGTTTTTCGTGCGGGCCGCCGAATCGATGGGCATTTCCTTCAATTGGTCGCGGCGCCCGCCGAGCGCTCCCCAGGAAGGATTGGCTACGTGATCGGAGGCAAGGCCATCCCACGTGCCGTCGATCGCAATCGGCTGCGGCGACGCCTGCGTGAAACGGTGCGTGCCGCGCGTCCTGCGATCGAAAGCTATGACGTGATCGTCCGCGTCAAGCGCGCCGTGGCGACGAGCGAAATACAAGCGGCCGCGGCCGAAGGCACGGCATTGGTCGAAAAACTGTTAGCCGCAAGAATCGCGTGAAGGCGTTGTTTCTGTTTTTGTTGCGCGGTTACCAATTTGCGGTGCGGCCGCTCATCGGCGCGAATTGTCGCTTCTATCCGAGTTGTTCCGATTACGCGACGGAAGCGATCGAACGCCACGGCGCTTTGCAGGGCTTGTGGCTCACTATACGTCGCGTCGCGAAGTGTCACCCGTATCATCCTGGCGGTTTCGATCCGGTGCCATGAGTCGGTTCGGCTCCGCGATGCCGGCACTTACGTTCGCAAGTCGAAGGCGATAACGCCCGCATGGATACGCAACGTCTGATTCTTTTTCTGATCTTCGCGTTCTCCGCGCTCTTCCTGTGGGAGGCGTGGCAGAAGGAAAACGCGCCGCCGCCCCCTCAGCCGGCGAAGAGCGCGACGAAATCGCCAGAGCTCCCGACGCCGTCGGCCGCTACGCCTTCCGCGTCGCAATCACCGGTGCCGAGCGAAGTCGGCGCTTCCGCCGGACAGACCATTACGATCAAGACGGATTTGTATACGGCCGAAGTCGATACCGCCGGCGGCGTGATTACGCTTGTCGCGCTCGACAAGCACCACGATGCCCAAGACCCGAACAAGCCGTATCTGGCGTTACAGAAAAACGCCGAGCGCACGTTCGTTGCCCAGGCGGGGTTGGTGGGCAGCGGAATGCCCAACCACCGCACGGTGTACCAGCCGTTGCCCGGACCGCGTTCACTTGCGGCAGGCGAGAGTGCACTCGAGCTCAAGCTGCAAGCCACCGGCGCAAACGGCGACAAGGTCATGCAGGTCCTGACGTTTCATCGCGGAACGTATGTCATCGACGTCGCATTCGACGTAACCAACAACGGCAGCTCGCCGATCACACCGGAAGCCTATTTCCAATTGATGCGGGACTCGAAGCAAGCCGTTGCGCAAAGCTCGATGGCGCCGGCGGCGTTCGTCGGGCCGGTCGTCTACAACGAGCAGGACAAGTTCAAGAAAATCGAGTTTGGCGACATCGATAAAGAGGCCGCCGATCCGTCGCGGAAGCCCGCGTACACGAAGATCGCGGACAACGGCTGGATCGGGATGATCGAGCATTATTTCGTCGCCGCTTGGCTCCCGCCGGAGTCGTCCAAATTCCAGCGACAGTTCTATACGACGAAGCTCGATGGCGGTCTTTACACGGCAGGCGTTCGCTACGCAGACGGCACGATCGCGCCGGGCGCCACAGGCGTCGTGCGTGCGAGCCTCTACGTCGGTCCGCAGGATCAGGAACAGCTCGCCAAGCTCGCGAAGGGTCTCGATCTTGTCGTCGACTACGGCATTTTCACGATCATCGCGGCGCCGCTCTTCTGGTTGCTCAAATGGCTTCATGGATTGCTCGGCAACTGGGGCTGGGCAATCATCGCGATGACGATCCTGATCAAGAGCGCTTTCTATCCGTTGAACCACGCGAGCGCGCGATCGATGGCGAAGATGAAAGTCGTCGCGCCGAAAATGAAGGCATTGCAAGAGCAATACGCGAACGACAAGCAGCAGCTGCAGATGAAGATGATGGAGCTGTATCGTCAGGAAAAAATCAATCCGCTGGGCGGCTGCCTGCCGATACTCGTACAGATTCCCGTGTTCATCGCGCTCTATTGGGTGCTCTTGTCGGCTGTCGAGTTGCGTCACGCGCCATGGATCGGCTGGATACACGATTTGTCCGCCCCCGATCCGTATTTCATCCTGCCGATCGTCTATGCAATCACCGCGTATCTGCAGGTGAAACTGTCGCCGACGCCGATCTCCGACCCAGTGCAAGCCAAGGTCATGCAGATCATGCCGGTGGCCTTTTCGGTCATGTTCCTGTTCTTTCCATCGGGCCTCGTGCTGTACTGGCTCATCAACAACTGCATCCAGATCTTCCAGCAGTGGCACATGAACCGCGTGTTGGAAAAGGAAGCTGCGCTCGTGGCCGCGCGGCGGCGCTAACGATTTCGCGATCGCGCTAGGCTCGCGCGTGACGCTCCCTTCGCCGGCGCTTGCGCCTCCCACGATCGCCGCGATTGCCACGCCGCCGGGACGTGGCGGTATCGGCATCGTCCGCGTTTCGGGGGTCCATCTCGATCCGCTGATCGAAGGCATCGTTGGAACGAAGCTTCTTCCACGCGTCGCTACCGCTGCGACGTTTCGCGAGGCGAATGGCAAGCCGATCGACGTCGGTCTTGCGCTATTTTTTCCGGCGCCGAATTCATACACGGGCGAGAGCGTCGTCGAATTCCATGGACACGGCAGCCCGGTGGCACTGCGCCTCGTGCTGGCGCGATGTCTCGCGCTCGGTGCGCGGCTTGCCGAGCCGGGCGAATTCACTAAACGCGCATTTCTGAACGGCAAGCTCGACCTCGCGCAAGCGGAAAGCGTGGCCGACTTGATTGAAGCGGCGACGGCGACCGCCGCGCGCGCAGCAGCGCGGAGTTTGATCGGAGAATTTTCACGCGAAATCCATTCGATCGTCGACGCCGTCACCGAGTTACGTATGTACACCGAGGCGACGCTTGATTTTCCCGACGAGGATGTCGAGTTCCTTCGTACGCACCAAGCCGCCGCTCGTCTTGACGCGATACGCGAGCGGCTTGAGCGAATGCTGTCTCGCGCGGCCGCAGGAACGTTGCTGCGCGAAGGACTTTCCGTCGTGCTGATCGGGCAACCGAATGTCGGAAAGTCGAGTCTCCTCAATCGATTGGTACGCGACGAAGCCGCGATCGTCACGCCGATTCCCGGCACAACGCGCGATACCGTCGAACGTCAAATCGAGCTCGCGGGCATTCCATTGACAGTTATCGACACCGCCGGTTTGCGCGACACGCGCGATCAGGTGGAGATGCTTGGCATCGAGCGCGCGTGGGCGGCGGTCGAACGCGCCGACCTCGCATTGCTCCTTGTCGACGCACGCGATGCAATCGATACGTCGTCCTCCGCTGATGCTGCGCTTCTCGCGAGGTTGCCTGCTTCGTTGCCGCGGGTCGTCGTCCATAACAAGACTGATCTCGCCGCAGTGGCGCCACATGCGGAAAGCCGTGAGGTCGGTGATGCGCAGCGGCGTCACATCTGGCTTTCGGCGCTGACCGGCGCGGGGCTCGAGTTGCTCGAGCAGGAAGTCTTGTCGATCGTGGGTGCGCACGGCGTGAGTGAAGACACGTTCATTGCGCGCGCGCGGCATGTTGTTGCATTGAAAGACGCCGCAGGTCATTTGAAAGCCGCCGCTGCGCATATCGCGACATCCGCGCCGCCGATTGAATTGCTCGCGGAAGAATTACGTAGCGCGCAACAGGCGCTCGGAACGATCACCGGCGAAGTTACCGCGGACGACTTGCTGGGCGTCATCTTTTCGCGTTTTTGCATCGGAAAATGAGCCATTGTGAAATGAAACCATTTTGTTGCGCTGCATCGTCAACGACGCAACAGCAAATCGCCGGAAGCGGTAAGGCCACTAGGCTGCCGGACATACGCGCGCTAGTTGGAGCGCGATCCACGTGATAAATTTACGGGTTCCACCGATGCGTCGCGGATCGTTGAACATTCCGCAATCGAAGGTGTCCGTTTCGAAATAACTTCCTTCCAATCGAAATGAATCAACCCGAATCGTTTGTAACGCTCGCCGCATCGGTCGGTGCGCCCAACTACGTCCGGCATCCGCGTTTGCTCGGTTGGGTGCGTGAATTTGCCGCGCTCGCGCGTCCCGACACAATCGCTTGGTGCGACGGCAGCGAAGCGGAATACGATCGGCTTTGCGCTGAGATGGTCGCAAAGCGCACGTTGATCAAGCTGAACCCTGCGAAGCGACCGAACAGCTATCTCGCGTGGTCTGATCCCAGCGATGTCGCGCGCGTCGAAGATCGCACGTTCATCTGCAGCGAGCACGAGGACGATGCAGGACCGACGAACAATTGGGTCGCGCCCTCCGAAATGCGCCGCACGCTGCGCGGCCTTTTCGACGGATCGATGCGCGGGCGCACGCTTTATGTTGTGCCGTTCTCAATGGGTCCGTTGGGTAGTCCTATCGCGCATATCGGAATCCAGCTGACGGACAGTCCGTATGTCGCGGCAAGCATGCGGATCATGACTCGCATGGGCCGTGCCGTCTTTGACGTGCTCGGTCAGGACGGCGCATTCGTTCCGTGTGTGCACTCCGTCGGCGCGCCGCTCGCGACGGGCGCGCTCGACGTTGCATGGCCCTGCAATCGCGATCACAAATACATCGTTCATTTTCCCGAGACGCGCGAAATCTGGAGTTACGGCTCCGGTTACGGCGGCAACGCGTTGCTCGGAAAGAAATGCTTGGCACTGCGCATTGCGTCGGTAATGGGACGAGACGAAGGCTGGCTCGCGGAACACATGCTGATTCTTGGCGTGACGTCTCCTGAGGGCGAGAAACGTTACGTGGCTGCGGCCTTTCCGAGTGCGTGCGGCAAAACGAATTTCGCGATGCTGATCCCGCCGCGCGGGTTCGAAGGCTGGAAAGTCACGACGATCGGCGATGACATCGCGTGGATCAAGCCTAGCGACGATGGATATTTCCACGCGATCAATCCGGAATCGGGCTACTTCGGCGTCGCGCCCGGCACGTCGTACCAGTCCAATCCGAATGCGATGGACACGTTGCGAGCCAACGTGATCTTCACCAACGTTGCGCTCACAGATGACGGCGATGTGTGGTGGGAAGGGATGACCAAACAAGCGCCTGCACATCTCACCGACTGGCAGGGCCAATCGTGGACACCGGATTGCGGACGTAAAGCTGCGCATCCCAACGCGCGCTTCACTGTATCGGCGATGCAATGTCCATCGCTCGATCCGGAATGGGACAACCCTGCCGGTGTCCCCATCTCAGCATTCGTCTTCGGCGCGCGGCGTTCCGACACGGTGCCGCTGGTCGTCGAAGCGCGCACATGGGAAGAGGGCGTCTACAAAGCCGCGACGATGGGATCCGAAACAACGGCCGCGGCCGCCGGCGCTGTCGGCGAAGTTCGCCGCGATCCATTCGCGATGCTGCCTTTTTGCGGCTACCACGTCGGCGATTACTTCCGGCATTGGCTCGCGATGGGCAAGGCGGTGGCGAAGCCGCCACGGATTTTCAGCGTCAACTGGTTTCGAAAGAATGCAGATGGAGGATTCGTCTGGCCCGGATTCGGCCACAACATGCGCGTGCTCCAATGGATTTTTCGCCGCTGCAGCGGAAAAGCGCATGCCGTTGACAGCGCGTTAGGCCTGATGCCCGATTACAGTGACATCGATTGGACCGGTATGGAGTTCGACTCGGAGCGCTTCGCGCTCATCACCAACATTGACTGCAGGGAATGGAGTCAAGAGCTCGAGTCGCACGATGCGTTGTTCGCTCGGTTGGGGGAGAAGCGACCTGAGCAGTTGCAGGCAGAGCGAGAGCGGCTGGCCGCGCGCTTGCGGTAGTAGTTATCTAAGATACTGATAATAAAACGTTACATGGCATGAGCCATGAGCATCTGCGGCGCTACGGCGCGTGCTGATGCGGTGGGATCGTCCGCTGGGCGCGCACACTTGAGCGCTGCGGCACAAATCGCAAACCGAGCCACATGCGCAAAGCCCGGTCGAAGCGGGATCTGGTGTGAGTGTTTGTTAGGGTCAGTGCGACCGACGTCGCGCGAGTGCCACTCCAAATTAGCCCAAGACCCTAGCAAGGCGAACGTAGTGGGTTCGGGAACGGTAGCCGCGAGGTCCGTAAACATTCTTCCCGAAGGCAGAGCCTGCTGGCCAATCGGGATGAGAAAAATCTCGGTTCCGAATACATTGGTTGACGGAACCGAGCGGCGGGTAGTGTCTCAGTATGAAATTATGGCAGCGGCTTACCCGGCATCCGGCATTTGTCGCCCTCGCGCAGTTTGTAGTCGGTTGCCGCGCCTTGGATCGTCAGGAACTCCCGCGGTACGCCGGCCCAGTAGGCGTCCCCAGCGGGTTTGGAAAAGAAAGCTTGGAAGCCAGACATGCCGCCTCGCCATTCCTGGCATTAACTTCGCCGCAGAGAACGGGCGGGCCCGTCATTGTCGGCACCTATATGAAGGTCGCGATACTTCGCAGAATCCGGATCGTTGAAATTGCGGGTGAGGTTTGCCTTGGCTTGCTCGATGAAATAGGGCGGCAAAATCGGCCGCTGCTGCCTGAAAGGCAACCGCGAAGACGACGGTACTTATAGCGGTGGCCGTCAGCTTCACATCACCATCGCGTTACGTTGCAGGCTGATTAGTTTAAAGCCGCGATCGGGCATATTTTGGCCGGCCCCGGCCCATGGATGTGTCGTCTTCGCAAGACGGCAAATCGAGGGTTCGAATCCCTCCCGGATATAGCAGCTTGGCGGGCTGTTTGTCTCCTAAGAGCCGTCAAACTGACCCCTTACTGGACCCACTACCCAGAATCTGCCAAAGGTGGGGCGATCAAAACATGTTCCACGTGGAACACTGTATTGCACCGGAGGCGCTCGATGGCTATCAAAGCCTGCGCATCCGGCTGTTTCACGTGGAACACGCCACGATGCTTTCGCCAGCGCATCGCATCGCGTAAAATGAGTGAGCGCCGAGATGTTTTACTAAACAGACAGGTAAACGATAGTAACGTTTAAAAATCATGACCTTGACAGAAAGATTCGACGTTATCATCGTCGGCGGCGGCCATGCTGGAACGGAAGCCGCGTTAGCCAGCGCGCGGATGGGTCGCAAGACGCTGCTGCTCACGCATAACATCGAAACCCTGGGACAGATGTCGTGCAACCCGTCGATCGGCGGCATCGGCAAGGGACACCTGGTTAAAGAGGTCGATGCGTTGGGCGGTGGGATGGCCATCGCCGCCGACGAGGCCGGAATCCAGTTCCGTATTCTGAATTCAAGCAAGGGCGCGGCGGTCCGTGCGACGCGGGCGCAAGCCGACCGGCTTCTCTACAAACAGGCGATTCGGCGCCGGCTCGAGACGCAGCCCAATCTGCGCTTGTTCCAACAATCGGTCGACGATTTGTTGATCGATGTGCATGACGGCAAGCCGCGCGTGACGGGCGTCGTTACGCAAATAGGACTCGCCTTCGAGGCGGACGCCGTTGTCCTCACCACCGGGACGTTTCTGTCTGGGTTGATTCACGTGGGCCTCAAGAGTCACGAGGCGGGTCGCGCAGGGGATCCACCGGCGAATCGCCTCGGGTCGAAGCTACGTGAGCTCGCCCTTCCGGCGGGACGCCTGAAAACCGGGACGCCGCCGCGTCTCGATGGCCGTACGATTGATTTTTCCATTCTCGACGTTCAACCCGGCGACGAGCCGGTGCCCGTGTTTTCATTCATGGGCACGTGCGACCTGCATCCGCGGCAAGTGCCATGCTGGATCACGCGTACTAACTCACGCACGCACGAAATTATTCGTGGCGGCCTCGATCGATCGCCGCTGTTTACCGGCGTCATCAAGGGCGTTGGTCCGCGCTATTGTCCATCGATCGAAGACAAGGTTGTGCGGTTCGCGGAGCGCGACAGCCATCAAATTTTTCTCGAGCCCGAAGGACTGACGACGCAAGAGATTTACCCGAACGGCATCTCGACGTCGTTGCCATTCGATGTCCAGCTTGCTCTCGTGCGCTCGATGAAAGGTTGCGAGAACGCGCAAATCGTGCGGCCGGGATATTCGATTGAATACGACTATTTCGATCCGCGCGCACTCCATTCGACGCTCGAAACGAAAGCGATCGCTGGTTTGTTTTTCGCTGGACAAATAAACGGCACGACCGGTTATGAAGAGGCGGCCGCGCAAGGCATCCTCGCGGGCGTCAATGCCGCACGCTTCGTGCACGGTGAAGAAGGCTGGTGTCCGCGTCGCGATGAAGCTTATCTCGGCGTGCTCGTCGATGATCTGATTACGCGAGGCGTTTCGGAGCCGTATCGGATGTTCACATCGCGCGCGGAATATCGCTTGCAATTGCGCGAGGACAACGCGGATATGCGTCTCACGGAGCATGGCCGACGGCTCGGCGTCGTCGACGATGCGCGCTGGGATGCGTTTGCTCGTAAACGCGACGCCGTCGCTCGCGAGTACGAACGACTGAAGTCAACGTACGTAAATCCTACCGTCGTTGCGCACCACGACGCGCAACGCGTCCTCGGCGCTCCGATCGAACGCGAGTATTCGTTGGCGGAGCTGCTGCGGCGACCTGGCGTCACGTATGCAACCCTGATGTCGTTGCCCGGCGTTGGTGAAGCAATCTCGGAACCCGCGGTGAGCGAGCAAGTCGAGATCGCGACCAAGTACGCGGGCTACATCGAGCGACAAGAGATCGAGATCGCGCGCCGTCGCGCGCAGGATGACGCAAAGCTGCCGTCCCATCTCGATTATCGAAACGTTCGCGGGCTTTCGATTGAGGTTCAGCAAAAACTGAACGCCGTCAAGCCAGATACCGTTGGGCAAGCCGCACGCATCTCGGGGATTACGCCCGCTGCGATTTCGCTGTTGCTCGTCCATTTGAAACGCGGCCTTGCCGACGTTGATGCACGTCAACGCGAACAAGCGAAATCGGCATGAGCGCTGCAGAAGCGCTTGACCGCCCAAAGGCACGCAACATCGACCTCGCGCAAGGCCTTCAGTCGCTTGGCCTATCGCTTTCGAGTGAAGCGTGCACGAAGCTTGACGAATATGTCGGTCTTCTCGCCAAATGGAATCGAACGTACAACCTAACCGCGATCCGCGAGCCGGCACGGATGGTCACGCACCACCTGCTCGACGCGCTCGCGGTGCTTCCACACTTGCCGCAACGCGCAGTCGTGCGGGTGCTCGATGTCGGCGCGGGCGCCGGCGTGCCCGGCATTCCGCTCGCGATCGCGCGTCCGCAATGGAACATCGTGCTGGTAGATTCGAATCACAAAAAAGTCGCGTTCATCACGCAAGCAACGATCGAATTGGCGCTGCCCAATGTGCGCGCGGTCGCCGCGCGTGTCGAAGATCTGTCCGGCGAGCGCCCATTCGACGTTGTCATCGCCCGCGCATTTGCCGATCTGCGGACGTTTGCACAATCATCGGCGCAACATCTCGCGCCACACGGAGAGCTGTACGCAATGAAAGGAACACTTCCCGAACAAGAAATGTCGGCATTGCCGCCGTCGATCGAAATCATCGCGACGCCGGAATTGCACGTTCCGGGCATGGATGCTGCGCGACACTTGATCGTAATGCGTAAACGCGCGGATCGCGCATGACACGCATCATCGCGATCGCCAATCAAAAGGGCGGCGTCGGCAAGACGACGACATCCGTCAATCTTGCAGCGAGCTTGGGCGCGATGAAGCGACGCGTATTGGTCGTCGACCTCGATCCGCAAGGTAACGCAACGACCGGATCGGGCGTCGATAAGCGCGCACTTCCGTATACGGTTTATCAAGTGTTGTTGGGCGAGCGCAAAATTGGCGAAGTCCGCACGCGTTCGCCATCAGGTGACTACGATCTCGTTCCCGCGAATCGCGAGCTCGCGGGCGCGGAAGTCGAGTTGGTCGATCTACCCGAGCGCGAAATGCGGTTGAAGGATGCGCTATCCGAAGCTTTGCAGCAGATGAAAGCCGCGATCACCGAGGTCTCGAGCGAATACGACTTCATTCTTCTCGATTGCCCGCCATCGCTTTCGTTGCTGACATTGAACGGATTGTGCGCTGCGGACTCCGTGCTGATTCCGATGCAGTGCGAATACTATGCGCTCGAGGGTCTGTCGGATCTCGTGCAGACGATTCGAAAGGTGCGCGCGCATCTGAACCCGCGGCTCGAAATCGAAGGCTTGCTTCGCACGATGTACGACCCGCGCAACACGCTCGCGCAAAACGTCGCCGCGGAGCTCGAAAAGCATTTCGGCGACAAGCTCTATCGCACGGTGATCCCGCGCAACATCCGGCTCGCCGAAGCACCATCGCACGGCATTCCCGTACTGAAACTCGAGCTCATGTCCAAGGGCTCGCAATCGTATCTCGCACTTGCGGGTGAAATGCTGCGTCGAATGGAGGCGCGCGGGCTGCCTTCGCGAAGCAGCGCAACGACCACGCCGCCGCCGCAACTGCAACGAGAGGCTGAATGATGATCCGACCGAAAGGATTAGGACGCGGACTTGATGCGTTGCTCGCCGGAGTCGACGAAGCGGCGACGAGCGGTGAAACGTTACGGATGATTGCGGTCGATCGCGTGCGTCCCGGCAAATATCAACCGCGAAGCCGCATGGATGAAGCCTCGCTCGCCGAGCTCGCCGATTCAATTCGCGAGCAGGGTGTGATGCAACCGATCCTGGTGCGGCCGGTGGACGGTGCGCGCTTCGAGATCATCGCGGGCGAGCGACGCTGGCGCGCAGCCGGTCAAGCAGGACTAACTGAGATCCCCGCGCTCGTTCGTGCGGTGGCCGACAATGCGGCGCTTGCGCTCGCACTGATCGAAAACATCCAGCGCGAGGATTTGAATCCGCTCGAGGAAGCGCAGGGACTCTCGCGACTGATCGAGGAGTTTGGACTGACGCACGATGCTGCTGCGAAAGCGGTGGGGCGCTCGCGCAGCGCCGTGTCGAATCTTTTGCGTCTGACCACACTTCCGAAGCCCGTACAGGATTATCTTTTAGCGGCCCAGTTGGAGATGGGCCACGCGCGTGCGCTCCTTGCCTTGCCGGCGTCGCAGCAAGTGACTGCGGCGACACGCGTCGTCAGCGGCCAGCTGTCGGTTCGCGACACGGAGCGATTGGTGCACGGATTGCTCAATCCGGCGAAGCGAGCCGCGCGGCGCGGCAAGCCTGGCTACGATGCAGATACGGCGCGTCTCGAAAACGAAATCGCCGAGAAGCTCGCCGCCGTCGTGCATATCGAGCCCGGGCGCAAAGGCGCCGGACGCGTCGTCATCCGTTATTCGAGCCTCGAACAACTGGACGGAATCGTTTCGCGCCTCGGCGTCATTCGCCAGTAGCGTCGCCGTCGATCATCCGACCTGACGCAACATCGTTTCTGCATCCGACACTTCATATTTGCCCGGCGCCTCGACGTTGAGCGCCTTGACGACGCCGTCGTCGACCAACATCGAAAAGCGCTGACAGCGAAGTCCAAGCCCGCGCGCACTCAAGTCGAGCTCGAGGCCGAGCGCTTTCGTATAGTCGCCGGAGCCGTCGGCCAGCATCCGGATTTTGCCGTCGGTCTTTTGCTCACGCCCCCACGCGCCCATCACGAAAGCGTCGTTGACTGCCATGCAGGCGATCGTGTCGACTCCCTTTGCCTTCAGCTTGTCGTAATTGGCAACGTAGCTCGGCACGTGCTTCGCCGAGCACGTCGGCGTAAATGCGCCGGGCAAACCGAAGATGACAACCTTGCGTCCCTTGGTGAGCTCGTCGATCTTGACGGGATTGGGTCCAACCGCGCAGCCGTCCTTGGGTTCTTCGTAAAATTCCTGCAGCGTTCCGGTGGGAAGTCTGTCGCCGACCTTGATCGTCATTTCAAAGCTCCTTGCAATGTTTGCGAATGACTCGCCAAAAGCGTTCGACGAGCCCAATAGGATCGCAGCGCACGCGCCGAATTTCAACCTTTAATTCCGGCATAGCGATTTGTCGGGTTGCGAGGAGGCGGCGCGCGGCGTAGCGTTCGTCCTTCGCCCGCCCAGGGAACGAAGGCTATAAGGAGGCAACGACGATGCCGCGCGCAAAAAAAACGGTGCGTCCGACGGTGGCGAAGCGCATTCGACTGCTGATTGCAACGCGCAAGGGTTTATGGATGCTCACCAGCGATCTCGCGCGTAATGCGTGGAAAATTGCCGGCCCTTTGTTTCATGGCCACATTGTCCACCACGCGGTGGGCGATCCGCGCGATTCAAGGACGGTGCTGACAGCGGCGCGGACTGGTCACCTCGGCCCAACGATTTTTCGGTCGACCGATGCCGGCAAAACATGGAAGGAAGCCGCAAAGCCGCCCGCGTTCGCCGAAGGCAGCGGCCGCGTCGTCGATCACACGTTCTGGTTGACGGCGGGTCACGCGTCGGAACAGGGCACGTGGTACGCGGGCACTTCGCCGCAAGGTCTGTTCCGTTCGACCGACGGCGGCGCCAGATGGGAAAGCGTCGACGGATTCAACACGCATCCGCAGCGGAAGGCGTGGTGCGGTGGCGACCAAGACGGAACGCCCGACGGCGCGAAGCTGCATTCGATTCTCGTCGATCCGCGCGATGCCAAGCATCTCTATATCGCGATGTCGTCGGGCGGCGTTTTCGAGTCGGTCGACGCGGGTGGCGACTGGAAGCCGTTGAACAAAGGTATACGCGCGGATTTCCTGCCGGATCCGAATGCCGAATACGGACATGATCCGCATTGCATGCGTTTCGCGGCAGGTCACCCCGACCGGCTCTATCAGCAGAATCATTGCGGCATTTTCCGGATCGACCGACCAAACGACCGATGGCAGGAAATCGGCGCGACGATGCCGAAGAGTGTTGGCTATGTTGGTTTTCCGATGGTCGTCCATCCGCGCGACCCCGACACGCTGTGGGTTTTTCCGATGGACGGGACAACGGTTTGGCCGCGTACGTCGCCGGGAGGCCGGCCGGCCGTGTATCGATCACGCGATGGCGGGCGTTCGTGGAAGCGACTTGATCAGGGCTTGCCGAAGGCGCAGGCGTGGTGGACGGTCAAACGGCAGGCGATGACGGCCGATACACGCGACCCGGCCGGCCTCTACTTCGGCACGACGTCGGGCGAAGTCTGGGGAAGCCGCGACGAAGGCAGAACGTTTCGCTGTCTTGCTCGGCATCTGCCGCATATCTACGCCGTTGAGTGCGTGGGGGTCCAATGAGCGCCGCCGGGCCGTCCCAAGGCGCGAATCATTCCCCCTTTGGGGGCAGCGCAGCG
Source organism: Casimicrobiaceae bacterium (assembly GCA_036505865.1). Classification (GTDB taxonomy): domain Bacteria; phylum Pseudomonadota; class Gammaproteobacteria; order Burkholderiales; family Casimicrobiaceae; genus VBCG01. The sequence continues at coordinate 94,325 of DASXSP010000049.1, forward strand.
GCGAACGCCGCAAGCGCGGGGGTCCACGAATGAGCGACACCATTGTCGACGCGCCGAGCCGTTTGCGCGCTCGTCTGGCACAAGTTACCGGTATTTTCGAAGCGACATCGCGCTTCGGCCGCGAAGTGCGGCTTGCGTGGCGCGCCGGCACGCAAGAAATCGCACATCTGCATTCTGCCGAGATTGTCGATATTCGATTGCCCGCGATATTGCAGCGGCAATGGCGCGGCGATCATCGGCTGATTCCGCGGCCGCGACGATCCGATTGGATCGAATGTCAGGTGCGTTCGGACGACGACGTCGAGTTCGCGGCGATGTTGGTGGAGCTTGCCGCGCAGTCGTCGGCGCAATCGACAACGCGGTCTAGACGTTAGCGCATTCAGCGAACTTATGGGCCAATCATCGCGCGAAGCCGCCGCCGTCGTCCGCGTCCGCGTGCCGTCGCCGCTTCATTCGTATACAGGCGCACCGGAAGTAGCAGTGGCAATACCGGTTTTGGCGCCCGAAATGCCCCCGACGTTGGGTGGCGTCCTCGCAGCGCTCGATGGCGCGTATCCGGGAATCCGTTTTCGAATGATCGACGAACAAGGTCACGTGCGTCCGCATATCAAGCTGTTCATCGATACGACGCTGACGCGCGATCTCGCGACACCCCTGCCGACGGGCGCGTCTGTGATGATCGTTGCGGCACTGTCCGGCGGATAGCGGCGAGGCGGCCATCGCTGCGTTGCGGGAAAACTGGAAAAGCAGTTAAAATTCGCAAGTTTGCTTCTCGCCAGCGCGGCAGCGGTCTCGGAGGTTTCTAGGAATGGAACCGCCGCTATCGACCAAGCCGATCCGGTACGTTCTGAAATGGCAGGCGCTCGCCACGTTGGCGATCGCGGCCATCGCGGGAATTTGGGTCGGAGTGCATGGCGCCGTCTCAGCGGTGCTCGGAGGCGTCGTGAACCTTTCGGCGTGCGTCGTTTCCGCATTCGTGCTGGGGTTGGGGAAACCGGCGACCGCGGGCGCAACCGTTGTGGCGGTGTTCCGGGCCGAAGCAAGCAAGATCCTCGTGATCGTCCTGCAATTGTGGCTGGTGTTTGCCACGTATCGGGACGTCGTTCTGCCGGCGTTTCTTGCCGCGTTCGTGATCACGGTATTTTTGTTTGGAGTGGCGTTGCTCGTCCGCGATTGATCAAAACAAGAGACCCCGATGGCGGCCTCCTACGAATCTCCCACTGAGTACATCCAGCATCATCTGACGTTTCTTGCGCAACCGGTGCGCGAGGGCGGGTTCTGGACCGTGCATCTCGACACGCTCTTGACGACGGTCGTGCTCGGCATGCTTGCATTCGGTTTTCTGTGGCTCGTCACGCGCAAGGCGACGACGGGCGTGCCGTCGCGCAAACAGGCGTTCGTCGAGCTCGCGGTCGATTTCGTCCAGAATCAGGTCAAGGACATCTACACGGGCACGAGCAAGATCGTCGCGCCGATCGCGCTAACGACGTTCGTGCTCGTGCTGTTCATGAATGCGATGGACTTCCTGCCGGTCGACATCATGGCATGGGTCTATGCGCACGTGCTGCGGCAGGAACACTGGCGCGGTGTGCCGACGGCGGACGTGAACACGACATTCGCGCTCGCGCTGTCGGTGTTCGCGCTGATGATTTTCTACAGCATCAAGATTAAAGGGCTGGGCGGCTGGGTGCACGAGCTCTTCTGCACGCCGTTCGGATCGAATCCGCTGCTATGGCCGTTCAACCTGCTCTTCAACGCTGTCGAATATCTGTCGAAGCCGCTGTCGCATTCGCTGCGGCTCTACGGCAACATGTACGCGGGCGAGATCATTTTCTTGCTGATCGCGTTGTGGGCCACGACGGGTCTAGTCGGGACGTTCGCCGGCGTCGTTCTGAATCTTGGTTGGGCGATCTTCCACATCCTGATCGTCGTCCTGCAGGCGTATATCTTCATGATGCTCACCGTCGTGTATATCGCGATGGCACACGAGCATCACTAAGCGCTTTCGCGCACTCGTTCATTTCACCTCCAACGTCCCGCTCCAGAAAGGAAAGAAGATGGACCCGAAAATGCAACTCGTCGCGATGATCCAGGCCTACACGGGCATCGGCATCGGCCTCATGATCGGCCTGGGCGCGCTCGGCGCGTGCGTGGGCGTCGGCATCATGTGCTCGCGTTTTCTCGAGGGCGCGGCACGCCAGCCCGAGCTCATGCCGCAGCTGCAAGCCAAAGTATTTCTGCTGCTCGGTCTAATCGATGCGTCGTTCATCATCGGGCTCGGGATCGCGATGCTGTTTGCGTTCGGCAATCCGCTTGTTCCGGCTGGTCTCAAATAACGCTTACGTAGCAAGGGAATCGTCATGAACATCAACTTGACGCTTCTGATGCAGGCCGCGGCGTTTGCGGCCTTCATCTGGTTCACGGCGAGGTTCATTTGGCCACCGCTGATGCGCGCGGTCGATACGCGGCAAAAACAGATCGCTGATGGTCTTGCGGCAGGCGAGCAAGGAAAAAAGGAGCTGGCCAGCGCCGAAAAGCGGATCGCCGACATGCTCACCGACGCCAAATCGAAAGCCGCCGAAATTGTCGCGACCGGCGAAAAGTTCCGGTCCGAAACGATGGACGCTGCGAAGACCGAAGCGAAAGCCGAGGCGGATCGCATCATCGCCGCGGCGAAGGCCGAGATCGAGCAGGAGGTTACGCGCGCGAAGGAGCAACTGCGTAACCAAGTCGCCGATCTCGCGGTCGCCGGCGCGACGAAGATTCTGCAACGCGAAGTCGACGCGAAGGCGCACGCCGATCTGCTGGCGTCGATTCGTACGCAACTCTAGATCGCCATGGCGGAGCTCACCACTGTTGCCCGGCCGTATGCGGAAGCTGCGTTCGAGCTTGCTCGCGAGCAGAATGCGCTGCCAGTGTGGTCGGAAATGTTGCGCTTCGCAAACACGGTCGTTGCCGATCCGCGGGTGATGGCGGCACTCGAGAATCCGCGGCTGGCGGCAGGGGACAAGGAAGCGCTGCTGTTGTCGATCGCCGGCGACCGAGTGACGGGCGACGGCCGCAGCTTTCTCCGCGTGCTGATCGAAGCGGATCGCATCACGCTGCTGCCCCAAATCCGCGAGGTTTTTGATTTGTTGAAGGACGAAGCGGAAAACGTCGCGAGGGCGAAGATCGAGAGCGCGTTTCCGCTTTCGCGCGAGCAGACCGCGGAGCTTACGGCCGTGCTCGAAAAGCGCTTTGGCAAAAAGATCGAGGCGACCGTAACGATCAATCCGGAGCTGATCGGCGGTGCGCGCATTACCGTTGGCGACGCGGTACTTGACGCCTCGGTGCAAGCGAAACTCGACGCGATGTCGAGACAGCTTCGAACATGATGGTTTTTCGTTGGAGTAACCATGCAACTCAACCCTTCCGAAATCAGCGAGCTCATCCGATCGAAAATCCAGAATCTGGATACGGGTGCGCAAGTGCGCACGCAGGGTACCGTGGTGTCGATCACGGACGGCATCTGCCGCATTCACGGCCTCTCCGATGCGATGCAAGGCGAGATGCTCGAGTTTCCGGGCAACACGTTCGGACTTGCGCTTAATCTCGAGCGCGACTCGGTGGGCGCGGTCGTGCTCGGCGAATACGAGCACATCACCGAAGGCGACACCGTCAAGTGCACGGGCCGCATTCTTGCGGTGCCTGTAGGTCCCGAATTGATCGGCCGCGTCGTCAACTCGCTCGGCGAGCCGATCGATGGCAAGGGACCGATCAACGCGAAGATGACCGACGTCATCGAGAAAGTCGCGCCTGGCGTCATAGCGCGACAGTCGGTGTCGCAGCCGGTGCAAACCGGATTGAAATCGATCGATGCGATGGTGCCGATCGGCCGCGGTCAGCGCGAGCTCATCATCGGCGATCGACAGACCGGGAAGACCGCTGTCGCCGTCGACACGATCATCAATCAAAAAGGTAAGGACCTGATCTGCATCTACGTCGCGATCGGGCAAAAGGCATCGACGGTCGTCAACGTCGTGCGCAAGCTCGAAGAAACCGGCGCGATGGCGTACACGATCGTTGTCGCTTCGAACGCGTCCGAATCCGCGGCGATGCAATACATTGCGCCGTACTCCGGCTGCACGATGGGGGAATATTTCCGTGACCGCGGACAAGATGCGCTCATCATCTACGACGATTTGACCAAGCAGGCATGGGCCTATCGACAGGTGTCGTTGCTCTTGCGCCGCCCACCGGGGCGCGAAGCGTATCCGGGCGACGTGTTTTATCTGCATTCACGATTGCTCGAGCGCGCCGCGCGCGTGAACGCCGAGTACGTCGAGAAGTTCACCAAAGGGGCTGTCAAAGGCAAGACCGGATCGCTCACTGCATTGCCGATCATCGAAACGCAGGCGGGCGACGTCACGGCGTTCGTGCCGACCAACGTGATCTCGATCACCGATGGTCAAATCTTTCTCGAGACGGATTTGTTCAACGCCGGCATCCGTCCGGCGATCAACGCCGGCATTTCGGTGTCGCGGGTTGGCGGTAACGCGCAGACGAAGGTGATCAAGAAATTAGGCGGCGGTGTTCGACTGGCGCTCGCTCAATATCGTGAGCTCGCGGCGTTCGCCCAGTTCGCGTCAGATCTCGACGAAGCGACGCGCAAGCAACTGGATCGTGGTCGTCTCGTCACCGAGCTCATGAAGCAGCCGCAATACCATCCGCTGCAGGTGAACGAGATGGCGTTGACGCTGTTCGCTGTCAATCGTGGCTATTTCGACGACGTGCCGGTCGAGAAGGCGCTCGCGTTCGAAGCCGGGCTGCGACAATTCATGAAGAGCAAGTACGCGACCATCATGGACAAGATCGAATCGACGAAGGATATGAGCGCCGACGACGAGAAAGCGCTGGCCGCGGCGATCGAGGACTTCAAGAAGACGGGTTCGTTCTAGGAACGACAATGGCGGGCTCGAAAGAAATTCGGAACAAGATCAAGAGCGTGCAAAACACGCGCAAGATCACGAAAGCGATGGAGATGGTCGCGGCTTCGAAGATGAAGAAGGCGCAAGACCGGATGCGCGCGACGCGCCCGTACGTCGAGAAGGCGTTCAACATCGCGATGCACATCTCGAAAGCGAACACCGAATACAAGCATCCGTTTCTTGTCCCGCGCGAAAAGGTCAAGCGCATCGGCGCGATCGTCGTGACGACCGACAAAGGACTATGCGGCGGACTCAACACGAACGTGCTGCGGCTCGTCGTGCAGCAGCACAAGGAATGGCGCGCGAAAGGTATCGACGTCGACTATGTCGCCATCGGCAACAAGGGACAAGGGTTCCTGCAGCGAATGGGCGGCAATATCGTCTCGAGCGCCGTGCACCTCGGTGATCGGCCTCATCTCGAGAAGCTGGTCGGGCCGGTGAAGGTGTTGCTGGACGAGTACGTCGCGGGCAGGCTGGATGAGATCCATATTTATTACACGAATTTCGTCAACACGATGAAGCAGGTTCCGGTGCATGGCCGTATCGTCCCGATCCCGGATCAGATTCGCACAGCGACCGGCGAGGTGCGCAAGGTCGAAGTTTCCGACGGCACGTGGGACTACATCTACGAGCCGGACGCACGCGAGTTGCTCGACGGCATGATGCGGCGGTACATGGAAGCCGTCGTACTGCAGATGGTGAACGAGAACATGGCCTCCGAGCAATCGGCTCGGATGGTCGCGATGAAGGCGGCGTCGGACAACGCGGGCAAGATCATCACCGAGCTGCAGTTGATCTACAACAAGACGCGGCAGGCGGGAATTACGAAGGAGCTCTCCGAGATCGTCGGCGGCGCTGCGGCGGTATGACGACATTTTTGTCATTCCGAGCTGACGACTTTTTGTCATCCCGAGTGAAACGAGGGACCTGCTTTTCTCACCCCGAACAGCAGGTTCCTCGGCCACAAAAGCATTGGCCTCGGAATGACATGGAAAACGCTGATTAGGAAATGTCTATGAGCCAAGGAACGATTGTTCAATGCATCGGCGCCGTCGTCGACGTGGAATTCCCGCGCGATGCGATGCCGCGGATCTACGACGCGCTCGTGCTCGAGAGCACCGGCGATGGCGGTCTCGTGGAAAAAGGATTGACGCTTGAAGTCGAGCAGCAGTTGGGAGACGGCGTCGTGCGCTGCATCGCGCTCGGCAGCTCGGACGGACTGCGCCGCGGAATGAAAGTCGCCGGCACGGGCAAACCGATTTCGGTGCCGGTCGGCCCGGCGACGCTCGGCCGGATTATGGATGTATTGGGCCGCCCGATCGACGAGCAGGGACCGATCAAGACCGACGAGCGCCGCGAGATCCATCAGCTCGCGCCTAAGTTCGATGAGCTTTCGCCGTCGGTCGAGCTCTTGCCCACAGGCGTCAAGGTGATCGACTTGATTTGCCCGTTTGCAAAGGGCGGCAAGATCGGATTGTTCGGCGGCGCCGGCGTCGGCAAGACCGTCGCGATGCTCGAGCTCATCAACAACATCGCGAAGTCCTATGGTGGCGTGTCGGTGTTCGCGGGCGTCGGCGAGCGCACGCGCGAAGGCAACGACTTCTATCATGAGATGGCGGAGGCGGGCGTCATCAAGATGGACAATCTCGCCGACTCGAAAGTGGCGATGGTGTTCGGCCAGATGAACGAGCCGCCGGGCAACCGGCTGCGCGTCGGCCTCACGGGTCTCACCATGGCTGAGCGCTTTCGCGACGATGGCAAGGACATCCTCTTCTTCGTCGACAACATTTATCGGTACACGCTTGCGGGAACCGAAGTGTCGGCGCTGCTCGGACGGATGCCGTCGGCGGTTGGTTATCAGCCAACGCTCGCAGAGGAAATGGGCCGACTGCAGGAGCGGATCACCTCTACGAAGACCGGGTCGATCACGTCGATTCAGGCGGTGTACGTCCCGGCGGACGACTTGACCGATCCTTCGCCCGCAACGACGTTCGGCCACCTGGATGCGACGGTCGTGTTGTCGCGCGACATCGCCGCGCTTGGCATATACCCCGCCGTGGATCCGCTCGATTCGACGAGTCGCCAGCTCGACCCGTTGGTCGTCGGCGACGAGCATTACAAATGTGCACGTGGCGTCCAAGCGACGCTGCAACGCTACAAGGAGCTCCGCGACATCATCGCGATCCTCGGAATGGACGAGCTGTCACCCGAAGACAAGTTAGCGGTGTCGCGGGCGCGCAAGATCCAGCGCTTCCTGTCGCAGCCGCTGAACGTCGCCGAAGTGTTCACCGGCACGCCCGGAAAAATCGTCCCGCTCAAAGACACGATCAAGGGCTTCGACATGATCGTGAAAGGCGAGTGTGATCACCTGCCGGAGCAGGCGTTTTATATGGTGGGCCCGATCGAGGAAGCGTTCGAGAAGGCCAAGACACTGCAATAGCGCGATAACGGAACGCATTCATGGCCAACACGATCCACGTTGACGTCGTCAGCGCCGAGGAGCAGATCTACTCCGGTGAAGCCGAATTCGTCGTTCTGCCGGGCGTCGTCGGTGAGCTTGGTATCTATCCACGGCACACGCCGCTCTTGACGCAGATCAAGCCCGGCGCCGTGCGCATCAAGGTCCCCGGCACGGCGGAAGAGGAGCTCGTCTTCGTCCAAGGCGGCTATCTGGAAGTGCAGCCACATCTGGTAACCGTACTCGCCGACACTGCCATTCGCGCGAAGGACTTGGACGAGAAGGCAGCGCTCGATGCCAAACGGGCGGCCGAAGAAGCGATGCAAAACAAGACGTCGAAAGAGGAAATCGCACACGCCGAGGCCGAGCTTGCGATTGCGCTCGCGCAGCTCGAAGCGATTCGCAAATTGCGTCATCGCGCCTAGCGCCACGACACCGGCAGACGGCGTACATCGGCTGACGCGCTGTTCAAGCGCTGCTGCGGTGTCTTCGACGCGGACTGGTACGATGTTGCAGTGCACCATCGATACCGGAGAGCGTCATGCCCGACCTGAACACGACCGTCGATCGTTCGATCGACATCTCGCGCAACGTCGCGACAGTGCTGGATCGGCGGATCAAAGATGCGTCCAACGCTTATGCCCAGCGCGTGCGCAAAGCGCAGCAAGACTTCTTGCAAACCGCCCACACGGTCAAGGGTCCGCAACAGTTGTGCGCCGATTGGTTTCAATACGCCGCTGATTTCGTTCAGCGCGGAACGATCTTCCTCGATACGTTGCGCAAACGCGGGAACAACTGGATCGCGCACGAGCAGGCAGGCAAGCCCCCGCTACTCGCGTACGAGTACGAAATACTGGCCGACGCGCGCACGTTCGAACGCCCCGTCGGCTACGCGCTCGTGCGAATCTTGCCGCCGAAGAATGTCGTCGTCGACAATGCATTGCGGCCGTTCATCATCATTGATCCGCGCGCGGGTCACGGCCCCGGCATCGGCGGCTTCAAGGAGGACTCCGAAGTCGGCGTCGCGCTGAAAGCGGGTCATCCGGTTTATTTCGTGATCTTCTATCCGGATCCGGAACCCACGCAGACATTAGCCGACGTCACCGACGCGGAAGCGGAATTCGTGCGGATCGTCGCCCAACGCCATCCTGAAAGCGCTAAGCCGGTGCTGATCGGCAATTGTCAGGGCGGGTGGGCGGTGATGATGCTCGCAGCCGCGCGCCCCGACATGACGGGACCGCTCGTCATCAACGGCGCGCCGATGTCGTACTGGGCGGGCAACGACGGCGACAACCCGATGCGTTACGCCGGCGGACTGCTCGGCGGCTCGTGGTTGTCGCTGTTCGCGAGCGACTTGGGCGGCGGCAAGTTCGACGGCGCCAATCTCGTCCACAATTTCGAATATTTGAATCCGGCCAACACGTTGTTCGACAAGTATTACCACCTCTTCGACAACATTGACGTCGAGCCGGAGCGTTTTCTTGATTTCGAGCGCTGGTGGGGCGGCTATTACTTGATGAACGAGGAAGAGATCCGCTGGATCGTCAACAATCTCTTCATCGGCAACAAGCTGACGCAAGGTGAGGCGCGCCTCGGCCCGGGACGCTATTTCGATCTGAAGACAATCAAGCAGCCGATCATCGTATTCGCATCGATGGGCGACAACATCACGCCGCCGCAGCAGGCGTTCAACTGGATCAGTGATATCTACTCGAGCACGGAAGAGATCAAGGCCAACGGTCAGACGATCGTCGGACTGATTCATGCGGACATCGGTCATCTCGGCATCTTCGTCTCGGGCAAAGTCGCAAAAAAGGAGCACACGCAGATCATCGAGGTGCTGAAATACATTCAACAGCTGCCGCCCGGGCTGTACGGCATGCACATCGAAGAGATTCAAAAGCCGGATGGCGAGGTCGAATACGACGTCACGCTTCACGAGCGGCGGCTCGAGGATTTGAAGAAGATGCAGAAGTTCGATCGGGTTGATGAGAAACCATTCGAGGCGGTCGCAGCGCTGTCGGAGCTGAACGAGCGCGCATACGAGTTGCTGCTGCGTCCGGCGATGCGCGAGGCAACGCCGGAATGGGCCGCCAAGCTGATGCGCGAATGGCATCCGCTGCGCGCGCAGCGCTGGATGTTCTCGGACCGCAACCCGTTCCTGGCGGCGTTGCCGTTCGCAGCGGCATTCGCTCAAACCTATCGGAATCCCAGAAGCGACACGAACGCCGGCCGCAGCGTCGAGCATCTCTATGCCGAGTACGTCAGCGCAGGGCTGGATCTTTATCGCGACTTACGTGACGCCGCGAGCGAGGCGGCGTTCTACGAGGTCTACGGCAACATGTGGTCGCTGCAGATGGCCGATCAACGCGCCGACATTCGCAGACAAACTCGTTTCGATCCACGCGCGGTGCCAGCGGTGCGCCAGGTACTCGACGAGGTCGATAAGGGCGGTTTGCCGGAGGCCGTTGTGCGCGCCGGGATGTTGATCGCGAAGGCAGGCGGCGGCGTGCGCCGGTTGGCGCAGATGGAGCACACGCGCGAGCTCCTCGCACCGACCGGGATTCTGAAAGGGCTTACCGAAGACGAGCTTCGGCGCTTGCTTCACGAGGGAACGATCGTCGTCGAATTCGAGCCGACGCAAGCGAAGCGTTCGTTGCCGCGTCTGGCGCGGAGCGGCAGCGACCGGCGTAAGCTCCACGCAATGTTCAATGCCTTGGAGGCTGCGGGAATCGTCGACGAGCGGCAGCGCGCGCTGATCACCGAATTGCGACGCTTGTTGCCGATTACCGAACGCGTTCCGGCGCGTGCCCGTCCGCTGCAAAGCGCAACCGCGCGGCGCAAGGGACGTGAAAAGCACACGGCACCCGCCGCGTAATTCAATGCGACCCGATGGACGATGTTCGAAACTTCACGTTCGATGAAATCGTCGTCGGCCACAGCGAGACGCTCTCGCGGCAGTTGAGCGTCACCGAAATTGAAGCGCTTGCGGTTGCGGCGGGCGCGATCGACCCGGCGCATATCGAGGGTGCGACCACAAACGACGGGCCCACGGCGCCTGGAGCGGCGGCAGCCGCGCTCGTGTCAAACCTGCTATTGCGGCGCTTTCCCGGACCCGGGTCTGCGATTGTCCGGACGCAACTTCATTATGCGGGCGCGATCGGTGTCGGCGACAAGCTGACGGTCACCGTATCTGCACGCGCCAAGCACGTCGAGGGCCAGCGAATCGAGTTTGATTGCCGTTGCATCAATCAGCATGACGCGACGCTCGTCGAAGGAATTGTCGTCGTCACGGCACCACCGAGATCGATCGCCTATTCGAACGTCGCGACGCCGGAGATCGTATTGCGTCGCAATGATGGCTTCGCGCCGCTGCTGCGTCGCTGCGAAGCGCTAGCGCCGATCCGCTGCGCCGTCGTGCATCCATGCGATCGCGACTCGCTGCTCGGCGCCCTTGAAGCCGCGAAGCGCAAGATGATCGTGCCGGTGTTGGTCGGACCCGAAAAGAAAATCCGTGCAGCGGCGCTTGCGGAAAACGTCGATCTGGCGCGCTATGAAATTGTTTCGACGGAGCACAGTCACGCCGCCGCGCAAAAGGCGGTCGAGCTCGCCCGCGCCGGGGGTGTCGACGCGCTGATGAAAGGCAGCCTGCACACGGAAGAGCTGATGGGTGCGGTCGTTCCCACCGCCACGGGTTTGCGTACGGCGCGCCGCATCAGCCACGTATTTGTGATCGACGTGCCGACCTACCCGCGCCTTTTGTTCGTCACCGACGCGGCGATCAACATTGCGCCCGACATCGACGTCAAGGCCGACATCGCGCAAAACGCCATCGATCTTGCGCGCGTGCTCGGTATCGCGAAACCGAAAGTTGCAATCCTGTCGGCGGTCGAGACGGTCAATTCAAAAATCCAATCGACGGTCGACGCTGCGGCGCTGTGCAAGATGGCCGATCGTGGACAAATAACGGGTGGCGTGCTGGACGGTCCATTGGCTTTCGACAATGCGATAAGCGCGAGCGCAGCAGCGACGAAAAAAATCGTGTCGCCGGTCGCCGGCGAAGCGGATGTCCTGCTCGTACCCGATCTTGAATCCGGCAATATTCTCGCGAAGCAGCTCCAATACCTTGCCGGGGCCGATAGCGCCGGTATCGTGCTCGGCGCCCGCGTTCCGATCGCGTTGACATCGCGCGCCGATCCCGTCCGCACGCGGCTCGCATCGACGGCCGTGATGATGCTAGTGGCGCACAGCCGACGCTTGGCCGCGAGGCCGCTCGTCTAAGCGGGCTTTCCGGACACACGATGGCCGATGCGCTCGTCGTTCTAAACGCAGGTTCATCGAGCCTCAAGTTTTCGTTGTATGCGTTGGACGGCACAATGCTCGCGCTCGAGGCGCGCGGGCAGATCGAAGGACTGACCGAAGCGCCACGATTCATCGCTCGCAGTGCCGACGGCGGCATCGTCGGCCAACGCGCATGGACCGCGAACACGCTCGATCACGCGGGCGCGACGGCATTTCTCCTGCACTTCATCGAGCGTGATCTTGCGCAGCACCGCGTCGTCGCCGTCGGCCATCGTGTCGTTCACGGCGGCGTTCGATTCGACCGGCCGGTGCGTATCGGCGAAGCGGTTCTGCGCGAGCTGGAAGCGCTGATCCCCCTGGCGCCGCTGCATCAGCCGCACAATTTGGCGCCGATACGCGCGATTGCGAATGAAGCGCCTACGCTGCCACAGGTTGCATGTTTCGACACGTCGTTCCACCGCACGCAACAGCCACTAGCGCAAACATTTGCGCTGCCTTTGGAATTCGGGGAGCGCGGCGTGCGACGTTACGGCTTCCACGGCTTGTCGTACGAGTTCATCGCAAGCGAGCTGCCATCGGTCGACGCCGCGGCAGCGAGAGGTCGTGTGATCGTCGCGCATTTGGGTAACGGCGCATCGATGTGCGCGATCCAGGCGGGTTCGAGCATCGCGACGACGATGGGCTTTACCGCGCTCGACGGGCTCGTGATGGGCACACGCACGGGCGCGCTCGATCCCGGCGTCGTGTTGTACCTGCAGGACGAGCTCAAGATGGATGCGCGCGCGATCGAGGACCTTCTGTACCGGAAATCCGGCCTTCTCGGTGTATCCGGCGTCTCGTCCGACATGCGCACGCTGCTCGCCTCCGAGGCACCACGCGCCAAATTCGCGATCGACCTTTTCTGCTATCGGGCCGTGCGCGAGCTGGGCTCGCTCGCGGCTGCACTCCAAGGCTTGGATGCGCTCGTGTTCACGGGCGGCATTGGCGAGAACGCCGCGCCGGTTCGCGCGCAAATTCTTCGTTCCGTGCAGTGGCTCGGCTTCGAAGTCGATGAAATAGCGAACGCTGCGAGCAAGAAGCGCATCACCCGATCGGCGAGCCGCGTACCCGCCTATGTCATCGCGACCGACGAGGAGCTGATGATCGCGCGGCACACGCGCGACGCAGTCGTCGCGTGAGCGGCCGGCGAGGGGCCCTGCGAAGCGGGGATCGACGGCAAACGCGAATCGCGACACGAGGCCGGCGACGGATGTTCGTTTGAGTACGAATTTGCAAGGAGGCCGAGGCGCGATGGCGTAGGATATTTGTCATGGACCAATATCGCGTCGAAAAGGACGCGCTCGGCGAAGTCCGCGTGCCTGCAAACCGTCTGTGGGGCGCGCAGACGCAGCGCTCGATCGACAATTTTCCTATCGGTGTCGACCGCTTTCGATGGGGTCGCCCGGTGATTCGTGCATTCGGCATCCTCAAGAAGTGCGCCGCCGAAGTGAATGGCGCTCTAGGCGAGCTTGCCCAAGACAAAGTTGCGCTGATTTCGCGGGCGGCGCAGGAGGTGATCGACGGTCGTCTGGACGTCGAGTTTCCGCTCGTCGTATTTCAGACCGGGTCGGGAACGCAGTCGAACATGAACGCCAACGAAGTGATCGGCAACCGCGCGATTCAACTCGCGGGCGGTGTCGTTGGCGCCAAGAAGCCGATTCATCCCAACGATGACGTCAATCGCGGGCAATCATCGAACGACGCGTTTCCGGCGGTGATGCACATCGCGACGGTCGACCTGATCGATGCGAAGCTGCTGCCGTCGGTAGGCGCGCTCCGCGACACGCTGGACGCCAAGGCGCGCGCGTTTGCCGACATCGTGATGATCGGCCGCACGCACTTGATGGATGCGACACCGGTAACGCTCGGGCAGATCATCTCGGGTTGGGTCGCACAGTTGGACGATGCGCGCGAAGTGATCGAATCGGCGCGTGAGAGGCTGTATCCGCTGGCGCTCGGTGGAACGGCGGTCGGCACGGGCCTTAATGCGCATCCGCGTTTTGGCGATGAAGTCGCTGCGGCGATCGCGCGGGAGACGGGCAAGCCGTTTGTCGCTGCACGCAACAAATTCGCGGCGCTCTCCGCGCACGACGCGATCGTGAATGCCAGTGCGGCCGTGCGCACGCTGGCAATCGCGGCAATGAAGATCGCGAACGACGTTCGGTTGCATGCAAGCGGTCCACGCGCAGGCTTGGGCGAGATCTCGATTCCCGACAACGAGCCGGGCTCGTCGATCATGCCGGGCAAGATCAATCCCACGCAGAGCGAAGCGCTGACGATGGTCGTGACGCGCGTGTTCGGCAACGATGCGACGGTCGCGTTCGCCGGTTCGCAAGGTCATTTCCAGTTGAACGTTTACAAGCCGGTAATGCTCCAGGCAACGCTCGAATCGATCGAGCTGTTAGCCGACGCGCTCGCATCGTTCGATGTTCGCTGCGCGCGCGGCATCGAGCCCAATCGCGAGCAAATCCGCGAGAACGTCGAACGCTCGCTGATGCTCGTCACAGCGCTCAATCCGCACATCGGCTATGAAAATTCGGCCAAGATCGCCCTTTGCGCACATCGCGAGAATCTGACCTTGCGCGAAGCCGCGGAAAAGCTTGGACTGCTGAGCGCGGAGGACTTCGACCGCCTGGTCGATCCCGCTGCGATGACGCGGCCCGGGAACTGATTCGTCGGCGCGGTTACTCGCCGCGCCGAGCCGAACACGTCGCATATGGGGAGCGAAAACAAGCCATCGCCCGAGCGGCACGCCGACAAAGCGCCGACCCTCGACATCGGCGTCGGCGATCCCGAGGCGCCTGCCAACGCCATACCGAACATCATTGCCGACTTGGTCGAAACCGAGTCGTGGCGCGACGCGGCGACAATATTGATGGGTGTGCTGCTGATCGGCCTCGGGTTCTGGGCGTATTACGGAATCCGCGACTCGGGCGCCGTCGGGTATTTTCTGCTGACCGGCAAGCCGATCTTTCCCGGTGACGATAATCTCGAGATCAGCAATCAAGTGCTGCACACGCCCGCACCGAGAGTCTCCGCGATCAATCCGAGCGTGCCTGAAGCGCTCGACGCGCTGATTGCCGCGTGCCTCGAAAAGGAGCGGTCACGGAGACCGCAAACGATGGAGATCGTCGTCCTCGCGTTGGACCGGGTATCGACCGGGCTCGCGTGGACTCAGCAAGACGCCGCGGCATGGTGGAAGAGCTATCGCGACGTCGCATCTCGCAATCGATAGGAGGTTCCGGATGACCGACGAAAAAGATCTGTCGTTCGAAGGCGGCTGCACATGCCGCGCGGTCCGCTATCGAATGGTGAGCAAGCCGCTGTTCGTCCATTGCTGCCACTGCCGTTGGTGTCAGCGTGAAACAGGCGCGTCATTCGCGTTGAACGCGCTCATCGAAGCGGATCGCGTGGTGATCTTGTCCGGCGCGCCCGAAGCGGTCAACACGCCGTCGAACAGCGGCAAGGGGCAGAAGATTTTTCGTTGTCCGGCGTGTCGGATTGCGCTTTGGAGCAATTACGCGGGAGCGGGTGACAAGTTTCGCTTCGTTCGCGTCGGAACGCTCGACGAACCGGACCGGTTTCCGCCGGACATCCATATTTTCACGATGTCGAAGCAACCGTGGGTCGTCATTCCGCCGGGCGCGCACGCGGTGCACGAATATTACAATCGCGACAATTATTGGCCCGAAGAAAGCCTGGCGCGGCGCCGCGCGGTTTTCGGTTGACGCAAAAAAACGCGGCCCGACAGAGCCGCGTTCGTTCCAAGTCAAACGCGTGGGGGTGATTCTACATCCGCGGTTCCCCGGTATTGGCGTCGATCATGATCGTCGGGCCCGGTGGCGCGCTCGTTTGAACGTGGTGCACTTGGCCGCGGAACGTGTACGTCACGTCCCAGTAGTCCGGTGGTGCGTTGCTCGGAACGCTCGTGCATCGCTGTACATCCTGGCTATAGACTTCGCCGTTCCGGCCGATGTTCGCGCCGATCGCGCCGCCGGCGACTGCGCCGCCTGCCGTTGCAACGTCTCTGCCTCGTCCGCTGCCAATTTGGTGGCCGAGAACACCGCCGATCACCGCACCGGCGATCGCACCGCCGATGTTAGGGGCACCCCGCCCTTCGACCTCCTGACGCTCGACCCAGCAACGTTGTTCGGGCGGGCCGACAACCGCGCGTACCGATGTCACCGGTACTTCGACGACCCGCTCGTCGCCACGCGGGCGATACTGGTCATTCTGCGCGACGTTGTAACGCTCGCGGTTGTTGTAGCCATAATCGGCGCGCCCTTCAGCCGGACGGATGGAAGAAATGTCGTTATTGAGGCCGACTTCCCTTAGCGTCCGATATTGGCCCGGCTGCAGAACGGCGCATCGGCCGCGGAAGCCAGGGTCTTCGCACACCTGCCAATTGCCGGATTCGATTATGGCCGACGAGGCCTTGTCGTCGAAGCCCACGCGGTCCATGTTCCATAGAGGACGATCGACGGTAAACGATCGGCCGCGAAAGTCTTCGCGCTCGTAAAAGGTGACCTGTGCTGCGGCCTGCGTCGCAACGACGACGCCTGCGAGTGCAAGCACGGTCTTGAACGTGGTCCTCATACATTAACCTCCGATGGTTAGGCGCGGTCACAATGGCCGCGCTGGTTTCGCCATGGAAGATCCACAATAGGCTTTGCGTTGGATTTTTACTGTCGGCCTGCCCACCGACGTGGTGTAAGACATTGTCTCAAAGCAGAGGGCAGCAAGTTGTAGGGGCACGCTTGGCGCAACGCAAAAAAAAGCGGACCCGCAGGCCCGCCTTCTTACCACGCCGGCTAACATCAGAAAAATTGCCACGCACCCGCAAGCGGTTGTTGCTCGATGCCGGGCTGCGACCAATCACACACGCCGGCCGGAAAGATGCTTTGCAGACGCGAGAATTGCGTCGCCGTCATGCTCGGATATTCCGCCGGGTTGATGGAACGCGACTGGCATTTGATGACGTCACCCGCGATGCTTGCTCCGGCAACCTCGCGCGGCGCCGGCGCCGACGGATAGAGCACTTCGCATTGCAGGCTCGGATCGCGCGTTTGGTTTTCCGCTATGAAAGTCGGAGTTGCCGCGCGTGTATTGCATCCTTCGTTTAAATCCGCCGGTTTGTCACGAACGACTTTCTGATGCTGCGGAATGTCGGTGTCGTCGGCCTGAATGTTTGCGATCCACTGATCCATCTTCCTAAGCGCGAACTGCAGCAGCGGGCTCGAGGAGCTATAGAGGCCGTAGCGACTATCTTCGACCAGCATTACCTGATTGTCGGCGTCGCCGTTGGCCTTCTTCAGCCGCTCGCGCATCGAGAACGAGTGATAACGCAGATGGATATTGCCAGAGAGATCGTCGTCCGCATATGCACGATAATCGATGATCGGCACATCGCGAAGCCCGCCGCCTCCGTTCGTCAAGCGTCCACTGCGATACGCGGCGCGTATCGCCGGTGTATCGCCGACGGTGCGCGCAACGCGGAAATTGCCGTCGAAATCGTAACCGCCGACCTTCTCATTGAGATCGAGAAACTGATCCACCGTGATCGTTCCGCGCTTCAATGCCGCCAGTCCGTACTGGATGCCGACATTGTCGAGCGGCCGCAATGCAAAATGCGTAACGGGATCACGCCCAAACACATTGACGGCGTGATCGTAAACATCGCAACGAGCGCCACCCGGGTTGGTGAGCGGGTTATAGCGTTCGGCGACGGGGAGCACGCTGGGGCAGAATCCCGTCGGCGAAATGCGCAGCGCTCCTTCGTACACCGTCGACGTCGTCATCGTCACGAGACCGTAAAAGCCCACGACTTGCCGCTTCTGTTCGTCGGTCCACGGGACCGTTGCCTTGTTGAGAAAATAATTGCCGATCAAACGTGCGTCGGTAATCGAATGAACGGTCGCGAAATTGACCTCGGGAAAGCTGCAGCCGGGGATGATGCCGTCGAGCAGTCCCGGATAGTTGTCGGCCGCTTGATGTTGTTGATACGAGCCGCCTGAACAGCCGAAGCCGATCGTGTATGTCGGCACGCCATACGTCTCGATGAACCGCTCCTTCGTCATCATCAGCGATTCGGACGTCAACAAGTCATTGCAGTTATTGCCGAATACGTTGAGTGACGACGACGCCATCGCGTACCCCATGCCCAGGATGACGGTGTCGGTAACGCCACCCGTCGACGAGCCCTGTCGATACCACCCCCCGGTGCAACCGCCCCCGAACTGGAACACCAATCGTCCGTTCCAGCTATTGGAGCGCTGGAAGAGACCGGGTGTGATGCCGCTCTTCGGATCGTCGAGCATCGCCGTTTGGTAGATCGCTCGGTTGACTGTGCCGGTTTCGAGCCGAATGATGAACGGAACCGTCTTGCCCTCGTTGGTCGTCGTCGTGATGAGATCGGCCGGATACACGGCGAGATTTGTCAACGGCTTCCAGGTGTTGGCCGAACTGCGATAGAAATAGTCGACGCGTGTGGCGATCGAGCAATCGGCGTCGAGCGGACTGCCCAACGGCCGCGTGCCATCGGGAAAACCAAACGTCGTCGTCTCGCACTTGAACGGCGTTTCGTGCGGACCGGAGAACACGGGACCCGTTATCGGATAGTTCGCGATCGCGAGCGATGCAGTCGGTCGGCCGTTGCCGTTGCCGTTTGAGCTGGCGGAGATTTCGTTGGCGCCCAAGCGAAGTCCCGTGACAAGACCCGTCAACGTGCGCGTGCTCTCGTCCCAGTGGAGCGTCGAAGTGATATTGGTGCCGTTCGCGAAGACAATCGCCTTCTTTCGCGGCACGTTTTGCGGCACGGCGACTTCGATCAGCACGTCGCCGCCAGTGACCGTGTCGGGCCGTGTCGATAGCGTGCGGATGTCGAAATCAAGCGTCGCTTTGGCGAACGCGTTGGGTCCAATCGCGAACGACACGATGCTTGCGGCTGTAGCGAGCGACGCAGCTATCCAGTGACGCCGCGTGCGGCGTCGCAAAGCCTGGGTCATGGAAGGCCTCCTCCTGGCAGCGATCGAAATTGATATTGTCGACGCATGCACGCGCAAGCTGCCGTCTTGCGTATTTGCGTCTGATGTCCGGCGCGATCAGAGCGGTCGCGAACGGACCGCTCGATTCTATACGGCGCAACGATGGACGTACGTCGGTGAGTGTCCTACACCGACGCGATCTTCACACTTTCTTCGCAGTCAATTGTTGCTCGGCGAGTGTCACCCAGTAACTCGCGCCGATCGCGAGCACGTCGTCGTTGAAATCGTAACGCGGATTGTGGATGTTCGGCGTCGCCGCACCGTTGCCCGCGCCAAGCCAAACATAACAACCCGGTTTCGCCTGCAGCATGAACGCAAAATCTTCGCTGCCCATTTCGGGCGTCGGATTCGTGTCGACATTGTCGGCGCCGACAACCGCGGCTGCCGCGACGGCGGCGTAACCGGTTTCCCGTTCGCTGTTGACGGTGGCTGGATACCGTCGCTCGTAGCGGAGCGTTGCCGTCATCTCGAACATCGCCGCGATACCGTCGACGAGCGTACGCATCCGCTGCTCGATCAAATCCTGTACGTCGGCCTTGAACGTCCGAACGGTGCCGCGCAGCACGATCTGCTCGGGAATCACATTCCACGTATCACCGGCATGAACCTGGGTAACGCTGACGACGCCGGCGTCTTGTGGATGCAGATTGCGCGAGACGATCGTTTGCAATGCATGGATCGCGTGCGCGGCGAAGAGCATCGGATCCTTGCCTTGATATGCCATCGCTGCGTGCGCGCCCTTGCCCGTGGCGATGATTTCGAATACGTCGTAAGCGCCCATCAACGGTCCTGCCCGCATCGCGAACGTACCCGCCGGAAGCCGCGGCCAGTTGTGCATCCCGAATACCGCGCGTGCAGGAAACCGTTCGAACAGCCCCTCCTCCACCATCACGCGGCCCCCGCCCTCGTTCTCTTCGGCGGGCTGAAAGATGAAGTACGCGGTACCGTGGAAATTACGCCGCGCATTCAACGCGTTCGCCGCGGCAAGCAACATCGTCGTATGGCCGTCGTGGCCGCAGGCGTGCATCCGGCCCGGATTACGCGAAATATGGGCAACGCCGGATTGCTCGTGGATGTGCAGCGCGTCGAGATCGGCGCGTAACGCGATCGCGTCCGTGCCGTTGCCCGCGCGCAGAACGCCGACAACGCCGGTCTTCGCAAGTCCCGTGTGAACCTCAAGACCGAACGCGCGAAGCTTGTCCGCGACGAAAGCGCTCGTCGCAACTTCTTCGAATGCGGTTTCGGGATGCGCGTGCAAATGATGGCGCCATGCGCGCATGTCGGCGTCGAGCGCGGCGATTTCAGGGACGATGTTCATAGGCGTTCGCGATACTGGGGCGAACGTAGATCGTAACGCATCCGGTAGAATCCGGCGCGCGAGATCGCATGAACGACCGGCCCTACGACCTGCTGGTGATCGGCGGCGGCATCAACGGCGCAGGCATTGCGCGCGACGCCGCAGGTCGCGGCCTGTCGGTGCTGCTGGTCGAGCGCGATGATCTGGCCGCGCACACGTCATCGCAAAGCACGAAGCTGATCCACGGCGGTCTCCGCTATCTCGAGTACCGCGAGTTCCGACTCGTCGCCGAATCGCTCGCCGAGCGTGAAGTGTTGCTGCAGGCGGCGCCCCACCTTGTCGAACCGCTCGCGTTCGTGTTGCCGCACGAGCCGCATCTGCGGCCGGCGTGGATGATTCGTGTGGGGCTGTTTCTCTACGATCGCCTGGGCGGCAAGATGACATTGCCGAAATCGTTCGGCGTGCGTCTCGCCGGCAGTCGTTGGGGTGCAGGGCTCAAGCCGGGATTTCATCGCGGTTTCGTCTACGCGGATGCGCGCGTCGACGACGCACGGCTTGTGGTTATCAATGCCATCGACGCGCAAGCGCTGGGCGCGCGTATCCGCGTCCGCACACGACTCGTCCGTGCGCGTCGCATCGAAGGCGTTTGGCGGGCAACGTTGCAAACTGCCGACGGCAAATCCGAAGAGATTGCTGCGCGCGCGCTCGTGAACGCTGGCGGGCCCTGGGTCAAGGACGTGCTGAACAGCGTTACGACGCAGCCGATGCGGGCCAGCGTTCGCCACGTCAAAGGCAGCCACATCGTCGTCCCGCAAGTCCATCCCGAAGCGCACGCGTACATTCTGCAAAACGCCGACAATCGGATCATCTTCATCATTCCGTACGAGGGACGTTATTCGCTGATCGGCACAACGGACGTTCCCGTCGACGACTACGAGCGTCCGGTCATTGCCAACGACGAAATCGACTATCTGCTCGATCTCGTCAACGGCTATCTTGAACGTCGCCTCGAGCGCAGCGACATCGTTTGGACGTACAGCGGCGTGCGCCCTTTGTTCGACGACGGCTCGCAGGACCCCTCCGCGGTCACGCGCGATTACGTGCTCAAGATCGACGCGGAATATGGAACGCCCGGTCGCGCGCCGGTCCTGTCGATATTCGGCGGCAAGATCACGACGTATCGCAAGCTCGCAGAGCAGGCGCTCTCCGATCTCGCGCCCTTTTTCCCGGACATCAAACCGGCGTGGACAAGCGGAGCGCCGTTGCCAGGCGGCGAAATGGGCGGCGATCGCAACGCGTTTTTCGCGCGGCTTTGCGCGCAGTACCGTGGAATGCCGGCCGATCTTTTACGCGCGCTTGCACGGCGGCACGGTAGCTTGGCGCCGCGCGTCTTGGGCGATGCAGAAACGCCGTCGGATCTCGGCGAAAACTTCGGCGCCCAATTGACGGCGCGCGAAATCGATCATTTCGTCGTCAACGAATGGGCGCGTACCGCCGAAGACGTGCTGTGGCGACGCACGAAATGCGGGTTGTCGATGAGTGCAAATGACCGCGCGCGCGTCGCCGATTACGTGGCAGAGCGCGTAGGGGTGCATGCGTGAGCGCCGCCGGGCCACCCCAGCCGCTTGCGACGATGCCCGATGCGCTGCGGCGCGGCATCCGCGTTGTCCTGACCGACATCGACGATACGTTGTCGACCGACGGCCGCATCACCGCTCTCGCCTACACCGCGCTCGAGAACCTGCAGCGCGCAGGTAAAGTGGTCGTGCCGGTCACGGGACGGCCGGCTGGATGGTGCGATCACATCGCGCGGATGTGGCCGGTCGATGGCGTCGTCGGTGAAAACGGCGCGTTCTACATGCGCTACGACGCGAAAGCGCGCAGGCTGATTCGGCGTTTTGCGATTTCGGAGCCCGAACGCGAAGCGCGACGGGCGAAGCTTGCCGCGATCGCCGACGAAATTTTGCGCGCCGTCCCGGGATGCGCTCTCGCGTCCGATCAGCCTTACCGCGAGACCGATCTCGCGATCGACTATTGCGAAGACGTCGAGCGGCTTCCACCGGCTCATGTCGACCGCATCGTTGCGCTCATGCGCGCGCATGGATTGACCGCAAAGCAAAGCTCGATTCACGTCAACGGCTGGTTCGGCGAATACGACAAGCTCGCGATGACGCGGATTTTCCTGCATGAAGCCTTTGGCTACGAGCTCGACGTTGAACGGGAGCACTGCATTTTTATCGGCGACTCGCCGAACGATGCGCCGATGTTCGCATTCTTTCCCAACGCGGTCGGCGTGGCGAACGTGCGCACGTTTCTCGCCCGGATCCCGACCCCGCCTGCGTACGTCACCGAGGCGGAGTCAGGAAAGGGCTTCGCGGAGCTCGTCCAATTCCTGCTAGGGACCTGAAAACAGCAGGTCCTTCGCTGCGCTCAGGATGACAGCAGCGAAATGTCGGCGAAGCCGAGGGACCTGCTTTTTTCGGAGCAGCAGCAAGGCAAAAGCAGGTCCTTCGGCCCGCTCAGGATGACTGGAGGGGGCTGGGCAACAAAAGCCTTGACAATGACTGCTTAGGCAAGCATAATAGCGACACCGTCGCAGTAAAGCTCGAGAGGCTCAATGGCCGCGATCTACGACCCGAAAACTTTCAACCCTGGCAATGGGATCGGCCGGCTGCTGTCCCGAGTGAAGATGGCAATGCACGAAGCACTGGACCGCGAGCTCGCACCGTTGGACATCACCGGCGCGCAATTCGTGATTCTTATGAATCTGGCGAGCGGCGAAGTGGATTCGGCGTCGCAGCTCTGCAAAGGGGTCTCGTACGATCCGGGCGCAATGACGCGAATGCTCGACCGCCTGGAGCGCAAGGGATTGCTGCGGCGTGCGCGATGCGCGAACGACCGCCGGAAGGTCATTCTCGAATTGACGCCGGAAGGGAAGGCCGTTTACCCCAAACTCGTCGCGGCATACGTAAACGTTCTTAACCGATTCATGCACGGATTTACCAAAACCGAAGCACGACAATTGGAGACATTGCTTTCACGGATGCTTGTTAACGCCTGATTTTTTGTTCAAATTGTTGCCTAGGCATTCTCAGCCGCGGCAGCAAAAGTGACCGTCGCACGACAAAGGTCCGCCCAGCAACGAAGCGGACTCGAAATTGAAGGAAAGGAAGGCAGCATGGCAACTCTCTCACATCCAACACATCTCAATCTTTATCGGGCTGCCCGCAATCGCCGGCTGCTCAAGCGGTTTGCCGCGGCGATTTTCTTCGCGCTTACGCTCGCGACGATCGCATACGGCGAGAGCTGGCTGCTCGAGGACGCACCGCGCGGCACGCTGGAGTGCGCAGTCACTATGGGCGTGGCGCACGCGCTGGAAACCCCCGTTGCCACGAACTGAACGATTCGGACATTCGAATAGAGGAAGGAATAGCCTCATGAGTAACGAGACATCTGCTACGAAGAACGAGACACCTGCCGCGAAGAACGAGGTACCTGTTGCGACACCGGAACGGAATCGCCGCAAGCGCTGGTTGGGGATCGCAATCGGCGCGTTTGCCGTTATCGGCCTTGCGTACGGGGCCTATTGGGCACTGGCGCTGCGCTACGTGCAATCGACCGATGACGCATATGTGAGCGGCAATGTCGTCCAGATCACGCCGCAGATTTCCGGTACCGTCGTCTCGATCGGCGCCGACGACACGCAATTCGTCAAAGCAGGGCAGCCTCTCGTGCAACTCGATCGGTCCGATGCGAGCGTTGCGCTCGAACAGGCCGAAGCGCAACTCGCAAGGACCGTACGCGAAGTTCGCAATCTCTTTGCGACCACTGCGCAATTGCAGGCCGCGGTCACGATGCGGGAAACCGACGTCTCGAGGGCAGGTAATGATCTGGCGCGTCGCGAGCGGCTCGCAAACTCTCGCGCCATTTCGAACGAGGAGCTGCAGCACGCGCGTGATGCATCCAACAGCGCCAAAGCCGCGTTGGTCGCGGCGCAGCAGGAGCTCGCGGCGAATCGCGCGCGCATTGATCGGACGACGATCGAAAATCATCCGGACGTGCGTAACGCAGCGGCGAATTTGCGCAATGCCTACTTGACTTACTCCCGAACGGTTTTGCCGGCGCCGGTGCCGGGATTTGTCGCCAAGCGCGCCGTGCAACTCGGCCAACGCGTCAGCCCCGGGACGCCGTTGATGGCGATCATTCCGCTCGACCAGGTGTGGGTCGAGGCCAATTTCAAGGAGCCGCAACTCGCCGCAATGCGTGTCGGTCAGCCAGTCACGCTGACGGCGGACCTTTATGGCAGTAAGGTCGAGTACCACGGGAAGGTCGCTGGATTTGGCGCGGGAACGGGATCGGCGTTTGCGCTGCTGCCGGCGCAAAACGCCACAGGCAACTGGATCAAGATCGTCCAGCGCGTTCCCGTCAGGGTCGCGCTTGATCCACAAGAGTTGGCCGCGCACCCACTGCAAATCGGACTGTCCATGGACGTTGAAGTCGACACGCACGATCGCGGCGGCGAACGTTTGCCACAGTTGGCGCACGACGCGCCTTCATATTCCACCGACGTTTTCGGTTCGGAGCAGAAGGTCGCCGAGGAGCGCGTCAAGGCGATCGTTGCGGCCAACGAAGCAAGCCGTATGAACGTCGCCGAGCGCGACAACGCGCCCAACGCGCCACCGGCGCGCCTTGCACGATCGGAGCATCAGAAGACAGGTGTCGCTTCGCGCGATCACCAGCTCTAACGCACGAAGCAGAATTGCGCGATGGCATCGTCCAAACCCGCGGATCGAACGGCACCGCCGCTGCCAAACGGCGCCACGCACGGTCCGCTGACCGGCGGCGCGCTCGTATTCGGCTCCGTCGCGCTGTCGCTGGCGACGTTCATGAACGTGCTCGATCTGTCGATCGCCAACGTATCGATTCCGGCCATATCGGGCGATCTCGGCGTGTCGCCCGATCAAGGGACGTGGGTCATTACGTCGTTCGGCGTTGCCAATGCGATCTCGCTGCCGCTCACCGGCTGGCTTACGCGGCGCTACGGCCAAGTACGGTTGTTCATGGCCTCGGTGCTGCTGTTCGTCATCGTGTCGTTTCTGTGCGGTCTTGCGCCATCGATCGAGATGCTGATCCTCTTTCGCGTCATTCAGGGCGCGGTGGCCGGGCCGATGATTCCCCTGTCGCAATCGCTGCTCCTCTCGAGTTATCCGAAAGAGAAAGCGGGCACTGCATTGGCGTTGTGGGCGATGACGACGCTCGTCGCACCAGTCGTCGGTCCCCTGCTCGGGGGCTGGATCACCGACAACATTTCGTGGCCATGGATCTTTTACATCAACATTCCGGTCGGCCTCGGCGCCGCGGCGGTGACGTGGCTGATTTACCAGAAGCGGGAAACCCCCACTGTCAAATTGCCGATTGACGGGGTCGGACTCGTCTTGCTGGTCCTGTGGGTCGGCGCGTTGCAGATCACGCTCGACAAAGGGAAGGACCTCGATTGGTTCGAATCGAGCCGTATCGTCGCGCTTGTTATCGTTGCGGTGGTTACGTTTACGATCTTCCTGATCTGGGAGCTGGCCGAAGCGCATCCGATCGTCGATCTCAAGCTGTTCGCTCGGCGCAATTTCTGGACGAGCACCGTCGCAATGTCGCTCGGCTATGGCGCCTTTTTCGGCAATGTCGTGCTGCTGCCGCTGTGGTTGCAGCAGTTCATGGGTTACACGGCCACCATGGCGGGTTGGGTGCTCGCGCCGGTCGGCTTGCTTGCGATCCTGTTGACGCCGCTCGTCGGCAAGAATTTGAACAAGGTCGATCCGCGAATTTTCGCAACCGGCTCGTTTGCGATTTTTGCGTTGGTGCTTCTGATGCGTTCGCATTTCAACACGAACGCGGATCTCAAAACGCTGCTGATCCCGACGATCATCCAGGGCGCCGCGGTGGCGATTTTCTTCGTTCCGCTCGTCACACTGAGCCTGTCCGGGCTTGAGGCCGAGCGAATCCCCGGCGCATCGGGGCTCTTCAACTTTGCGCGAATCACCGCCGGATCATTTGGCACTTCGATTGCGACCACGTTTTGGGACCGCCGCGCGAGCTTGCATCACGCACAACTCGTCGACCGGATGACGCCGTACGATCCGTCAACGGCGCAGGCGCTCGCGAACATGCAGGCGAATGGATTGACACCCGAACAAAGCCGCGAGGCGTTGAACCGTCTCGTCGATCAGCAGGCGTTCATGCTGTCGGCGAACGATATCTTTTTTGTGTCCGCGGTGCTGTTCGTGCTGCTGATCGCCGTCGTATGGCTCGCGCGTCCGGTGAAGGGTGGCGGACCGGTGACGGCAGCCGCCGACTGAAGCATCCGGCCGCGGTTGACTAGGCCCTAGACGCGCGCGGTGCCCATCATCGCGGGAGTCCCGAGAAAACAGGTGGAAAGCGCGGCGAAAATCGCACCGACGGTGATCGCGCACAGCACGATGACGACCGTGTACGACAGCGATTTTTCCGCAGGATTACGCATCAACACCGGCAGCCCGAGATACAACAAATAGAGTCCGTAAAGCGCAGCGATGAGTCCGAGGACCGCGAGCGCCGGAATGAGATTCAGCACAGCGGCGACCCAAGCCGGCGTGTAGCTGTACGCCGTCACCTTGAGCGCGCGCAACGAATCGCGCTGACCGCCGAATGTCGGTGCCAGCGTGTCGACAAGCCACGCCACGACAAACACGATGACAAAGGTGAGCAAGTAAGCAACGATCGCATGCACGAGCGCCGCCCCGACGCTGACGCGAAAGAATCCGCCCACACCGATCAATGACGAGCCGATGAACGAAGCGATCGCGCCGATCGCGGCGAGTGGCGCAACGTAACCCTTATAGATGTCAGCGGCTGTTGCCGCCTCGCGCTCGATCACCGGCCATTCGGTGGTCGGTGTCAACAGGATCGCCTTGACGCGATCGATCAGGCGCGAGATTGCTTCGGACGACGGCGGCGTCGCGCCGGAGCTGTGCGAAGTTGACGCGCTCTGACTAGGCTGTTGACTCGACGCCGACGATCCGGGGTCCACCGCAAGGTTCGCGCCACAGTTCCCGCAAAACGTTGCGCCATCGGCAATCGTCGTACCGCATTTGGGGCAGTTCATCGCGAGGCTCCTTCGGTTGCTGGACTTTTTAAAAGTTATTTCCCGGCGACATTCTGCGCTGAAAGCTACGGACGTTTCAACGAACGAGCGCGCGGTGACCCGCGTAGGGCGCATCGTTTCCCAGCGCTTCTTCGATCCGAATAAGCTCGTTCCACTTCGCCATCCGTTCGCTTCGAGCGAACGATCCGACCTTGATCTGACCCGCATTCCATCCGACGGCGAGATACACGATCGACACGTCTTCGCTTTCGCCGGAGCGTGCCGAGACGATTGTCCCAAACGACGCTCGCTTCGCCGCTTCGAGAGCCGCGCGCGCTTCGGTCACCGTGCCCGCCTGATTCGGCTTGATCAACGCTGCGTTACATAGATGCTCGCTGGCGGCCTCGACAACGCGCTCCGCGTGCGTCGTCAACAGATCATCGCCGACGATCTGCGCGCGCGAACCGGCCGCCGCAGTGAATCGTTTCCATCCCGTCACATCGTCTTCGGCGAATGGATCTTCTATCGACGCGATCGGAAAATGCTCGAGCCAGTGCAAGACGAGCTCGGCCATGCCGTCGCGATCGAGATCGAGTCCATCAAGCGCGAGTCGGTAGCGTCCATCGGAAGCGAGCTCCGACGCCGCGATATCGAGCGAGAGCGCCGCGTCGACACCGGGCCGCAGTCCGGCATGCTCGATTGCGCGCACCAGCATCGTCAGCGCGTCTTCGTTGGAATCGAACAGCGGCCAATGACCGCCTTCGTCGGCGACACCCGCGAGCTTGCCGGCGTCCTGCATCAGCGTCCCGGCAGCGCGATAGATGTCCGCGATCATTGCGAGCGCCTCGCCGAAGGTCTGTGCGCCGATCGGCATCACCATCAGGTCCTGAATGTCGATGCGTCGTCCGGCATGTGCGCCGCCGCCGAAAATTTGAATTTCCGGTAACGGCAGCGTCACGCGTTGGTCCCCCGCGACGTATTGCCACACCGGCATGTTGCGCGCCGCAGCCGCGGCGTGCGTGACCGCAAGCGACACGGCAACGATCGCGTTCCCGCCGAGCTTCGATTTGTTCGGCGTACCGTCGGCGTCGATCAACAGTCGATCGATGTGCGCCTGCTCGGCCGCATCGGCGCCGCGCAATAATGCAGCGATCGGACCGTCGATGTTGGCCACCGCTCGCATCACGTCGTAGCCGCCGAAACGCGCGCCGCCGTCGCGCAAATCGATGGCCTCGCGCGATCCGCGCGATGCGCCGGAAGGTGCAATGGCGCGGCCGATCGGGCCGCCTTCCAATTGGACCTCGGCTTCGACCGTCGGTCTTCCGCGCGAATCGAACACGCGTCGCCCACGAATGCGCGTGATTGACGACGCACTCATCCAATCAACTCGTCGAGCCAGCGCTTCGCAATCAGCCCCGGATCCGAAACCGGTGAGATAAGCAGAGCGCGGGCGAACCGGCGTACCGCATCCTTTGCCACGCCGTTTTCCAGGTATTCGACGGGCGACTTGCCGTCCACGCGCGCCAACATCAAACCAGGCAGCAAGGCCGCTGTGCGCGCAGCGAGCGTCGCGCGCGGTTCCCAATTCACGTGCCGCCCGTAGGCGTCGTCCAACGCGAAGAAAGCATCGACATAGCGTGCGCGCCACTGCGGCTGCCACGCGCCTTTGAGCAGCAAATGGTTTTGTACGAATGCGAGATCGAACGCAGGATCGCCGCACGTCGCGCATTCGGCATCCAAGATGACCGGCCCGTTCGGGCCGAGCAGAATGTTCTTCGGACTGAAATCGCCGTGGATCAACGCCCGTTTGTGCGCGCGTGTCGCATCGACGAGCGCCGCGAACCGATCGGACAGATCGCGATGCACTCGGCCGGTGGCGACGAGATACGGCTCCAGACGGATCGCATCGAAAATTGCGTCATGTGCAAACCGCGTGGCGATCGCGGGATCGTTCGCAGTGCCTGAATGGATTCGGCCGAGCATATCTCCGACCGCGGCCGCCATGCGGATGTCGATGTCGCCGTCGCGCAATCGCTCTTTCCAGTTCGGGTAGCGATCCGGCGGCAGATACCGCATCGCGAACGCGCCGCCCTCTGCATCCTCGGCAACGATTTCCGGAACCGCGCCGGGCACGATCGCGCCGGCGACCTTCATCCATTCGACCTCATTCCGGTTTCGCTCCGTCGGCGCATGCCACTCGGCCGCGACTTTCAATTGGGGCAGCGCGCGTTTGACGCAGATCGTCGATCCTGGCAATTCGACGCGATAAATGTCGGAGGAGACGCCACCCAACAGCGGTGCGGATAGCGGCTCAATGTGAGCGCCTACTACCGCCATTCGGCGCAATGATGTTACGAGCCAGTCGGGTGCCTGGCTTTCCGCATGCGACTCAACGCCCCCCGGTTTCGACACGCGTCACCGTTCGCCGGGCGGGTATGCTATTTGCATAAGATCGTGTCCCCCGACCGACGACGGCAAGCGCCACGGGTTTGAAGGGAGCCGGCGGCGAGCCGGCGAGCCGACACAAGGGACACGAGGAGGCGTTTCGACATGATTCGCTACGGGTTCAACGTACGCACGCGCAGCGGTCAGCGCGTCGACAACATCATGATTATGGCGCCGTCGCAGGCCGACGCCGAGCGACGGTTGATGCAAATGTACGTCCAGTGCGAAATCATCGAGTGCCGGATGCAATCGGTCCCACGGCGCTTTGAAACGCTCGACATCGAAGGCGTGATAGGCATGATCGCGGCGAGCCCGGCATCAATTCACGAACCCGGCGCTCACTAACTCGTCGCAGAACGCCGAGTAATCTTCAGCGCCGCGGCTTTCGGGCGCGTGGCGGAAGATGTCCAGGCCGACGGCCGGGCTCTCCGCCAATCGAACCGCCTCGCGAATGCGCGTCACGCAGATCTCCTCCGGCCTGATCAACTCCTGCATCCGTTCGGCGATCGCTCCGCTCATTTTGCGCCGACGGTCATAACGCGTCAGCAAATAACGGCGCGGCACGCGTTGCTTGAACACGGGTTCGAGCGCATTCAATGCGCGCTCGACCTGCCCAGCGCTCTTCAACGATAGATAGTCGGCCGACACGGGAACGACGACCAGGTCGGCCGCGAACACCGCGTTCAACGACAGCACGTTGAGCAGCGGATTACAGTCAATGACGATCGGTCCCGGAAGCGCATCGGGCGTGCGCAGCGCGTGGCGAAGGCGCGTCACGATGTTGATCCCCTTGCCGAGGATCGCGTCGAGCTTCGAAAGCTCCATGTGCGACGGCACCAGCACGACGCCGCTTTTAGTGATGCACGCAATGTCAGCAAGGGGACGCTGCTGGACGAAAAAGCTGTAAACGCTGTCGTCGACGTGCTTGGCCGGTGCGCCGAAGATATGCGACAGATGACCTTGGGGATCGAGATCGATGCCGGTGGGGCGGTTGCCGCGCTGCGCGATTGCGGCGAGTAGGTTGAGGGCCGTGGTGGTCTTGCCGACGCCGCCCTTCTGGTTGAACACTGCAATGATTGTCATCGGCCGCGATTCTACAGGGAGAACCTGCGGTGATTCGCGCGACAATCGACAGATAATATCCGACTCCCGCACGGGCCGCTCCAGATCGCGCGGGCCTCTGCGCGAAACTGCGCGGAGCAAACAAAGCTACATCTGCTTGAACAGATGATTGAAAGTGCGGCTCACTTCGAGTTTTTCGTCGCTGCCCTTCACATGCACCACCTGATGGCCGCGGAGGTTGCGGCTGACCTGCAGGACGGCATCGACGCGAACGACGGTGGCGCGATGGATTTGCCAGAATTCTTTCGGGTCCAGCTGATCGATCAGCTCTTTGATCGGCTTGCGGATCAGGGCTTAGAAACGCGCGGTCTGCACTCGAGTGTATTTGTCCTCGGCGCGGAAGAACAGGATGTCGCTCGTCGGATCATCCGTATGTTGGCGCCCACGCTAGCCTGTACCCAGCGCATGTATTCGCGTGGTTTCAGGCCGCCCGCGCCGAGCCGTTCCGAAAGCTGCGCCAGTAAGTCATTCATCGCATCCGGCTCTTGCTTGAGCCGCGCGCGTAGCCGCTGGCAAGTCAACGCCACCCGTTCGGGTTCGGGCGGCTTCAGCAGATAATCGACCGCGCCGTGCTCGAAAGCGGAGATCGCGTATTGGTCGTGGGCGGTGACGAAAACTACGTGAACTTGTCCGGCGAGCGCCTGCGCCGCCTGGATGCCATCCATCCCCGGCATGCTGATATCGAGAAAAACGATATCGGGTTCCAAGCTTTGCACAAGGGCTACTGCCTCGCGGCCATTGTTGGCCTCGCCGATAACCAACAGTTCGGGCCACGCTTCCTTCAGTCGTCCACTGATCTGTTCGCGCATCAGGCGTTCATCGTCGGCAATGACGGCGCTGGGCGCAGGCGAGGGGTGCATGCCGGGAGTCGTCGATTAGGTCGGGGCGGGCGCGATTTCGTAAGGCACTTTGATAGTGACACAGGTGCCGCCCGCGGACGGCACGGTGATGATCAGCTCGCCCCGGCCGTTGTACAACGCGTTCAACCGCTCGCGGATATTGGCCAATCCCACGCCGCCTTCGACTCTTGGCGTGAAGCCGAGGCCCGTGTCGAGCACATGGACTGCCAACTGGCCGTCGACGATGTCCGCGCTGATCTCGAGCCGGCCTCCGTCGGCCTTCGGTTCCAGGCCATGTTTGATGGCGTTTTCCACCAAGGTCGGCAACATCATTGACGGGAAGACCGCAGATTTGAGGCCTTCTGGAACCCGCACTACCGGCTGCAGGCGTTCTTCCATTCGGACCGCCATGATTTCCAGGAAGGCGCTGCAAAGATCGACCTGCTGGCCCAGCGAGGGTCGGCCGCCTTCGCGCATCTGCGGCAGCGCCGAGCGCAGGTAACGGATCAGGCTCTGTTGCATCCTCGACGCGCGCGGCGGGTCGGTTTGGATGAGCTGGTCGACGCTGGCCAAGGTGTTAAAGAGAAAATGCGGCTCGATCTGGGCCTGCAGCGCTTCCATGCGCGCTTCCAGCACGGTGCGTTGGAGCTGTTCGGTCTCGGCCCGCTTGGTGGCCTCGTTGGCGGTCATTTCCGCCTTGCGCTTGCCACCCGCCACCGCCTTGATGATGAAGTCGGCGACGATCAGTATGAGGACCGGGGTGGGGTGCTTGAGTATGGCGGCCAGTATCAGGGCCAGCAGTGAAACGAGCAGCAGCTTCGTCCACGACACCACGGCCAGCCAATCGAAGAAGCGCCACCACACCACGACGAGAGCAGCGCCTATCTCACGCAAGGTCCCTTTGGCAGTGGATCGCTGAATGGCTGGACTGCTCTTGCCGCGCCCGGCGATGCCGTCGGTACTTGGGCTGCGGTGGTCGGTACTCGTCTTGTCGCTCTCTGATCGCGTACTTGTCATTGGACAAGATTACGGGAGCGGAACGCTGGGCTCCAGCGCGGCAAGACATAATGCGCGGCGGTATGGCTGAAATGCAGGAAACCGTCATATTCGGTTTCAGACTTATTGTTGCCGCTCACCATTAAATGGCATGAAAGGCGTGATGGCAATTTCGAAGGGGCAGGCTGGCGCGCTCGTAACTCGCTACAGCACGCGCTTGCGAATCTGCGTGACGACGATTTCGGTGACGATCACGACAATGAGAATCGCGACGAGAATCAGCGTCACGCGTCCCCACTGAAACAAGTTGAGCGCCGCGTCGAGCGACATGCCGATCCCGCCGGCGCCTACCAATCCCAGCACCGCTGATTCACGCACGTTGATGTCGAACCGAAAGAGCGCGATCGACCAGAATGCCGGTTTCACTTGCGGCCAGTAGCCGAACGTGAGCACGGAGCGCCACGGCGCGCCGGTTGCCGTCAGCGCCTCGATCGGCCCGGTTTGCGCCTCTTCGAGCGCTTCGCCGAAAAGCTTGCCGACAAAGCCGATCGAGCGAAATGCAATCGCCAGCGTGCCGGCGAGCGCGCCGGGTCCAAAGATGCCGACGAACAGCAGCGCCCAAACGAGCGAATTGACTGAGCGCGACGACACGAGGATCAGTTTGGCGAGCAAGTTGAGCGGCGTGAACGGCACGAGGTTGTGCGCGGCGAGAAGCCCTACCGGCAATGCAAGGAACAGTGCAAGCAGCGTTCCCAACGCGGCGATGTGAATTGTTTCGATGAGCGCGCCATGGACGGTCGCCGGATACGCGCGCCAGTCGATCGGCCACATCCGCGCCAGCAGGTCGCCGATTTGCTCCGGCGCGTCCGCCAGGAATTCCGGGATGATCTCGATCGTCTGCGCGGCAGTTACGATGGCCGCAACGATGATCAGATAAACCATCGAGCGTGCGGTGCGCTGCGCGACGGTGAAGCGCCGCCAGCTCCGCCGACGCACAGCTTCGGATGCTGCAACGCTGGCCATCAATCGTCCTCGACCAGACGATCGCGGCGCGGCATGCCGCGACGACGAAAGAGATCCAACAGCGTCGCGTTATCGATGAAGATTGCGCGTACGGCCGTCGCCAGCACCTCGCCCAGCATGATGAGCGAAATGATCGCGATCAGGATTGCGCAGACAAAGTCATAGTCGAAGCGCTGGAACGCCGCGAACAACGTGCCGCCGATGCCGCCGGCGCCGACGATGCCGACCATCGTTGAGTTGCGCAGATTCGAATCGAGCTGATAGGTCGCGAAGCCGATGAAGCGCGAGAACACTTGCGGCATCACGCCGAAAGCCAGCACGGACAGGAAAGGCGCTCCAGTCGCACGTACCGCCTCGACTTGCTTCAGCGAAATTTCCTCGATCGCTTCGGTGAACAGCTTGCCGATGAAACCGACCGATGCGACGGTGAGCGCGAGCACGCCAGCCAACGCGCCGAAGCCGACGGCTTTTACGAACAGGATCGCGACGATCACCGGATGAAGCGAGCGTGCCATCACGATCAGCGCTCGCGCGGGCCAGCTTACCCATGACGGCATCAGATTGCGCGCGCCGGCGAGACCGATCGGCAGTGCGAGAAGAATTCCGAGCGTCGATGCCAATACCGCGATCTGCAAACTCTCGAGCAGACCCTTGACCAACAATTCATGGCGCGCGAAGTTCGGTGGAAACAATCGGGCAAAGAAGTGCGCGGAATTCCCGAGGCCGGTCTGCAGTCGCTCCCACGAAATCTCCATCTGCGCACACGCATAGATTACGTACACGAGGAGCGCCACCATGGCGGCGCGCGGCCAGAGGCTTGTCGGAAATGGATCGTCTAAGCCCCCTCTGCCCGCGCGCGGGGAGAGGGTTGACGTGACGGGCGCGCCGCTCACTGCAACCAATCCTCGCCGCCGTAGATCTGCTTCAGCATCGCATCCGACAGGCCCGCCGGCGCGCCGTCGAACACGACGCGGCCTCCCGACATGCCGACGATGCGGTCGGCGAAGCGCGTCGCGAGCCCGACGTCGTGCATGTTGATCACCACGGGGATTTCACGCGAGCGTGCGACGTCGGCCAGCAATTGCATGATCTCGACCGATGTCTTTGGATCGAGCGAGGACGTCGGCTCGTCGGCGAGCAACAGCTTCGGCCCTTGCATCACGGCGCGCGCGATGCCAACGCGTTGCCGCTGACCGCCCGAGAGCGCATCCGCGCGACGCTGCGCGAAGCCGCCGAGGCCGACAACGTCGAGCAATTGAAACGCGCGCTCGATATCTTCAGCGGAAAATTTGCGGCGCCACGCCTTCCATGCGCTGATGTAACCCAATCGACCGCAGAGCAAGTTTTCCATCACGGTCAGGCGCTCGACCAGGTTGTATTCCTGGAACACCATACCGATGTGCCGCCGCGCTTGACGCAGACGCGCGCCCGCAAGACGCGCGAGATCAGAACCGTCGAACAGAATTTCGCCGGACGTCGGCTCGACGAGCCGATTGATGCAGCGGATCAGCGTGCTCTTGCCGGTGCCCGACGGCCCGATGACGGCATTGACGCCGGTGTCGCCGAAGGCGATGTCGATGTCGCATAGAACCGGCTTGCCCGGCACATATTCCTTGGTGAGGCCGCGGATGACGAGAGAATTGGGCATGGACGCCCGCGGTATTGCTGCGCCGCGGCTTTTCCGTCAGCGCCCAGTTTAGCCGAGTGGTGCACTACGCCGGCACGCAAATGACCTGCGCTTGCGACGTGCAAGTCGTGGGGGTCGTTATCGCGAGCGCAGATTGCAGTAACCGGAATATGTCAGCCGCCGCCCTTGCCTTTTCCGTGCCCGCTGTTGTTGCCGGCCCCATGTCCGGGATCGGCCGTGACGATGCCGGCGCCAGCGCTACCCTTGCCGGTCGTCACACCCGTCGACGAACCCACCGTCGCTCCCGAAGCCGTCGTCAATCCTTTAGCACCGTGGCCGCTGCCGGCGGACGTACTGCCAGCCGTTGTGATACCACGGCTCGCTGCGCCCACGCGCGCGCCGTCTGCGGTGGTGATGCCGTTTGATGTTGCCGCCTTTGAGGTGCTAACCGTTGCGGCCTTCGAGGGGGACGTGTTCGTCGTCGTCGCGGTGATCGCGGTTGCCGGCGCTTTGATGCTGCGATTCACACTGCCCATCGTCGTGCCATAAGTCTGGGCAATGCGCCCCCATCCCATGCCGTCCGCTCGCTGTTGCAGAACGCCTGTCAGCGCAACTGTCTTCCCGTCCGCCGTCGTAATGCTGCCGCCCTGCAACGCCGCCTGGAGCTCCGCGCCGGTCGGATTGGTGATGCCTTGTTGATTGAGCGCGAATTGCGCAAGCGCGAGTGAGTGCGACACATTGCCCCAGCCCATCGGCTTGGTTGGCGGCGTGATCGTGCCTGTCGTCGTAGTCACTTGGCCGTTCCCGTCCGTCGATGTGTACGTCAACGTTGCTGGTGTTCCTGTGCGCAACGCGTTCGCCAACGCGACGGCGTTTTCTTGCGATCCCGCGAGTGTGACGAAGGGATGCGCAATCTTTCCGGCGACCAATGTCTGTCCGGCCGCGGCCGGTGTCGTTGTAGAGGACGTGACGCTGGGATCGGCCGTCGTTTGTGCCACTGCGGACGCGCTAAGCGCGACGGCGACCATCATTGCGCACTGCTTCACCGCATGCTTACTCATGGTTTCGCTCCGTTGTCTCGTGAGGATGCTCACCCGGTTCCAACCAGCTTTTCGGTCTGCAGGATGATTTCGGTGGCGGTAGCGCTGTCACGAAGCAGACCGCCATCCTTGATCGCGGTAACGGCGATTCGGGTCGTGTTCGGCGTGAGCGCTTCGATTTCGATCTCGATTTCGCGATCCGAGGCGCGCGCCGTGATCACTTCCTTATTGCCATCGCGTTTCGCTTCGACGATCTTGATCTGCATCCGCCCAAGCGCGGCAACCGTCGAACGGCGAACCCTCGTTTGCGGTGCGGCGAACGTTTTGTAGACAATGCCGCCGAGCGTATGTGACACGCCGGTGGACATGCCGACACCTGCGGCAGTGAGCGCGACCGCTGCACAGCCGGAGAGCATGGCGATTGCCGCCACGCTCATGCATCGACGAATCGCTCTGCCGAGACCTTGCGCCATCCGTCAATTATGACGACGGCATAGATGCGGTTGCCGACCGTTTGTCGGCGCGCAGTAGCTGTGTACTACTGCTACTACGATTTGCGACCGCTATGTCACTTCTTCGCCTTCGCAGCCGCTTCGGCTTTTTCGCGTGCCGTTTCCTTGTCGTACGACGCCTTGTCAAAGCCTTGTCCCGAACCTGACGCCACTTGCCGAACGACCTCCCACGTTGTCTTATAGTTGATCGGGAAGAAGCGGTCGGCGCCGTCGAACGCTTTCTGCATTTCCGGCGGAAAGCGATAGTCGTAGAAGCAGGAGAGCAGCTTGTCGGCCAGCTTCGGCTCGAGGTCGTGCGCATATGCGAACGACGACGTCGGGAATTTCTGGCTCCGATAGATGATGCGGAAATCGGATTCCTTTACCTGCCCACGTTCTGCCATCCGATGAAACACGTCGGATGCAACCGCTCCCGCGTCGTAATCGCCGGAATTCACGCCCATGACCGATTGGTCATGCTTGCCTGAGAAGATGATCTTGTAGTCCTTGTCCGGCGCGAGGCCCTCTTTCGGGAACAACGCCAATGGCGCGAGATGGCCGGAATTCGACGACGGCGAAGTATGCGCGACCTTCTTGCTCTTGAGATCGGAAAGCTTTTGATAAGGTGAATTGGCTTTGACGATGACGATCAAGTTGTAGCCCTGAAATTCCTTCGCCGTTCCTTTGACCGCGAAGGGGATGGCGCCGGCGAGATTCACGGCGAACGCGGTGGGACCGGTCGAAAAGCCCGCAACGTGCAAACGTCCCGAGCGCATTGCTTCGATTTCGGCGGCGTTGGATTGCACTTGGTAGAACACGACCTTCTTGTCGAGGCACTTGGACAGATACGTCGTGAACGGTTTGAAGATGTTTTCGTACACTGCGGGATCCTCGACCGGCGTGTACGTGAACACGATCGTCGACGGATTTTTCCATTTCTTCGAGTCGGCTGGAACGTCAGCGACCAAGTCCTTGTTCGCGTCGCAGTACATCGCATCCAACTCGCCTCGATTCTCGCAGGCATCGGCCGCCCCTGCGATCGGCGTGGCTCCGAATGCCGCCGCAAATACAAGGAACGTAAGAGCACGACGATAAACGGACATGGGATTCTCCCTTTGCACTTCTCGAATCGCGGTAGGTGCGATCCTTTATGTAGGCGGCTTGTCGGACGCCGGCGCAAGCGGCAAGACTCTATCATTCGTGTCGCGCGGCCGCACCAGCGGCAAAGCGGCGTGAAATTTGCTTAGCGTAAAATCCGTTCTTTCGCGCGCGCCCGTCGTGACCACACTCCTCAACGTCGCGATCCTTGCCGCCGGACAGGGCAAGCGCATGCATTCGGCGCTGCCGAAGGTGCTGCATCCGCTTGCCGGCCGACCGCTGGCTGCGCACGTCATCGATACCGTACGCACGCTCGCACCGCGCTCTATCGTCGTTGTTGTCGGTGCCGGCGCCGACAATGCCAGGGCCGCGCTGTCGGCGGTCGATCTCATTTTTGTCCATCAGGACCCGCCGCGCGGCACGGGCGACGCAGCTCGCATCGCGTTGGGCGCCATGCCGGGAGACGGCGTGACGCTAGTCGGTCTGGCGGATGTGCCGCTTGTTCCGGCCGCGCCGCTCGCCGCGATCGTTGATCATGCGCGGCGCGGCGACGTGGGACTGCTGACCGCGCGGGTTGCCGATCCGACGGGTCTCGGCCGCGTCGTGCGTGATGCCGCAGGTGGCGTGAAAGCGATAGTCGAAGATCGCGATGCATCCGCAGCGGAACGGTTGATCGACGAGATCAATACCGGATTCATCGCGGCGCCGACAGCGTTGCTCGCACGCTGGGTTGCGCAACTCACGCCCCACAACGCGCAGAACGAGTACTACCTCACCGATATCGTGGCGATGGCAGTTGCCGAGGGCGTTCCGGTTGCTGCACAAATCGCTGAAGACGAACGTGAAGTACGTGGCGTCAACGATCGCGCGCAATTGGTGTTTGCGGAGCGCATAATCCAGGAGCGGCGGTCGAAGGCGTTGCTTGAGGCGGGGACCTGGATCGCGGATCCGGCGCGCATCGATATTCGCGGCGTACTGTCATGCGGCCGGGACGTGCGCATCGACGTCGGATGTGTATTCGAAGGCGCGGTAACGCTCGCGGAAGGCGTCGACGTCGGCCCCTATTGCGTTTTGCGCGACGTGACGATCGGCGCGAACAGCGAGATCCTGCCGTTCTCGCATTTGCACGACGCGACGGTGGGCGCGCGCTGCAGGATCGGGCCCTACGCGCGGTTGCGTCCGGGCGCCGCGTTGGACGATGAGGTTCATGTCGGCAATTTCGTCGAGATCAAGGCGAGCACGATGGGCCACGGCGCGAAAGCGAACCATCTTGCGTATATCGGCGATGCAAGCGTGGGGCGCAACGTGAACTACGGCGCAGGCTCCATCACGGCGAATTACGACGGCGCGAACAAGCATCGAACGATCATCGGCGACGACGTGCACATCGGATCCAATTGCCTGTTGGTCGCACCATTGGAAATCGGTCGCGGCGCAACGATCGGCGGCGGCAGCACGATCGTCAAAGGCGCGCCGGCGGAGGAATTGACGCTCGCAAGAGCGCGACAGATCTCGATTGCCGGTTGGCAGCGGCCGGTGAAGAAACCGAAATCGACGAAATAGCGGACTGGAGCTTGTCATGTGTGGCATCGTCGGCGCGACATCGGCTCGCAACGTGGTTCCGATCCTGATCGAAGGGATCAGGCGGCTCGAATATCGCGGCTACGACTCTACGGGGCTTGCCGTCGTCAACGGCGGCGCGTCGCCGCAGCTGGAGCGCCTGGTGTCGACGGCGCGCGTCGCCGATTTGGCGGTGCAGGCGGATTCGCGCCGGCTCCATGCAACGACTGGCATCTCGCACACGCGATGGGCGACGCACGGCGCGCCGACCACCGACAACGCGCATCCGCACCTGTCGCGGGACGAAATCGCCGTTGTCCACAATGGCATCATCGAAAATTACGAAGTCCTTCGCGAGCAGTTGAAGGCGCAGGGCTACTTTTTTCGCACGCAAACCGATACAGAAGTGATCGCGCATCTGATCCATGCGCACTGGCACGGCGCCGCGAACGGTGATCTGCTCGCCGCCGTCCGGCTCGCGGTGGCCGAGTTTCACGGTGCGTTCGCGATTGCGGTGATTTCGACGCGCGAACCCGGCCGCCTGATCGGCGCGCGCCAGGGAAGTCCCTTGGTCGTCGGCATCGGCGAGGATGATCACTTTCTGGCGTCGGACGCCGCGGCGCTGCTGCAGGTCACGCGGCGTGTCGTCTATCTCGAAGAGGGCGACGTGGCGGATGTACGGCGCGAAGGTTACGCGATCTACGACGAAATCGGCCAGCGTGCAATGCGAGCGATCGTCGACGTCAAGGGCAGCGGCGACACGGTCGAGCTCGGACCGTACCACCATTTCATGCAAAAGGAGATCTTCGAGCAGCCGCGTGCGGTGGCCGACACGCTCGACGCGATCGATGCGATCGAACCGGCGCTCTTCGGTGTAAAAGCTGCGGAGATTCTGCGCGACGTCGATTCGGTGCTGATCGTCGCGTGCGGAACGAGCTACTACTCGAGCCTCGTCGCCAAGCAATGGATCGAGACGCTCGCCAAGATTCCCTGCACCGTTGAGATCGCCAGCGAATACCGTTATCGCGATAGCGTTCCTCGCAAGACCGCGCTTGTTGTCGTCGTATCGCAATCGGGCGAGACCGCCGACACATTGGCGGCGCTCAAGCACGCCAAGTCGCTCGGTCAGAACAAGACACTCGCGATCTGCAACGTCGCGACGAGCTCGATGGTGCGGCAGACCGAGCTCGTATTCCTCACGCGCGCGGGCGTCGAGATCGGTGTCGCGTCAACGAAGGCGTTCACCACGCAGCTCGTCGCACACTTCCTTCTGGCATTGACGCTCGCGAAGCTGCGCGGTCTTTTACCGCCCGACGAGGAAGCGAAATGCCTGAAGGCGCTTCGACATTTGCCGGCGGCGATTCGCGGTGCACTGGCGCTCGAGCCGCACGTCATGGCGTGGGCCCATGCGTTTGCGCGCAAGCAACACGCGCTCTTCCTTGGGCGAGGCCTGCATTATCCGATTGCGCTCGAAGGCGCGCTCAAGTTGAAGGAGATCTCGTACATTCACGCGGAAGCGTATCCGGCCGGCGAGTTGAAACATGGACCGCTCGCGCTCGTCGACTCCGAGATGCCGGTCGTCGCAATCGCGCCGAACGACGCGCTGCTCGAAAAGCTCAAGTCCAATTTGCAGGAAGTCCGCGCGCGCGGCGGCGAGCTGTATGTGCTCGCCGACCTCGATAGTCAGCTGAGCCACGGCGATGGTATTCATCTGTTGCGCGTGTCCGAGCATCGCGGGCTGCTTTCGCCGATCGTTCACGTCGTGCCGCTGCAGTTGCTCGCTTATCACACGGCGGTACTTCGCAATACCGACGTCGATAAGCCGCGCAATTTGGCGAAGAGCGTGACGGTCGAATAAAAATCACTCGGCGTCGTGGAAGATGACGCCGAGCGCATGGCGATGTCCCGAACGCAAACGGCTCACGCCATGCCGCATATTCACTCGATAGACGCCGCGCGTCCCACGGACCGGACGCTGGTGAACCGCGAACACCACAGCGTCGCCCTGCCGGAGCGGCACGACGTCGGCGCGAGACTGCATGCGTGGTCTTTGCTCCGTGATCACGAATTCACCACCCGTGAAATCGCGTTCCGGCCGTGACAGCAGGACGGTGAGCTGCAGCGGAAAGACATGCTCGCCATAGAGATCCTGATGCAGGCAGTTGTAATCGCCCGGGCCGTACTGCAGCAATAGCGGCGTTGGCCGGCGCTGACCCGCCGCGTGACAGCGCTCGATGAACTCCGCGTGCGTATCGGGATAGCGGACACTGAAACCCGTTGCCGCATTCCATCTGTTGGCGATTGCCGCCAGCGGCGGATAAATCGCCGTGCGGAGCTCGTCAACGATGTCGGGCAGTGGATAGCTGAAATACTTGTACTGTCCGCGTCCGAAGCCATGGCGTTCCATCACGATACGGCTACGAAAAATATCGTCGACCGGATACAGCTTCGCCAGGGCGTCGCATTCGGCGGGAGTCAGCAGATGCTCGATCCGCGCGTTGCCCTGCGCATCGAGGTCTTCGGCGATCTGCCGCCAATCGATCGACGTCACCCGCTCCGATACCGCGACGCAATCCATTACCGTTGCGCCGTTATCGCGAGCGTTCACGCTTTCGCCTCACGCTCGAGCAGCGCGCGCTTGCGTTCGACCCCCCAGCGATAGCCCGACAAGTGACCGTCGTTGCGCACGACGCGATGGCACGGGATCGCCACCGCCAAAGCGTTGGCTGCGCAGGCCTGCGCGACCGCACGCACTGACTTGGGCGAGCCGATCCGTTTCGCGATATCGGCATAGCTCACCGTCTCCCCGGCAGGAATTTCGGTGAGCGCCTGCCAGACGCGCTGCTGGAAGGCGGTGCCCCGTACGTCCAACGGCAGGTCGAATCCCACACGCGGTGCTTCGACGAACCCCACAACTTTCGCGACGAGCCGTTCGAACTGAGCGTCGCCGCCGATCAACTGTGCGCGTGGAAAACGGTCTTGCAAGTCGCGCGCGAGCTCATCGGGCTCGTCGCCGATGAGAATCGCGCAGACGCCCCGCGCGCTGGCGGCAACAAGGATCGAACCCAGCGAGCACTCGCCGATAGCGAAGCGTATCTCCGTGTTGGCGCCGCCCGCGCGATAGTCCGTAGGCGTCATGCCCAGCACTCGATGGGACTGTTCGTAAAAGCGCCCGTTGGAGTTGTATCCGGCGCCGTAGATCGCTTCCGTCACCGTGCTGCTCTTATCGAGCTCGGCTCTGACGCGCTTCGCGCGATGAGCGGCCGCGTAAGCCTTCGGCGTCAGACCGGTGATTTTC
Source organism: Casimicrobiaceae bacterium (assembly GCA_036505865.1). Lineage (GTDB taxonomy): Bacteria > Pseudomonadota > Gammaproteobacteria > Burkholderiales > Casimicrobiaceae > VBCG01. The sequence goes on from DASXSP010000049.1 coordinate 137,084, forward strand.
TTGAAGATGCGGTGAACGTGATACGGGCTTAGTCCGGCACGAGCTGCCAGCTCGTCAAGGCTCGGAGCGTGCTCAGCGTTCTCGATGATGCGGCAGAGCTCGGTCACCTGCACAGAATGCTGTTCAGCCAATCCCGGCTGGTCCGGCTTGCAGCGTCTGCAGGGCCGGAAGCCTGCGCGTTCCGCGTCTGCGGCGGTCAGATGAAACCGCACGTTCTCCGGCCTCGCCGCACGTGCTCCGCAAGAAGGGCGGCAGTAGACGCCGGTCGTCGCGACCGAGTAGAAGAACGTCCCATCCGCTTTCGGGTCGCGGGCGACGACCGCCGCCCAACGTGGATCGCTGACGGTCGCTGCCGCAAGTAATTCCGTCTTTGTCGACATGTTCACTTTTCATCCTTCCATCGTTTCGATGATCGATGGAGGCAGTCTAGTCACCAGCGAAATGCCTCGCACTCCGCCGCTTGCTCTTGAATTCGAGGATCCCGACTTGGCTAGGCTAGCCGAGCCGAGACCGAAACCATGTTTCAGCCAAGGTGGTACATGAGGTTGAGGTTGTCAGGATCAAGCAGCAGATGTGTAGGATGACTGTCGTACTGCCATGGAGCCATTCGACACCATCGTCCTCGGCTTGGGCGCGGTTGGCAGCGCCGCGGTCTATCAGCTTGCCAAGCGCAGGAAACGCGTCCTTGGCATCGATCAGTTTTCTCCGCCGCATGCTTACGGCTCGTCGCATGGCGACACGCGCATCACGCGCTTGGCGATCGGCGAGGGGCCGCAATACACGCCGCTTGCGCTTCGATCACATGAGATCTGGCGCGAGTTGGAAAACACGACCGGTAATTCGCTCCTCACGACCAACGGCGGACTCATCATCTCCAGCAACACGAAGAGCTCGATCACGCACGTCGAAGAGTTTTTTGCGAATACCCTTGCGGCCGCGAAACGATTCGGTATTGCGCACGAAGTGCTGGATGCGCGCGAGATCCGTCGCCGTTTCCCGGCGTTCAACGTCGCCCACGATGAGGTCGGCTACTACGAACGCGACGCCGGCTTCCTGCGACCGGAAGCATGCATTCGCACGCAACTGACGCTCGCCGCCGCGGAAGGCGCGACGATTCATAGCGACGAGCAGGTCACGGGTTTCGATGCATCGGATCGCGCCGTCACGGTAACGACTACTCATGGGACATACGTTTGCGACAATGTGATCGTGTGCGCCGGACCATGGCTCCCGCAGCTTGTCGGCCGCGACATAGCGAAGCTTCTCAGCGTCTATCGCCAAGTGCTCTGCTGGTTCGATACGCAGGACGACGCGAGCGCATTTTCGCCGCAGCGCTTTCCCGTGTTCATTTGGGAACTGCAGCGGAAGCCGCAAGGCGTCTACGGCTTTCCGGCGATCGATGGCCCCGGCGGCGGCATCAAGATCGCCACGGAGACGTACGGCGAAACGACGACGGCTGACACCGCCGATCGCGACGTCGACCCGCAGGAAGTCGCTGCGATGTATGTCGATTACGTCGCGCCGTACATCAAGGGCGTCACGAGCCAATGTCAGAGGACCGCCACCTGCCTATACACGGTGACGCCCGATTTCGCGTTTGTCATCGATCGTCATCCGCATTCGCATCGCGTGATCATCGCGTCGCCGTGCTCGGGTCACGGTTTCAAGCATTCGGCGGCGATCGGCGAAGCTCTTGCCCAATGGATCATCGATGGCCGCTCGCGCGTTGAGCTCGCCGCGTTCAGCCTCGGCCGGTTCGGCTAAACCGTTTTGGAACGGGAGGATAATGACTCGTTGATCACTGTCGTCATGTTTCTTTCGCGACTCATCGGTGTTCTCGCATTCGCATCGACGCTTGCCGTCGCTGCGCCGCCGCCGGTATTGACGTTGTCGATCGATGGCGCGATCGGCCCCGCAACCGTCGAGTACGTTCATCGCGGTCTTGCGCGCGCAGCGAACGATGGTGCCCAACTGGTCGTACTGACGCTCAACACGCCGGGCGGGCTAGACACGTCGATGCGGCGAATCGTGCAGGACATTCTTGCGTCTCCCGTTCCCGTCGTTGCCTATGTCGCGCCGGCCGGCGCACGCGCCGCCAGCGCGGGCGCCTTTATCCTGTATGCGTGTCACTTGGCGGCGATGGCGCCGGGAACCAATGTGGGCGCCGCCTCGCCGGTTCAAATCGGCATCGGCGGAAATGCACCGGAGCCGTCATCTGGCTCGGATGCAGCCAAAAAGAAGGAGCCAGGGCCGACGAACACGCATGAGCGAAAAGCGTTTTTCGACGCCGCGGCGTACATGCGCAGTCTCGCGCAGCTTCGCGGCCGGAATGCCGAATGGGGCGAAAAGGCTGTCCTCGAAGCAGCGAGCATTTCCGCGAACGAAGCACGCGATCAGAAAGTGATCGAAATAACGGCGCCTGATTTAACCGATCTCCTGCGCCAGGTCGACGGCCGAAAGATCGTCGTCGCCAGCGGCGAGCGGACGTTGCAAACCGCCGGTGCGCCCATCGTTGCGGTCGATCCCGATTGGCACGATCGATTGCTCGCGGTCATCACCGATCCGAGCATGGCGCTGATCCTGATGATGCTCGGCATCTATGGTCTGTTGTTCGAGTTCGGTCATCCGGGTTATGTCTTTCCCGGCGTCGTCGGCGCTCTTTGCCTGCTCGTTGCGCTGTATTCTCTTCACATGCTGCCCGTAAACTACGCGGGTCTCGCGTTGATCGCCGTCGGAATCGCGTTCATCGTGGCGGAGGTATTCTTCCCATCCTATGGTTCGTTGGGCGTTGGCGGCGTCATCGCGTTCGCCGTCGGCGCGCTGATGCTGATCGATACCGAATTGCCCGGCTATGGAATTCCGTGGCAACTGATCGCCACGCTCGCTGTCGTTACGCTAGGCTTCATCCTCATCGTCGGCCGGATGGCGCTTCGCGCGCGCCGCGCACCGATCGTGAGCGGCGTCCAATCGCTTGTCGGCGCCGACGGCGAGATGCTCGAGGATTCCGGTGAAACGGGCTGGGCCAATATCCGCGGCGAGACGTGGAAGGTGACGACTGCGCAACGACTATCGCGCGGACAGAAAATTCGCGTTGTTGCGGTCGATGGCACGCTACCGCGGGTCGCACCCGCAGAAGGGGCTTGAGATGGCGCTGATCCCGCCGCTGATCCTGCTCGTCATCATCGTCGTGCTTATCGCGACGTCGCTGCGGATCCTGCGCGAATACGAGCGCGGCGTCGTTTTTCAGCTGGGTCGATTCTGGAAGGTCAAGGGTCCCGGACTGGTCATCCTCGTGCCATTTATTCAGCAGATGGTGCGCGTCGAACTACGCACCGTCGTGCTCGATGTGCCGAGCCAGGATGTGATCACACGCGACAACGTCTCGGTCAAGGTGAACGCCGTCGTCTATTTCCGCATCGTCGATCCGCAGAAGTCGATCATCGAAGTGCAGAATTTCATGATGGCGACGAGCCAGCTCGCGCAGACGACGCTGCGCTCGGTACTCGGCAAGCACGCCTTGGACGAAATGCTCTCCGAGCGCGAAAAGCTCAATCTCGACATCCAGCAAGCGCTGGACACGCAAACGCTGTCATGGGGCATCAAAGTTGCCAACGTCGAGATCAAGCACGTCGATATCAACGAATCGATGATCCGCGCGATCGCGCGACAGGCGGAAGCCGAACGCGAACGGCGCGCCAAGGTGATCCACGCCGACGGCGAGTTCCAGGCGGCGCAGAAGCTTCTCGAAGCCGCGCAAGTGCTGTCGCAGCAGCCGCTGGCGATTCAGCTCCGCTATCTGGAGACGTTGACGGTAATCGCCGCCGACAAGAATTCGACGATCGTCTTTCCGCTGCCGATGGACATCATCCAACCCCTGCTGGACGCGTTGCCGCAGAGGTCGGAGCGGTAAGAGATGCATCGTGGGGGCCCACATGTTCACCGATCGCGACGTTCTTCTCGTCACCGATGTGCAGAACGACTTCCTGCCGGGCGGAGCGTTGGCAGTGCCCCACGGTGACGCGATCATTCCCGTCATCAACCATCTCGCCCGGCGCTTCCCTCATGTCGTGCTTACGCAGGATTGGCACGCGCCCTGCCATCATTCGTTTGCATCGACTCATGGCCGTGCTCACTTCTCGACAATCGAGCTCCACTACGGCGCGCAGGTCCTGTGGCCTGAGCATTGCGTGCAGGGAACGGCCGGCGCGGAGCTTGCACCGGCGCTCGACATTCCGCATGCGGAACTGATCGTCCGCAAAGGTTTTCGGCGCGAGGTCGACAGCTATTCGGCTTTTTGCGAGGCGGATCGTCGCACACGGACGGGTCTCGGCGGCTATTTGCGAGAACGCGGAATCGACCGCGTATTTCTCGTCGGTCTCGCGACCGATTTCTGTGTCGGGTGGTCCGCGGTCGATGCGCGTCACGCCGATTTCGAGGCGATCGTCATCGAGGACGCCTGTCGCGCCATCGATACGCAGGGTTCGCTCGCGCAAGCATGGGCGCAGATGCGCGAGGCCGGCGTCCAACGCTCGACGGCCGCGGCTGTGTTGTCCTGACCGATGCCGCGATCGTCGGCGACCGTTCAATTTCGGGTTCGCGTCACCAAAGGCGACGACATCGCCATCGGTCCCGGCAAGGTCGATCTTCTCGAGGCGATCGCCGAGACCGGCTCGATCACCGCCGCGGCAAAAACGCTCAGAATGTCGTATCGGCGCGCCTGGATGCTCGTCGACACGATGAACCGCTGCTTCACAACGCCGGTCGTCGAAGCCGAAGCCGGCGGAAAGCTGGGTGGCGGAACGCGTCTGACCGCGACGGGCAGCGACGTCGTCCGGCTCTACCGCTCGATCGAACGTAAAGCGGCCAAGGCGGGAGCGGCCGATCTTGCGATGCTTACGAAACTTCTGGCCGCCTAATGCGGGCCGCACTCGGTCTCGCTGCAGCGCGGCATGACAGTGGGATACGCCGGGTTTTCTACGGTATAGTGCCGGCGTGCGTAATATACCGTCGTATACGGCGGCGTTGCTTATTCTCGCGGCCGCGTTGCCGGCATGCGGCGCCGAGTTAGTCGTCTCAGCCGCGGCGAGCTTGACGAATGCGTTTCGCGATATCGGGAAGCTATTCGAATCCGCGCATCCGGGGAGTCGCGTCGCGTTCAATTTCGCGGCGACCGACGTGTTGCTTGCGCAAGTTTCCAAAGGTGCGCCCGCAGACGTCTTCGCTGCAGCAGACGAGGACGCGATGGACCGCGCTGAACGCGAAGGACTGCTGCTCCCCGGATCGCGACGCGATTTCGCCGCCAATCGGCTCGTATTGATCGTTCCGGCGCGTCATGAGGCGCCCTCGGCGCTCGGCGAACTTGCCCTCCCCCGTTTCGGTCGCATCGCAATGGGAAGTCCACGTACGGTTCCCGCCGGCCGTTATGCCAAAGCGGCGCTGGAGCGCGCGCAACTATGGGACAGGATCGCGCCAAGGTGCGTTTTTGCGTTGAACGTGCGGCAAGTGCTCGACTATGTCGCGCGCGAAGAAGTCGACGCCGGGTTCGTCTATGCGACGGATGCGGCCCTGCTGAGCGACAAGGTCAAGATCGCGATCGACGTCCCGACGCCGACGGCTGTTCGGTATCCCGTCGCGGTCCTGCGAGGCAGTCGTTACGCCACCGAGGCGCGCACGTTTGTCGATCTGCTCGGCACCGAACCGGCAAAGAAGATGCTTTCTTCCTACGGTTTTATGTCGCCTTGACGCAATGTCTTCCGTGCTGATTCCGTTGTTGCTGACGCTCAAAGTCGCCGTCTCTGCGACGCTGATCGCTTGCGCGCTGGGCATCGCCGCGGGCTATTGGCTTGCGCGCACACGAATGCCGGGACGCGACACCGCCGACGCGCTATTGATTCTCCCGCTCGTGCTGCCGCCCACGGTGCTCGGCTATTATCTGCTCGTAGTATTTGGACGAAGCAGTGCGTTGGGAGCGTGGCTCGAGGGCACGCTGGGAATCCATTTGATCTTCACGTGGGAAGGCGCCGCGCTTGCGGCGGCGATCGTCGCATTTCCGCTGGTATTCAAGGCGTCGCGGGCTGCGTTCGAAGCGGTCGACCCGACACTCGAGAAGGCGGGACGCGCGCTTGGCTACAGCGGCTGGACCATCTTCGCCCGCGTCACGCTGCCGCTTGCATGGCGAGGCGTCATCGCAGGTGCAATGCTTGCCTTTGCGCGCGCGATGGGTGAATTCGGCGCAACGCTGATGGTTGCCGGCAACATTCCCGGACGTACGCAGACTGTCTCGATCGCCATCTACGAAGCGGTGAACGCGGGCGACGACAACCTGGCCGGCGTCCTTGTCGCCATCGTTTCGCTCGTGTGTGTCACGCTGCTCGTGGCCGCCAATTTGCTCGCGCGTCGCGGACATATGCGCGTCGCTTCGGTTTAGTCATGCGCATCGACGTCGACATCGCGAAGCACGTCCGCGCCGCAGGCCGTCAATTCGATCTCGCGATCAAGTTTTCCGCCGATACGACGCGTCTCGCGCTCTACGGACCGTCGGGCGCCGGCAAGACGCTGACGCTTCAGATGCTCGCGGGTCTGGTGCGACCGGACAAAGGCCGCATCATCGTGGACGACCATACGTGGTTCGATGCGCATCAACGCGTCGACGTGCCGCCGCGCGGGCGGCGGATCGGCTATGTCTTCCAAGACTACGCACTATTTCCCCACTGGACCGTCGCGCAGAATGTGAGCAGCGCGTTTGCGCGCGGTTGGCCGCGATCGATGAGCGCTTCGCAATCACGGCGCGTGGAGCGCATGTTGATCTCGTTCGACTTGGCTGATATCCGAGACAGCTACCCATCGCAGATCTCCGGCGGCCAGCGACAACGGACAGCGGTCGCCAGAGCGCTGGTTGACCGGCCCCGCATTTTGATGCTCGACGAGCCTTTTGCTGCGCTCGACGGCATGCTGAAGAATCGCCTTCGCGCCGAGCTGCTGGCGATCCAGGACCACTATGACATTCCGATGATTCTGATCACGCACGATCCAGACGACCTCACCGCCTGCGCAGATGTCGTCGTCTCGCTCGACGGAGGACATGTCGTCGCTGTTGCCGCGGGTGATCGGCTTACACCGCTCGCCGCGGCATCGGAAGCGGCCGCGGAATCGGTTAGCATGAGCGCCGATGGATTTCGCCTTCATCGTCGATCCGCTACCGCACCTCAAGGCCTATAAGGACTCGAGTATCGCGATGATGCGCGCGCTTGCGGCCCGCGGTCATCGCATCCACGCGATCCTGCAACCCGAAGTGTATTGGGACGAAGGCGTCACAAAAGCGCGTGCGACCCGTCTCACGCTCAAAAGCGATGACCACGATTGGTACGAATCCGGCGCGGCCGAGGAGCGCGCGCTCAACGATTACGCGGCGGTCATCATGCGCAAGGACCCGCCGTTCGACATGGAATACGTGTACTCGACGTATCTGCTCGAAGCGGCCGAGCACGAAGGCGCGCGCGTTTTCAATCGTCCTCGGGCGCTTCGCGACTACAACGAAAAAATGGCGATCGCGCGTTTTCGCGACTTCATCGCGCCGACAATGGTGACGCGGGAAGCATCGCGGGTTTCCGAGTTTATCGACGAGCACAAGGACGTGATCGTCAAGCCGCTCGATGGGATGGGCGGCGTTTCGGTGTTCCGCGTCCGCGAAGACGATCCCAATCGTAACGTCATCATCGAGACCGTCTCGCAGCACGGCGCCCGTACGGTGATGGCGCAGCGCTATCTCCCCGAGATCGTCGACGGCGATAAGCGGATCATCCTGATCGCCGGGGAGGTGGTTCCTTATTGCTTGGCGCGGATTCCGAAGCCCGGCGAGACTCGCGGCAATCTCGCAGCGGGCGGGCGCGGTGTCGCGCGACCGTTGACGACGCGCGACCGCGAAATCGGTGAGGCTCTCGCGCGGGATCTATGGGCCGACGGCATGCTTGTCGTCGGCCTCGACGTCATCGGCGACTGCTTGACCGAGGTCAACGTGACGAGCCCTACATGCTTTGTGGAGATCACCGAGCAGTCCGGATTCGACGTTGGCGGAATGTTTGCGGACGCATTGATCCGAGCGGTGACGCAGAAGTAGATCGTCATCGGGAGTAAACAATTACTTACATCAGAAGCAGCGCCAGGCGTGGTATCTGGTGCAAGCGCCGACGAATGCCGCGCTCGGCGCGCGTGCTACTATTGCATGTGGGCCGGTGACCGGTCCCGGATCTTTCTATGATCGGCGTCCTGATCGTTGCGCACGACAACCTGGGCGACAGCCTGATCAAGGCGGTGACCCATGTATTAGGCGCGCGGCCGGCGCAATTTGAAGCGTTGTCGGTTAAGTCGACCGACGATCCGCTCGCGCTTCTGCCCAAGGCACGTGCCGCCATTCAGGCCCTCGACACCGGCGACGGTGTTCTCGTGTTCTCCGATATTTACGGCGCGACGCCGTGCAATCTCGCCGTCAAATTGTTGCAGCCGGGTCACGTCGAAGGGATAGCGGGCGTGAACCTGCCGATGCTCGTGCGCGCATTCACCTATCGAATGAAGGGGATGGACACGCTGATCAAGAAAGCCGTCTCGGGCGGCTGCGAAGGCGTGTTGCAGTTCGAGACGGTAGCGGTCTATGCACCAGCGCGAAGTTGAGATTGTCAACAAGCTCGGATTGCACGCGCGCGCATCGGCGAAGCTGACGCAGCTCGCCGCCAAGTTTCAAAGCGAGGTGCAGATATCGCGCAACGGCCGCAAGGTCAACGCGAAGAGCATCATGGGTGTGATGATGCTCGCGGCGGGCAAAGGATCCAAAGTGACGATCGAGATCGACGGTCCCGACGAAGACCAGGCGATGGAAGCGATCTGTACGCTGATCGGCGATAATTTCGGCGAGGGCGAATGAGCGTGCCGGGCGAGGCGAAGCCGAGCAAGGACCGCTGGTCGCGTCGACACGCGATTGAGGCGAGGCCGACAAATCTGCGTTCCGTTGCGCTGCAATGGTCCAATGAGGCCGAGGAGTAAAACTGCACTCGACAATCAGAGTGCCTCGACCGACAACAAGTTGTAACGAGCATGGAACCATTCGATGACAAGGTTGCTCCATAAGGAACTTCGGCTACGGGGGTGTCGGGGGTTTCCTTGTTACATCGAGCGGATCCGTCATCATGCAAATACGCGAAGTCGAGATCACCCACCGCCTGGGACTGCATGCGCGCGCCTGTGCGCGCATCGTGCAACTCGCGTCCCGCTTCCGCTGCAACGTCGCGCTTGTGTGCCGCCGAAGACGTGCGAGCGCGCGCAACATCGTCGAGATGATGCTGCTGGCGGGTGCGTTCGGCAGTACGGTGCGCGTCGAGACCGACGGCCCCGACGAATCGGCGGCGATGGCCGCGATCGTGCGTTTGTTGAAGGAGGGGCTTGGCGGCGCGCCTGCGTAGCACCTAACCTGCATCGCGGCATGCGCGCGCATGAGCGCCGAAGGGCCGCCCCAAGGCGCGAATTACTCCCCCTCTGGGGGCAGCGTAGCGGCGATAGCCGCGAGCATGGGGGTCCCTAGTGGTCAGCTTCGCGCTTCACGGCGTCGGCGTTTCGGGCGGCGTCGCGATTGGCCGCGCACAACTTGTCTCCCATGCAACCCTGGAGGTCGCGCACTATTCGATTTCCGCCAAGCAAGTCGCCGCTGAAGTCGAGCGTTTCGAGCTTGCCGTCAACGAGGTCCAGCGCGAGCTCGAGACGCTCCACAGCGCAATGACGTCGGGCGACGTTCCGGGCGAATTCGGCGCGTTTCTCGACGTTCACTGGATGATTCTGAACGATCCGACGCTGTCCGAAGCACCCAAGAAAATAATTGCCGAGCAGCATTGCAACGCCGAGTGGGCGCTGACCCAGCAGATGGGCGTGCTGGTCGAGCAATTCGAGCAGATCGAAGATTCCTATTTGCGCGAGCGGAAGAACGACGTCGTCCAAGTGGGCGAGCGCGTGCTGAAACGGTTAATGGGCAGACCCGGAACGTTGCCGGCGGCAAAAGCCGAAGAGCAGACGATCTTGGTCGCGCACGATCTGTCGCCGGCTGACGTCATTCAATTCAAGCATCATCATTACGGCGCGTTCCTGACCGACTTGGGTGGCGTGACGTCGCACACGGCGATCGTCGCGCGAAGCCTTAACGTGCCCGCGGTTGTCGCGACGCACAACGCGCGCCAACTGATCCGCGACGGCGAATTGCTGATCGTCGACGGTACGAATCACGTCGTCATCGTCAATCCGGACCGGGCTGTTTTATCCGAATATCGGCTCAAGCAAAACGAGCTCGATCTCGCGCGACAAAAGCTCAAACGGCTGCGGTCCAAGCCCGCCGAGACCATTGACGGCGTCCGCGTCGAGTTGCAGGCGAATATCGAGCTTCCCGACGACTTGGAACAAGCGCTCGACAACGGCGCGACCGGCGTTGGGCTCTTCCGCTCCGAATTCTTGTTCCTGAACCGCGCCGGCCTGCCTTCCGAGGACGAGCAGTTCGAGGCGTATCGTGCCGTCGCTGAAGGAATGGACGGCAAGCCGGTCACCATCCGCACGTTCGATCTCGGTGCCGACAAACATAAGGAAGGACTGGACGGTCTCGCGCGCGTTGCGCCCAATCCCGCGCTGGGATTGCGGGCGGTCCGCTTCTGCCTCGCCGAACCGCGGCTTTTTCTCACGCAGCTACGCGCAATTTTGCGCGCGTCGCACTACGGCAGCGTGCAGATCCTGGTGCCGATGCTCGCTTCCGCCGGCGAAATCGACCAGACGCTGGCGATGCTCGCTCAAGCCAAGGAAACATTGCGCGAGCAAGGCGTGCCGTTCAATTCCCGCATCGCGGTGGGCGGCATGATCGAAATTCCAGCTGCGGTGCTGGCAATGGACGCGTTCCTTAAAAAACTGGATTTTCTGTCGATCGGCACCAATGACCTGATCCAGTACACGCTCGCCGTCGACCGCGCCGACGAGGCCGTGTCGCATCTCTATGATCCATTGCATCCGGCGGTCATGAGGCTTCTTTCGCTCGCAATCGGCACGGCGAAAAAGGCGAAGGTGTCGATCGCCGTGTGCGGCGAGATGGCGGGTGACCCGTTGTTGACGCGACTGCTCCTCGGCATGGGGCTCACGAATTTCTCGATGCATCCGGCGCATCTCTTGTCGATCAAGCAGCGCGTGCTGCAAAGCGATGCGAGCGCTGCCAAGACGATCGTCGATCGGATTCGGCGCGCCGACGATCCGCGAAAGATCGTCGCGATGCTGGAGAGGCTGAACGCCTGACCTGAATGCAGCCGGCCGCGGGCTGTTTGCCTCGGCGTCAACGCATTCTGTTTCCTCATGATTTCGACCCGCACGTGCTGTGCGTACGCATTCGCGTGCAGCGCATTGATTTCGATGAGCGTCGCCGCGGCCGACGTCGGAGAGCGCGCGCCGCCGTTCGCGCTCGTCACGGCCGCCGGCGATACGGTTGCGCTCGAGCAACTGCGCGGGAAGGTCGTCTACGTGGATTTCTGGGCGTCGTGGTGCGGCCCGTGCCGGCGCTCGTTTCCGTGGATGAACGAAATGAATCGCAAATACGGCGCCCAGGGCCTGGCCATCGCTGCGGCCGTTGTCCGACGATCTCGCGCTCGAAGGCACGGTGGTTTACGACGCGATGTCCGGTGCGTCGCCGCTCGCGTTCAATACGTTGTCAGGCGCGTCGGGATTGGGCGTTACCGATTATCGGACCGCGGGCGACGTCAAACTGACGAAATACTTCGATCGTTTCGCCCTCGGCGTCGGCGGCGCCTATTCGCATGAGCGCGACTATATTTCGCGTGCGTTGGCGGTGGAAGCGCGCATTTGGACTGCGGACAAGAATCGCACGGTTGAGTTCGGCGTCGCGGGCACAAGCGATGCGATCCACCCGGCCGATCGTCCGCTCGACAACGGGGGGCGTCAGACGCTCGATTTCCTGATCGGTGTGACGCAAGTGTTGAATGTCAACGCGATCGTGCAGTCGAATGTCACGTATTCGACCGGTCACGGCTACTATTCCGACCCGTACAAATTGCCCGATCGGCGGCCCGATCATCGGCGCATATTCGCGTGGCTCACACGGCTCAATCAATACCTGCCATCGACCGACGCGACGTTGAAGCTCATGTATCGCTACATCCGCGACTCATTCGGCGATGAGTCGCACACGTTCGAGGCTGCGTGGTATCAACCGTTGCCTAATGCGTTCGCGGTGACGCCGAGCCTTCGCTATTACACGCAAAGCGCTGCTTATTTCTTTTTCGGGCCGCCGTTAGGCAGCGGCTTTGTCGACGGCGAACCCTACACGGCCGACACGCGGCTTTCGGCGTTTGGCGCTTTGACGCCGTCCATTCGCATCGACAAGCAGTTCGACAATGGGTGGAGCGCCGACATCTCGTTCAGCTATTACCAGCAGCGCTCGAGCTGGCGTCTGGGAGGCAGCGGCAGCCCGGGCTTGCTTCCGCTTTCGGCGCGCTGGATTTCAGTAGGTGTTGCAAAAACGTTCTGATAGGTTTGCCGAGATCAAATCGCTTCCAACGTTGTCGACGACCTGAGTGACGCCGCGTAACCGTTGATAACTTCGTTCACTTGATTCCAGCTCTTCAGTTCCTTCATCGAGGCGAGCCATCGCCTCACATTGGGATACGGCGCATAGTCGCACTGGACCACTTCGCCGAGCGCAACAAACGGAGCACCGAAGTAGTCGGCGATTGTCAGCCGGTCGCCGCACAGATAGGGGTTCGATGCGATCAGGTTTTGGTCGAGTATCTTGAGCCACCCGCGGGCTCTTTCCTTTCCCCAGGCGAGCGTAGCGGCCTGGGCATGCTCGCCTTCGCGTTTGTGCATCGGGAAGATCTGCGGATAGATGAAGCCGTAAGCGAAATCGCGGCACACCTGCGTATTGATCCAGTCCATTCGCTCGTTGACGCGCGCTCGTTCCTTGAGATCCTTCGGATACGCGGGCGATTGAAATTTGTCCGCGAGGTATTTGAGAATCGCGGAGCTTTCGGTGAGGCGGAAGTCGCCGTCTTCGAGCACCGGAACCAGACGATTCGGATTGATTGCCTCGAATGGCGGCTTCATGTGCTCACCGGTAAAGAGATCGACGAGCTGAAGCTTTGCATCGATCCCGCTTTCGGCGACGAACAGCATGAGGGGTCGGCTCGTGGTCGACGCAGGGTGATAGTAAATTTTCATCGCACATTCTCCTCTGCGGTAAAGCTACTTCGCCGCCGCGGGCCACTGGATGACCGGAGGGGGCGGAGCCTTGTCCGGCGGCAGGTATGCAGGCACGGGTTCGCCTGGAGAGCCGAGGCTCCGCACGTATTTGTAGAATGCGCGCAGGTCCGTATCGGTCCATTGGTTGAGGCTGAACCACGGCATCGGTGGACGCGTCTTCAGCTCCTTCGCGTATCGCACCCACTGGGTTTCGCTCATCGTGGACAAGCCGAGACGAAGGTTCGATCCGTACGTCGTGCCCCATGGGCCGCTGAACCCGAGCTTCCCGCTTCCCTTCAACCATTCCCTTTCGGGAACGTCGCCCATGCGCGCCGCAAAATCGGCTGTGTGGCAATCATTGCAGCCGCCGACGATCAGCATGTACTTGCCGCGGTCGATTGCGTTGAGGCTCGCCGATGCACGAGGGCCCTTCTTCGCAGCAGCGGTCTCGGCCGCGGTGCCGATGTTTGCCGCAGTCGCGAGTGAGACGGTTGCGGCGATCGTGACGAAGAGGCGATTCATGGCGATCGCAATTGTACGTCGCGGCGCGGGACGATGATCGAATCGCCGACGTTGTTCCGTTTCCCGTTCCATGCGATGGCGGCCGAGCATGAGCTCCAGCTCTTTGCAACGTCGGCGCCAATCGCCGCGCGTGCGGCCGATCGGATGGTCGCGCGTTGAATGGGACGATCACGAGGTTCGCTTGCCGCAACAGGGAATGGAGATCGATTTCGGCGGCATCGGCAAGGAATACGCGGCCGATCGTGTTGCAACGATTTGCATCGAGCACGGCATCGCGCACGCGTTGGTCAATTTGGGTGGTGACGTGCGCGCAATCGGCGGCCAACCGGATGGCTCGCCGTGGCGCGTCGCAATTCGCGACCCACGTGCACTCAATAGGGCCGTGGCGCTGCTCGAGCTCCGCGATGGCGCGGTTGCGACCAGCGGCGATTACGAGCGCTGCTTCGCCGTCGACGGCCGGCGGTACTGTCACATTCTCGATCCGCGCAGCGGGATGCCCGTCACGCACTGGCAGAGCGTCAGCGTTGTTGCGCCGCTCGCCGTCGTCGCCGGGAGCTGCGCGACGATCGCGATGCTCTTCGAAGATCGCGCGCTGGCGTTCCTCGATGCGCAACCGTTCGACTATCTCGCGATCGACGCCGCGGGGAAATTGCACCGAAACGCGGCCGAGTTCCCAATTGCCGCACATCCGGGCTAAAATCTCTTAAGCGCCGATTTGAGCCAGCTTGCGGGCGCGTTAAAAATACGGCTAAAGCGGTGTGGTCGAGGATCAATCCCTGCCAACCCGATTAGCCAGCCGCTGGTCGGGTTTTTTGTTTTCGATTGTCGCTCACGATGCCGTCGTTTTCCGCTACCACCGTCGCGTCCGATACGCCGTTGTCCGAAGCGTCCGCTGCGCACAGCGTTGGCGTCGTTCACCCGCAAGTTGCACGCTTTGAAACGCCGCTGCCGCTCGCGTGCGGTCGCTCGCTCGCGCAGTATGAGCTCACGTATGAGACCTACGGCGAGCTCAATGCCGCCCGCAGCAACGCCGTACTGATCTGCCATGCGCTGAACGCGTCGCATCACGTAGCCGGTTACTACGCCGACGATCCAAGCAATGTCGGTTGGTGGGACAACATGATCGGTCCGGGCAAGCCGCTCGACACCAATCATTTCTTCGTGGTCGGCGTCAACAACCTCGGCAGTTGCTTCGGTTCGACCGGCCCACTATCGATAGATCCGCAAACCGGACGTCCATATGGCGCCGATTTTCCGCTCGTAACCGTCGAGGATTGGGTCGATGCGCAAGGGCGCCTCGCCGAGCGCCTTGACATCGAGCGTTGGGCCGCCGTCATGGGCGGCAGTCTGGGCGGAATGCAAGCGCTCGCATGGGCCACGCGGTTTCCGTCGCGCATTCGCCACGCGCTTGTCATCGCGGCTGCGCCGAACCTATCCGCGGAGAACATCGCGTTCAACGAAGTCGCCCGTCAGGCGATCCTGACCGATCCCGATTTTCACGGCGGCGACTATTATGCGCATCGCGCGACGCCGCGGCGCGGATTGCGCGTGGCGCGCATGATCGGTCACATCACGTATTTGTCGGATGAGCAAATGGAGGCGAAATTCGGCCGCCAGCTTCGCGACGGCATCAAGTTTTCGTTTGCGCCCGAATTCCAGATCGAATCGTATCTCCGTTATCAAGGCGAGAAATTCGCCGACTACTACGACGCAAACACCTATTTGCGTATCACCAAAGCACTCGACTACTTCGATCCGGCGAGTGCGTTCGGCGGCGATCTGGCGCGCTCGCTATCGTCGGCGACGTGCGAGTTTCTGGTCGCCGCGTTCACGACCGACTGGCGCTTTCCGGCTGCACGATCGCGCGAAATAGTCAAAGCCCTTGTTCGCAACAAGCGCCGCATTTCGTACGCCGAGATCGTTGCGCCGCATGGTCACGACGCGTTCCTGTTGGACGATGCTCACTATCACGCTGTCGTGCGCGCCTATTTCGAACGGATTGCCGCCGAGATCGAGCCCGCAACAGTGAAGCCGCGCCGGTTATCGCGTTCGATGCAGACCAATGGCGTTGCGCGCGCTGACTACGCTACGATCGCGCAGTGGATCGGTTCCGGCGCCCGGGTGCTGGACCTCGGGTGCGGCGACGGCAGTTTGCTTGCGTACCTTCGTGCCGCGCGCGGCGCGACGGGCTACGGAATCGAGATCGCCAACGGCGGCGTGCTTGCCAGTCTCGAAAACGGTATCGACGTCATCCAGAGCGATTTGGAGCGCGGCCTTGCGGGTTTCGACGACGCGTCATTCGACTGCGTGATCCTGTCGCAGACGCTGCAGGCCATGCGCCATGTCGAGGTCATTGTCGCGGAAATGTTGCGCGTCGGTCGCGAAGCGATCGTGACATTTCCCAATTTCGGCCACTGGTCGCATCGCTCGCAAATCATCCGTGGCCGGATGCCCGTGTCCAAATCGTTGCCGTATCAGTGGTACGACACGCCGAACATCCACCTATGCACGGTGGCGGACTTCGATGCATTCCTCGCAGCGCGCAAATACGTCGTGCAGGATCGCGTCGTCCTCGCCGGCCGCAAGCGCGTGCGGACGTTTCCCAATCTGCTGGGTGAGCTCGCGATCTACCGGTTTCGACGCGGTTGACATCGACCTGCGTTGCCTTGTGACGGACAACCGGCGTTAACGCGCGTTGATCCACGGCTACAATGGCGCCATGCCAGCGCCGCCCGCCGCGTCCGTCACCGACACGACAGTTCCGCGTCACGGCAATGTAACCAGCGCGTCCCACATCGCGGTCTCTACGCCATCGTGGCGCGACGCGATCTTCAACCGGCGGATGCTGATCTGCGTGTTCACCGGTTTTTCGTCCGGGCTGCCGCTGTGGCTGCTTATCAATCTTCTCCCCGCATGGCTACGCACTGAACAGGTCGATCTAACGTCGATCGGCCTGTTCACGCTGATGCAACTGCCGTACACATGGAAGTTCCTGTGGTCGCCACTGATGGACCGTTACGCGCTGCCGGTGCTGGGCCGCCGGCGCGGCTGGATGCTGATCACCCAAATCGCATTGCTTGTATGCATTCCGATGTTCGGTGCGCTTGATCCACACGTGGACTTGTGGACAATCGCATGGCTCACCGCAGTGGTCGCATTCCTTTCCGCGAGCCAGGACATCGTGCTCGACGCGTACCGTCGCGAGCTCTTGCCCGATCCCGAGCTGGGACTTGGAAATTCCATTCATGTTCAGGCGTACCGCGTGTCGAGCTTGATTCCCGGTGCGCTTGCGCTGATCCTCGCCGACCATATCGCCTGGCAAAGCGTATTCACGATCACCGCCCTGTTCATGCTGCCGGGTATCATCAACACGCTGGTGGTCGACGAGCCGAAGCTCGCGCGGAGTGCGCCGCGAACGCTTGCGGAGGCGGTTGTCGAGCCGTTTCACGAATTCATCACCCGTGCCGGCTGGCGTCAGGCGCTCGTGATCCTCGGCTTCATATTCCTGTACAACCTCGGCGCGAGCATGGCGACGGCGCTGGCGACGCCGTTTTATCTCGACACCGGTTTCACGAAGTCCGACATCGGTCTCATCGCGAAGAATGCGGGCCTCTGGGCGAGCGTCGCCGGCGGATTGCTCGGCGGCTTATGGATGATCCGGATCGGCATCAATCGTGGGCTGTGGTTGTTCGGCGCCGTGCAGCTCGTGTCGATCCTCGGTTTCGCATTGCTTGCGCACGAGCATCGTGCCGACCGCGTATTACTGGCGCTCGTCATTGGCTTCGAAGCGCTCGGCGTGGGCCTCGCGACTGCAGCGTTCATCGCCTTTATCGCTCGCACGACCGATCCGCGTTATACGGCGACGCAGTTCGCGCTGTTTACAAGCCTCGCGGTCGTTCCGCGCACGCTGATCAATTCGACGACGGGGTGGATCGTCGAGCGTATCGGCTGGTTCGATTTTTATCTGCTGTGCGCGCTGTTGGCGCTTCCTGGAATGGCGTTGCTGTGGCGTGTGGCGCCATGGAGAGAACCCTTAGCGAAAATCCAACGATGAACCGACAGAAATTCAGCGCAATCGCGCATCGCGACCACGATTACTGCAATCCGATTTCGGCTGCGAAGGTCGAGCGCTTGCTTGACCTGCTGCCGCTCGACGCCTCGTCCCGCGTCCTCGACCTCGGATGCGGCCGTGCGGAGCTGTCGTTACGAATCATCGAGCGTTTTGGCTCGACGGTCGTCGCTGTCGACAATTCATCGCTGATGCTCGATGCCGCGCGTGAGCGGGCCGAATGGACCGGCGCGCTGGCCAAGCTGCACCTGGACGACATCGACATTCGCGAGTTTCGCGCCGATCCCGAGACCTTTCATCTTTCGGTGATGCTGGGCGGCGGCGGCATCGCCGGCGGAATGGCGGGCATTTGCAAGCAGCTCAAGCTCTGGACCAAATCGGGCGGCTACGTGTTGATCGGCGAAGGCTTTTGGCGGCAAAAACCGCATGCGGAATATCTCGCGCTGCTCGACGGCAGCGAAGGCGAGTTTTTCGATCACCGCGGCAACGTGCGCGCCGGCATCGACGCCGGTCTCATTCCGATGCATGCGACAACCGCTTCGCTCGACGAATGGGACGAATACGAATGGAAATACTGCCGGTCGATCGAGCGCTACGCACGCGAGCAACCCGAGGATTCCGACACGCCCGCGTTTCTTGAACGCGTTCGCCGCTGGCGCGACGGTTATCTGCGGTGGGGACGCGACACGCTAGGATTCGGCCTTTATCTGTTCTACCGGCCGGGCCCGCTCGTCGGTTGACTCTGTTGCTCGAGCGCTTCGGCGAGGTCGAGCCATTCCGCTTCAAGACGCGCAAGCTGCCACGTGAGCTCGCCTTGCCGAGCGAGCGTCGTCTTGAGCGTCTCACGCGCGCTTTCGACATAGGCGTCGCTGCTGGCAAGCCACGCGTCGATCGTCTTCTTTTCGGCGTTGAGTGCCTCCATCTCTCGCTCGAGTGCTGCTTGCCGCATGAGGAGCGGCTTGCGCGCTGACGAGCGTAGCGTCCGTGCGTCCGCTTCGGCACGCTTTTGCGCGCGGCGGCCATCGGCGGGGCGAGCATCGTCGCGCGCTTCCATTTGTGCGCGCCGCTGTCGTCCGAGAACCCAGTCGGCATAATCGTCGAGATCGC
This sequence comes from Casimicrobiaceae bacterium, assembly GCA_036505865.1. Lineage (GTDB taxonomy): Bacteria > Pseudomonadota > Gammaproteobacteria > Burkholderiales > Casimicrobiaceae > VBCG01. Next base: position 156,045 of record DASXSP010000049.1, read on the forward strand.
CGTCGAACGGCGCAACGCGTCCTTCGGCGACGACCCAAAGCTCATCGGCCGTCGCGCGCAGCAAATGGCGGTCGTGGGCGACAACGATCAGTGCGCCGTCGTAGTCTTGCAGCGCCTCGGTCAGCGCTTCGCGCATCTCGATGTCGAGATGGTTCGTCGGTTCATCGAGCAACAGCAGATTGGGACGATTGCGAACGATCAACGCGAGTGTCAGTCGCGCTTTCTCGCCGCCTGAAAGTTGCGCGACCGGCCCGGTCGCCATGTCGCCGCGAATATCGAAACCGCCCAGATAATCGCGAAGGGCCTGCTCGCGGCTCGTCGGCTCGAGCCGCTGCAAATGTCCAAGCGGTGAATCATCGGCGCGAAGCGCCTCCACCTGGTGCTGCGCGAAATAGCCGACACGAAGATTCTGATGCGCAATGCGTTGACCCGCTTGTAGTGGAAGAACGCCGGCCACCGCTTTAAGCAGCGTCGATTTCCCGGCGCCATTGGGTCCGAGCAATCCGATCCGAGCGCCCGCCAGCAGGCTCCACTCGACGTCGGCCAGCACCGGCCGATTGTCACCATATCCGAGCGACGCATGATCGAGCCTCACGAGCTGCTGAGCAGCGATGCTCGCCGGCGCAAACGAAAATTCGAATGGACTGTCGACGTGCGCCGCCGCGATCAGCTCCATCCGTTCGATCGCCCTGATGCGGCTTTGCGCCTGTTTTGCCTTCGTCGCCTTGGCGCGAAAACGGTCGACGAATGCCTGCAGATGCGCGATTTGTCGTTGTTGCTTTGAGTACGCCGCCTGTTGTTGCGCAAGCAACAGCGCACGCTCGCGCTCGAACTGCGTGTAGTTGCCGGCATAGACACGGAGCTTGCGCGCATCGACATGGACGATTGTGCGCACGACGGCATCGAGGAAGTCGCGATCGTGCGTAATCAGGAGCAGTGTGCCGGGATAGCGGACGAGCCAGTCTTCGAGCCACAAGACGGCGTCGAGATCGAGATGATTCGTCGGTTCGTCCAACAGCAGCAGGTCGGACGGGCACATGAGCGCCTGCGCGAGATTGAGTCGCATCCTGAAGCCGCCGGAGAAGCTCGCAACGGAATCGGTTTGCCGAAGCTCGGGGACGCCGAGGCCCGCAAGCAATGTGGCGGCGCGAGCGCGGGCACTGTATCCGTCGAGCGTTTCGAACCGATGATGCAACTCCGCGAGGCGGCTGCCGTGCGCATGGTCGTCGCGATCCGGATGATCGGCGCTCGCCGCGGCCAACGCCTGCTCGACTTCGCGAAGCTCGCGATCGCCGTCGATCACGTATTCGATCGCAGGCATTTCGATTGCGGGCGTCTCTTGCTCGACATGTGCGAGCTTCCATCGCGGCGGTAAATCGATCGCGCCCGCATCGGGCGCGATCTCGCCACGGATCGCGGCAAAAAGCGTTGACTTGCCAGACCCGTTGGCGCCGATGAGTCCCGCCTTGTGTCCGACGGGAAGCGCGAGGTTCACATCCTCGAGCAGCCTTTTCGTACCGCGTGCAAGCGTCAGATCCGAAATGCGCAACATCTGCGATGGACATGAGCGCCGCAGGGCCGTCCCAAGGCGCGAATTGCTCCCCCTTTGGGGGCAGCGCAGCGGCGAATGCCGCAAGCGTGGGGGTCCATATCTACTAGCGCAGATCGAACTCGTAATCGATCACGAGCGGCGCATGGTCGGAGAACCGCCGATTCTTGTAGATCGACACCGCCCGTGCCGCCGCTGCGATTCCCGGTGTTGCGATCTGATAGTCGATGCGCCAGCCGACGTTCTTCTTCCACGCCTGGCCGCGATTGGACCACCACGTATATTGCTCGGGACGCGCGTCGACACGGCGAAAGACATCGACGAAACCGAGCTCATCGAAAACGCGTGTAAGCCATGCGCGTTCGTCCGGCAAGAAACCGGAATTCTTTTGATTGCTGCGCCAGTTCCTGAGATCGATCGGCTGATGCGCTATGTTCCAATCACCGCAGAGAATGACTTCACGACCGGAACCGACGAGCTTCGCGAGATGCGGCAGGAACCCATGGAGAAAGCGGTATTTCGACGCTTGCCGATGCGGTCCGCTCGAGCCGGAGGGCAAGTAAAGGCTCACGATCGATACGTCCGCGAAATCCGCCTGTAGAAAACGACCTTCGCGGTCGAATTCGGCATGACCAAAGCCGGCAGTGTGACGATGCGGCAATTTCGAATACAGTGCGACTCCGCTGTAGCCTTTGCGTTCGGCCGGATGGAATGACGCATGCGCTTTGCGCGGCGCGCGCAGAGTTCGCGGCACATCGCATTCGAGACATTTGATTTCCTGGACGCATACGACGTCCCACGGCTCGGCGCGCGCGAGCCAACGCGCGAAGCCCTTGCGCTCGGCGGAACGCAAACCGTTGACATTGAGTGTAATGATCCGCATCGTGCGCTACAAATTGCAGCTGCTGTACCCCCACGCTTGCGGCTGTCGCCGCTGCGCTGCCCCCAGAGGGGGAGCATTCGCGCCTTGGGACGGCCCTGCGGCGCTCAGTGGGCGCGGAGTGTACATCAGCGCGAATTGATGCCCGTTCGCTATACTCGACGCGTCGCTCTCACCGCCATCGACAATGACCGATTTCCGCCACGATTTTCTCGCGTTCGCATTGGCACGCGAAGTGCTACGTTTCGGGGACTTCGTAACGAAGGCGGGGCGCAAGAGTCCATACTTTTTCAATGCCGGGTTATTCAACGACGGCGACAGTTTGCGGCAGCTCGGCAGTTTTTATGCGCGGGCACTTGTCGATTCGGGCGTTGCCTGCGATGGCCTCTTCGGTCCCGCGTACAAGGGAATTACGCTGGCGGCGGCGACCGCCATTGGCATGGCCGAAATTGGGCACAATTTGCCGTACAGCTACAACCGCAAAGAGATCAAGGATCACGGTGAGGGCGGCGCCGTCGTGGGTGCGCCACTGAATGGACGGATTGTCATCGTCGACGACGTTATCACCGCAGGAACTTCAGTGCGCGAGTCGGTCGAAGTGATTCGCGCGCACCATGCAAAGCCGGCCGGCGTGCTGATTGCGCTTGATCGGATGGAGCGAGGGCAGGGAGAACGGTCCGCAGTGCGAGAAGTGCAGGAAACGTTCGGCATACCCGTGGTGGCGATCGCTACGCTGGATGATGTGATGACGTTCATCGCGGGACGGAGCGATTTGGCGGAGCACGCGGCGGCAATCGCGGCGTACCGCGCGCAGTACGGAGCGCACTGAACCAAAGAGGGCGACATCAAATGAGCAGAGATTTGCGAAATCAGCAGATGGGGCGAGCAGAGCGCGATGCTCCAGCATCCCCTTCACGCAATAACTGGAAGCGCTCGGTCGTTCTCGCGGGTGTGTTGCTGCTGTTGGCGCTCGCTTACACCGCCTCGCGCGACGCAAATGCAGTCACGTACAAATGGGTCGACGACAAGGGCATCGTCCATTACTCCGACAAAATGCCCGCCGACGCAGTCAATCGCGGTCACGTCGAGCTCGATAAGCAGGGCTTGCGCCTCAAGAAGACAGATCCCGCGCTGACGCCTGACGAAGTCCGCGCACGCGCCGCGGATGCGGAACGTCAACGACAGGAAGCCAAGGAGCGCGAAGTGCTTGCCCGGCGCGACCGTGCGCTCCTTGCCTCGTATACCCGCGAAGAGGATCTCGACTTGGCCCGTAATCGAGCCCTCACCACGATTGACGGCCAGATGCAATCGGCTCGTGTCTACGCCGCGGCGCTTACGAAGCGTCAGCAGGAGATCATCGAAAAGAAACAGACGTATGGCGGCAAGCCTGTGCCAGGCGTACTCGAGCGCGAGCTCGAAAGCGTCGACGCCGAGCTTGCCAAAACGAACGCGCTGATTGAGGCAAAGAAGCAGGAAAGCCTTGCGGTCGCAACGAAATACGACGCTGACAAGCAGCGGTGGCGGATGCTTCGCGCGAACGCGGACTCCACCGGAACCATAGCGACTTCGCAAGCGGCCGGAAGCGCCGTGAACGTGTTACCCGCAAGCGCAGTGCGATAAAAACGTAGCTTCGCTCAGGGAAGAGGCGGCACGAGAAATCGGCCGCCTCGTTTATTTGGGGACGCGTCAATAGCTCCGTGCTGCGATAATTCGGCACGACACCGAAGGTCGCAAATCATGGCGCAATACGTTTACACGATGAATCGCGTGGGCAAGATCGTGCCGCCCAAGCGCGTCATCCTCAAAGACATCTCGTTGTCGTTCTTTCCCGGCGCGAAGATCGGCGTGCTCGGATTGAACGGGTCAGGCAAGTCGACGCTGCTTCGCATCATGGCGGGTGTCGATACAGAATACGAAGGCGAGGCGGTCCCGATGCCGAACCTCCGCATCGGGTTTCTGCCGCAAGAGCCGCAGCTCGATCCGCAGACGAACGTCCGCGATGCGGTGCTGCAAGGCTTGGCGGACTTGACGCACGCAAAAGAGCGTCTCGACGAGATCTACGCCGCGTACGCCGAACCCGATGCGGACTTCGAGCAACTCGCGGCGGACCAAGCGAAGTACGAGGCAATCATCGCGAGCTCGGGCGGCGATGCCGACTTGCAGCTGGAGATCGCCGCCGATGCGCTTCGTCTTCCAGCGTGGGATGCAAAAATCGCCACGCTCTCCGGCGGCGAGAAGCGGCGCGTCGCGCTATGCCGGCTGTTGCTTTCGAAGCCCGACATGTTGTTGCTCGATGAACCGACGAACCATCTGGACGCCGAAAGCGTCGATTGGCTCGAGCAGTTCCTGCAGAAGTTTCCCGGCACGGTGATGGCGGTCACGCATGATCGCTACTTTCTCGACAATGCGGCGGAGTGGATTCTCGAGCTCGACCGCGGCTACGGGATCCCGTGGAAAGGCAATTACTCGTCATGGCTCGAGCAAAAAGAGCAGCGCCTCGCGACGGAAGCCAAGCAGGAAGTGGCGCGCATCAAGGCGATGCAAAAAGAGCTCGAATGGGTGCGCCAAAGCGCAAGAGGACGTCAGACGAAGAGCAAGGCGCGGATTTCGCGCTTCGAGGAGCTCTCCTCGTACGAGCATCAGAAACGCAACGAGACGCAGGAGATTTTCATTCCTGTCGCCGAGCGTCTCGGCAACGCCGTCATCGAATTTCGCGGCGTCAGCAAGGGCTACGGCGATCGTTTGTTGATCGACAATCTTTCATTTGCGATTCCGCCCGGGGCGATCGTCGGCATCATCGGTCCTAACGGCGCAGGCAAGACGACGTTGTTCAGGATGATTACCGGAAAAGAAAAGCCGGACGCAGGCGAGATTGCCATCGGTCCGACTGTGCAGTTGGCGGTCGTCGATCAAACGCGCGAGGCGTTACCCAACGACAAGACGGCGTGGGAAGCGATTTCGGGCGGACAGGACATTCTCACCGTCGGCCGTTTCGAAATGCCGTCACGCGCATATTTGGGGCGCTTCAATTTCAAGGGCTCCGATCAGCAGAAACCCGTCGGCCAGCTTTCCGGCGGCGAGCGCGGGCGATTGCATCTCGCCGCGACGTTGTTACGGGGCGGCAACGTGTTATTGCTCGATGAGCCGTCGAACGATCTCGACGTCGAAACGTTACGCGCGCTAGAGGATGCGTTACTCGAATTCGCGGGTAGCGTGCTCGTCATCTCGCATGATCGCTGGTTCCTCGATCGCATCGCGACGCATATCCTGGCTGCCGAAGACAATTCGCAGTGGTCCTTCTTTGTCGGCAACTACCACGAATACGAAGCGGATAAGCGCAAGCGACTCGGCGAGGAAGGCGCGCGGCCCCACCGCCCGCGCTACAAGCCGCTGCACTCGTAACGTCAACCTCCCAGCTTGCGTTTCAGAATCGCGTTGACCTGCGCCGGATTCGCTTTGCCCTTCGACGCTTTCATCACCTGGCCGACGAGCGAGTTGAGTGCCTTTTCTTTGCCCGCTTTGACTTCCGCAACGATCGCGGCATTTGCGGCGAGCACGTCATCGACGATCAGCTCGATCGCGTTATCGTCGGAAATCTGCCGCAGGCCCTTGCGCTCGATGATCGCGTCCACGGTATCGACAGCTCGCGCACGCTCCTTCACATCGACGGCAACTGTACCTAGTGACGCTTTTGCTTCCACGCCCGTGACACGAGCGCTGACGCTCCGCCACAGCTCATCGAAAGCCACCTTGGCGCCGGCCCCGTGAATCGTGCCGTCTTGAACGCGCTTTAGCAGTAATGCGAGCAGTTCAGCCGAGACCCGTGATGCGGACACATCGATTTCGTCGCGATTGAGCGCCGCCGATAATTCACCCATGATCCAGCTTGCCGCGAGCTTGGGCGGCGCGCCGGCGGCAATGGTATCTTCGAAAAACCTAGCGAACTCACGGCTCGCCGTCAGCGCCGCTGCCTCATAGGCCGAGACGCCGTATTGCGACACGAAGCGCGCTTTCATCGCATCCGGTAGCTCGGGCAGCGCCGATTTCACTCTCTCGATCCACGCTTGATCGACGACGAGCGGCGGCAAATCGGGATCCGGAAAATAGCGATAGTCGTGTGCATCTTCCTTTGTGCGCATCGACCGAGTCTCGTTGCGGTCAGGATCGTATAGCCGCGTTTCCTGCACGACAGTACCGCCGTCCTCGATCAACTCGATCTGCCGCCGGGCCTCGAATTCGATGGCGTGCTGGAGAAAGCGGAAACTGTTGAGATTCTTGATCTCGCAACGCGTGCCGAGCTTGTCGCTACCCATCGGACGCACCGATACGTTCGCGTCGCAGCGGAAGCTTCCTTCCTGCAGGTTGCCGTCGCAGATGCCGATCCAGCGTACGAGCGCATGCAGGGCTTTCGCGTAAGCGACCGCTTCCGCCGCGCTTCGCATGTCGGGCTCGGAGACGATCTCCAGCAGCGGCGTGCCGGCGCGATTCAAATCGATGCCGGTCATACCGTGGAAGTCTTCGTGCAGGCTCTTGCCCGCGTCTTCCTCCAAGTGCGCACGCGTCAGCCGTACACGTTTTTCCGCTTCTCCCACCACGATCATGATCGAGCCGCCGGCCACGATGGGAATTTCGTATTGCGAGATCTGATAGCCCTTGGGAAGGTCAGGATAAAAATAGTTTTTGCGAGCGAAGACGCTTCTGCGGTTGATCGTCCCGCCAACGGCAACGCCGAACCGAATCGCTCGTTCGACGGCACCTCTGTTGAGCACGGGCAGCACGCCAGGGAGCGCGATGTCGACAGCGGATGCTTGCGAGTTGGGTGCCGCGCCGAATGCCGTCGGCGCGCCAGAAAAGATTTTCGACGCGGTCGACAGCTGCGCGTGCGTTTCCAGGCCGATGACAATTTCCCACTTCATGATTTGCCAACGTTCACTGCGACTCGGGCGGCGCACGCCGGTGCCATTCGGTCGCCTGCTGATAACGATGCGCGACATCGACAATGCGCGCCTCGTCGAAATGATTGCCCTGAATCTGCAGGCCGATCGGCAAACCGTCGCGCGTTACGCCGCACGGAATTGAAATCGCCGGCGCACCGGTCAAGTCTGCTGCGATCGTGAAGATATCGTTCAGGTACATCTGCACCGGATCGTCCGTCTTTGCGCCGATCTTGAACGCGGCGCTCGGCGCCGTCGGTCCGACGATTACGTCGCATTCGCCATAGGCACGTGCGAAGTCGTCGGCGATCAATCGGCGTACTTTCTGTGCCTTCAGGTAGTACGCGTCGTAGTAGCCGTGTGAAAGAACGTACGTACCGACGAGAATGCGCCGTTTGACTTCGGCGCCAAACCCTTCGGCGCGCGTCCTCTTATACATATCGATCAAGTCTTGGTACTGCTCCGCACGATGGCCGTAGCGAACGCCGTCGAAGCGCGACAGATTCGACGATGCTTCGGCCGGCGCGATCACGTAATAGACCGGCACCGAATATTTGACCGCGGGAAGATTGATTGTCTTGACCGTTGCGCCGAGCCTTTGCAGCTCTGCGATTGCCGCATCAACCGCTGCAGCGACCTCGGCATCGACGCCTTCGCCGCGAAACTCATTCGGTAAACCAATTCGTATGCCTTCGAGCGGTTTCGCCCCGCGGGGCTCGCGCAACAATCGCGCATAATCTTCGCGCGGCCGATCGATCGATGTCGAATCGCGCGGATCATGTCCCGCCATCGCTTGCAGCATCAGCGCGCAATCTTCCGCGGTACGCCCGAACGGTCCCGGATGATCGAGGCTCGACGCGAACGCTACCAACCCATAGCGTGAGCACGCACCATAGGTTGGCTTGAGACCGCAGACGCCGGTCAGCGCCGCCGGTTGCCGAATCGATCCGCCGGTATCCGTGCCGGTGGCTGCGGGAACGAGCCTCGCGGCCACCGCAACCGCGGACCCGCCCGAGCTGCCGCCCGGAACGTACTCGGTATCCCATGGATTTCTGACCGCGCCGAACCACGATGTCTCGCTCGACGAGCCCATCGCGTACTCGTCCATGTTGGTCTTGCCGACGAGCACCGTTCCCGCCTTGCGCAATTTTTCGACGACGAATGCGTCGTAGGGTGCGATGAAGTTCGCCAGCATGCGCGAGCCGCACGTCGTCTTGAGACCGGCGGTCATCAGCACGTCCTTGTGCGCGATCGGAATGCCGGTCAGTGGTCCGCCGTCACCCTTGCGCAATGCGGCGTCGGCCGCGTGCGCGGCCGCAAGCGCGCCTTCGCGATCGATCGTGATGAATGCGTTGAAACGATTTTGCGCGCGCTCGATTCGCGTCAACGCCTCGCCAGTGAGCTCTGCGCTCGAGACGCGTCGCGCATGCAGCGCATGCGCGAGATCGACGATCGTGCCGTCAATCACAACTTATTCGATCACCCGCGGCACCAGATACAGCGCGTCCTCGACAGCGGGTGCAACGCGTTGGTAGTCGGTGTGATGATCGGTCTCCGTGATCGCATCGTCGCGCAACGGCGCGCTCACGTCTTGCGCGTGCGACATCGGTTCGATGCCCGACGTATCGATCGCCTGCAGCTCGTTGATCAGCGTGAAGATCGCTTCAAGCTTGCCGTGGACCTCGTGCGCGGCGGAAGCATCGATGTCGATCCGCGCAAGGTGCGCGATACGCAATACGTCGTCGAGAGTGAGCGCCATGGAAGAGGAGGGCGAAGCACTGTTGCACGTTTACGACGAAGCGCCAAAACCACAGGCCGGGGCGTGTTATTCGCGCCCGAATTCGTCATAAAACCGCATCAAATCAGTGCGAAAGCAATGGGCAATAGGTTATCATAGCCGCCATTCTTTCGGGCAGCCTGAACCCGCGCCATCAGGGAGGCGGGTGTGACGCTGCGATCGCGCGGACACTCGCATACATGTTCGAATCGTTCAAAGGTTATTTCTCCAGCGACCTCGCGATCGACCTCGGTACCGCCAACACGCTGATCTATGTCCGCGGCAAGGGGATTGTGCTGAACGAGCCCTCGGTCGTCGCCATTCGCCAGGAGGGCGGTCCCAACGGCAAGAAGGTGATCCAGGAAGTCGGTCTCGCGGCAAAACAGATGCTCGGCCGTACGCCCGGCAACATCACCGCGATTCGTCCGATGAAAGATGGCGTCATCGCCGATTTCACCGTGACCGAGCAGATGCTGAAGCAGTTCATCAAGAAAGTGCTCGACTCGCGGCTGTTTTCGCCCAGTCCCCGCATTATCATTTGCGTCCCTTGCGGCTCGACGCAGGTCGAACGTCGAGCGATTCGCGAATCGGCGCTCGGCGCGGGGGCGTCGAAGGTGTACCTGATCGAGGAACCGATGGCGGCCGCGATCGGCGCTGATCTTCCGGTGGGGGACGCGACCGGCTCGATGGTCGTCGACGTCGGCGGCGGGACGACCGAGGTCGGCGTGATTTCGCTCGGTGGCATGGTCTATGCGGGAAGCGTTCGTGTCGGCGGCGACAAGTTCGACGAGGCGATCGTCAACTACATCCGCCGCAATTACGGCATGTTGATCGGCGAGACGACCGCCGAGCAGATCAAGAAGACGATCGGCTCGGCGTTCCCAGGCTCCGAAGTAAAGGAAATGGAAGTAAAGGGCCGCAATCTCGCCGAGGGCATTCCGCGGAGCTTCACCGTGTCGTCCAATGAAATTCTCGAAGCGCTGACCGATCCGCTGAACAGCATCGTATCGGCGGTCAAAAGCGCGCTCGAGCGGACACCGCCGGAGCTTGGCGCCGACATCGCCGAACGCGGAATGGTACTGACGGGCGGTGGAGCGTTGCTGCGCGACATCGATCGGTTGTTGATGGAGGAGACGGGGCTGCCGGTGATCGTTGCCGACGATCCGTTGACATGCGTCGTACGCGGCTGCGGCAAGGCACTCGAAAATATGGAAAAGCTGCAGACGATCTTTACCTCGGATTAGGGAGTTCATATGGGCCGCGCGACCGACAGCGGGGGCATGGCGGCAGCGGCATAGAGTCAAGCAGGTCAGATGCATCACATCTCCGTCGAGCCGCCTGCGTTTTTTCATCGCGGCCCGAGCCCTCTTTCGAGGCTCGCGCTTTTGAGCCTGCTCTCGATCGCGCTGCTTTTCGCCGACACACGTTTTCGTTATCTCGAAAATGTGCGGCAGGTCGTCGCTGTCGCGCTCTATCCGTTTCAACGCGCGGTGCTACTTCCCGGGGACGCATTCGCTTACGTTGCCGATTATTTTGTGTCGAAGCGGGAGCTCGCGGACGAAAACTCGCGTTTGAAGGAAGACCTGGTTGCGCAAGCACCCGCGGTAAAAGCCGCTTCGTTGCTTGAAGTCGAAAACACGCGGCTCAAAGCGCTTCTCGAAACAGCGCGACGCTATCCGGGCGCCGCGGTCGCGGTCGAAGTGCTCTATACCGGCCGCGATCCCTTTACGCAAAAGTTGTTCGTCAACAAAGGCGTCGATGCAGGCGTCAAGGCGGGCGACGCCGTCATCGACGAGCTCGGTGTTGTGGGGCAAGTCACGCGTGCTTACCCGATGATGGCCGAGATTACGCTTGTCACGGAGCGCGATCACGCGGTGCCCGTCAAGATCGAGCGCAACGGCATTCGCAGCGTATTGTTCGGCAACGGCACCGGCCGCTCGCCGGAGCTTCGTTTCACTGCGCCGTCGGCGGATATCAAGATTGGCGATCGACTGCTGACGTCGGGAATCGATGGTACGTATCCGCCGGGCCTGTCGGTCGCGGAAGTCATCGACATCGATCGCGACACGGGACAGATGTTCGCGCGTATCAGGTGCAAGCCACTGGCAGGCGTCGATCGCAGCCAATTTCTGCTCGTGCTGGGACGCGAAGCTGCGCTGCCGCCGCGGCCGGAAGAGCCCGCGGAAACGGAGTCGGCGAAGAAGGGCCGTAGAGGTCGGCGATGAGAATGTTGCCGGACGTCACGGCTTTGAGCGCGGCACGGTCCGAGGAGATCCTTCGCCCGGTCAAGCCGTCGTTCATCTTGCTCACGCTGTTTATCGCATTGCTCGCGAACATCGTTCCGCTGGCGCCCGCGGCGACTGCGCTTCGCCCCGATTTGCTCGCGCTCGTGCTGCTCTACTGGTGCATACGCGAGCCGAGCTACGTCGGCGTCGGCACGGCGTGGTTCGTCGGGCTCGTCATGGACGTCGCCGACGCGACGCTCTTCGGCCAACATGCGCTTGCCTACGCGGTCCTCGCCTATGCGGCCGATTACTTTCGCCGCCGCGTGCTGCGCTTCCCGCTGTGGCAGCAGGCGGTGCAAGTCGCGGCGCTGCTCGGCCTATGTGCCGCTATCGTGCTTCTGGTGCGCATTGTCGGCGGCGCACCTTTGCCGCGGTGGACCTACGCCGTTCCTCCCGTCGTCGGCGCGCTCTTGTGGCCGCTTTTGTCGGTGCTGCTGCAATATCCGCAACGGCCGACACGCTCATCGACAAAACGCTGACGCGCGCCACCCGACGCCATGGCACGAACACTTTTTGTGTCGAAGAACCGCAGCTTCGGCGCCCGCGGAGGCGGATCGGACTTTTCGACGGCCGAGCGTGATCGGTTCCACTTTCGTCGCCGGCTCGGCATTGCGGGATTTATCGTTCTCGCCACGTTTGCCGGACTCTTCGCGCGTTTCTTCTACCTGCAGGTCGTTCAGCACAACCACTACCAGACGTTGGCCGAGACCAACCGGATCGCGATTGTGCCAATCGTCCCGAATCGCGGCGTCGTCACCGACCGCAACGGCATCGTGCTTGCGCAAAGCTATTCCGGTTACACGCTCGAGATCATGCCGTCGCGCGTCAGGAATCTCGATGAGACGATCGACGCTCTTGCCGAAATCGTCGACGTGCAACCGCGCGATCGCAAGCGCTTCCGCAAGCTTCTCGAGGAATCGAGGAATTTCGAAAGCTTGCCGCTTCGTACGCGCCTCTCGGATGAAGAGGTCGCGCGGTTCGCTGTTCATCGCTACCGTTTTCCCGGTGTCGAGATCAAGGCGCGCCTCTTCCGCCAATATCCGTTTGCAGACGTTGCGTCGCACGTGATCGGCTACATCGGTCGCATCAACGACAAGGACGTCGAGCGTATCGCCGATTGGGATGAAGTCGCGAATTACAAAGGCTCCGATTACATCGGCAAGGTAGGCGTCGAGTTGTCGTACGAGCGCGAATTGCATGGCACGACCGGTTGGGAAGAGGTCGAGGTGGACGCGAACGGCCGCGCAGTGCGCACGCTGTCGCGGACGCCACCGGTTTCGGGCAACAATCTGCGGCTGTCGCTCGACATCAAATTGCAGCAAGCCGCCGAAGCAGCATTCGGCGATCGCCGCGGCGCCCTGGTTGCAATCGATCCACGCTCGGGAGATGTGCTGGCCTTCGTCTCCAAGCCCGGTTACGACCCGAACCTGTTCGTCGACGGCATCGATCCTGCAAACTGGCAGGAGTTAAACGAATCGCCCGACAAGCCGTTGCTCAATCGTCCGCTCCGCGGCGCATATCCGCCGGGCTCGACGATCAAGCCATTCCTCGCATTGTCGGCATTGAATTCGGGCAGGCGCACCGCGACGCAGACGATCTTCGATCCCGGCTTTTTTCAGATCCCCGGACAGGCGCATCGCTTCCGTGACGACAAGCCCGGCGGACACGGTACCGTCGACATGTACAAGTCGATCGTCGTCTCGTGCGACACCTACTACTATTTGCTGGCGAACGAAACGGACATCGATGAAACCGCGCGGTTCATGACGCGGCTCGGATTCGGACAGAAAACCGGCATCGATATCGAAGGCGAGTTGACCGGCGTTTTGCCGTCGCGCGAGTGGAAACGCCAGCGCTTCGCGGGAAAGAATTATCGCGAGGAACACCGCAAGTGGTATCTCGGCGATTCGATTTCGGCCGGCATCGGCCAAGGCTACAACGCGTTCACGCCGATTCAGCTCGCGCATGCGATCGCGGTGATCGCGAACGACGGCGTCAGCTACACGCCGCATCTCGTGAAATCGGTCCAAAGCCTGAAAACCGGCGAAGTGCGGGAAATCGCGCGCGATCCGGCGTCGCAGCTTGGCGTCAAACCCGAGCATCTCGCCGTGATCAAGAATGCACTGGTGGGCGTCAACCGTGAGGGGACGAGCGCGGCGGCGTTCAAGAACGCGAAATATGTGAGCGGCGGCAAGACCGGTACCGCGCAGGTCTTCTCGCTCAAGGGTGAAAAATATTCCGAGCACCGGGTCGACGAACGCTTGCGCGATCACGCGTGGTTCATCGCTTATGCGCCCGTCGACAAGCCACGCATCGCATTAGCGGTGTTGGTGGAGAACGGCGGCTTCGGTGCTCAAGCTGCAGCGCCGGTCGCGCGCAAGGTGCTCGACTATTACTTGCTCGGCGATAGCGCCGTGGGCCCGGCGCCGATCGTTTCCCAACCCGGCGGCGACGACGAGAGCGATTAATGGACTCCGCGCAAAGTTTCGCTCGCTTCGCTCGCACGATACTTTGCGCGGGTAAGGAAATACCGCCGCCTTGGGGCGGCCCAGCGGCGGCGGCGCGGCAAAGGCCTCGCAACACCGAGCGCCCAAATCGATGCTGAACTTTTTGTCGCGCGTCTGGGAAGCGCTTACGCGACGGATCGACCGCATGTTGTTCGCCTGCGCGCTCGCGATCGTGGGCGTCGGAATCGTCACGCTCTTTTCCGCTTCCGACCAAAGCGTACAACGCATAATCAGCCAACTGTTGAGTTTTGGATTCGCGATCGCTCTGATGTGGGTGTTCGCGAATATTCCGCCGCAAACGTTGGCGCGTGCCGCGGTTCCGTTATACGTCGTTGCGGTATTGATGTTGTTCGGCGTCGCGTTCTTCGGCGTGGTCGTCAATGGCTCGCGTCGTTGGCTCAATTTCGGCGTCGCGCGATTTCAGCCGTCGGAGCTCATGAAAATTGCGCTGCCTCTGATGCTCGCCTGGTATTTCCAGAAATTCGAGGGGCGCATCGGCTGGATGGATTTCCTGCTCGCGGCCGTATTGATCGTCGTCCCCGTTTATCTGATCAAGCGCCAGCCCGATCTCGGCACGGCGTTGTTGATCGCGGCGTCGGGCTTTTATGTGCTGTATCTCGCCGGATTGTCGTGGAAGATCATGGTGGGCTTGGTCGCACTCGGCTCCGCCGCCGGGCCGATGGTCTGGCAACATTTGCACGACTACCAGCGCGAGCGGATCCTCACATTCCTTGATCCGGCGCGCGACCCGCTCGGGACCGGCTACCATTCGACGCAGGCGTCGATCGCGCTCGGCTCCGGAGGTGTCACCGGAAAAGGCTGGCTGAACGGGACGCAAACGCATCTCGATTTTCTTCCCGAACGCCACACCGATTTCATATTTGCGGTGTTCGGCGAAGAATTCGGATTGATCGGTAACGCGGTGCTGCTGTTTCTCTACTTGTTGTTGATCGGCCGCGGCATGGTTATTGCGGCCAATGCGTCAACGTTGTTCGCACGCCTCGTCGCGGGTGCGATCACGCTGATGTTCTTCACCTATGCGTTCGTCAACATGAGCATGGTGAGCGGCTTGTTGCCGGTCGTTGGCGTGCCGCTTCCGCTCGTGTCCTACGGCGGCACGGCGATGATTTCGCTTTTCATCGGACTCGGCGTGTTGATGAGCGTACAGGCGCATCGCAAGCTCGTCGCGAGCTGAATCCAATTGCAACGCCTGCACCCATTAGGGAGGTCATGATGGTTCGACATGTTTGGTTGGCCGTTGCGTTGACGGTGCTCGCAGGTTGCGCACCGGACGCTGTTCGCAACTACGCGGCCACGGGCTTCAACGGCTACCTCGATTCGCTCAAGACCGCATGTCCGAATCTGCAGATCGGCAACAACGAGATCGGCCTGTGGCTGCAATACAGCGCGGCTAACGATAACTACAACTACTGGCTCGATATGACGTCGAAGCTCTACTACAACCGCATCTCTCCGAACGAATATCAGTCGTCCGTCAGCGCCCAGCTCGGGGACGGATCCAGCAATGCCCGGTCGTTCGACTGCATCATCCGCAACCTCCCGGCGCAGCGTCCCTCTGCGCCTCCGCCCACTACGATCACGTATTGATCCAGGTCGCTATGCTGCCGACGCGACATGCGCGGCAACGTCGACTTCGTCGATCTGCGACGGCTCGAGAAAACGCGCGGCGTATTGGCGGTACACGCCGGACGTCAGAAACAGTTCGAATAGCTCGGCGTCGATGTGGCGCTCTTGGCTCATCGACGCCATGATCGTGATCGCTTGAGATAGTGTTCTGCCGGTCTTGTACGGGCGATCTCGCGCGGTCAGCGCTTCGAAGATATCGGCGATTGCCAATATCCGCGCGGCCAGGCTCAACTCCTTGCCGGACAGTTGCTTTGGGTAGCCGGTGCCGTCCAATTTCTCGTGATGTCCGCCGGCGATCTCGGGCACTTTCTTCAGATGTTTGGGGAAGGGCAGCTGGGAGAGCATCCTGATCGTTTGGACGACATGATCATTGATGGCGTAACGCTCTTCCTCGGTTAACGTGCCTCGGCCAATGCACAAGTTATAGATCTCCCCGTTGTTGCGCTTGTATCGCGGAACTTGAAGCCGGAATCGCAACGCGTTCTCCGCCGGCAGAAGATCCGTGGCGCTCCGCTGCGTGATGTGCGCTGGCTTGTCCGCAAGCAATTGTTCGACGGCAGGTAGCGACGGCGCGGGCACGGCGGCGCTGCGAGTTCGTTCCTCCTGGGATAACCCGATGCGGTCATCGAGCGTGCGTAGCCAAGTGCGCTGCGCAATCTGCCTGATCCGGGCGATCTTCTCCGGTGCCATGACTTCGCCCCCTTCGTTGCAAGCGGCGACGAACGCAAACTCAGAATCGAGGGCCTTCCAGCTTGCTTCCAGCTCCGCGCGCAACGAGGTTCGATCGCGTCCATCGGCCACCTGCCGCCAGTACTCGATCTCGGCGTCGCGCTTCAGGACCTCGAAGCGCATTCGCACCTCGTGCAGCCTATCGTAGATGGTCTGCAGCTTGGTGGCCTTGTCAACGACATACTCGGGCGTCGTCACCTTGCCACAATCATGAAGCCATGCAGCGATGTGCAGCGTTTCCCATTCGTCGTCATTCATTGTGAAATCGCGGAACGGCCCCTGTTTGGCCTCGCAGGCGGCGGTGGCGAGCATCGTGGCGAGCTCCGGCACTCGCTGGCAGTGCCCACCGGTATACGGCGACTTGGCGTCGATCGCTCCGGCGACCAGCTTGATGAACGAGTCGAGCAACTCCTTCTGCGCCCGCAGCAAATCCTGGTTCTCGATGGCAATCGCGGCGGTGCCCGACAGTGCTTCGACGAAGGACACAAGTTCGCGTGGGAGCGCGCCCGAGGTCGCGTCGTTCAGCAGGCAGACGACACCGATGATCTGCCCCTGCCGATTGCGCAGCGGCACCGCGATGGCCGTATAACCCGGTCCTACCAGCGCGCTCGCCCGCGGCTCGATGAGCCGCGTCAGATCGTCGTGCTTCGAGTCGAGCGGCACGACAATCGTCTTCGCTTCCGCAACTGCGCGCCAGACAGGATGCGCGCCAAGCCCCGCGTTCACCTCGGCGTTTGGCAGTGACGCGGCCAGGCCGGAGCGTGTACGCGCGGCGACGGATTTGAGCGTGCGCTTGTCGTCATCAGACAAGTAGACTGCGCCCGCCGCGCTGCCAACCGCGGCGATGGTTTCCCCCAACACGCGCTCGAGCAGCCGCTGAAAGTTGTGCTCGGCCGATATCGTGGCCGCGATGTCCAGGAAGTTACGGATCGTGACCTTCATCGCGTCCATTGTCCCGGCGAGCTCATCAACTTCGGCCACAATGGATCGCGTTCTGATCGACGAAGCGAAATCGAATTCCCTGACCGCACGCGCGCCGTGGACAAGCGAGCGCAACGGTGTCGCCACGAGCCGCGAGAAGAGCCATGCCACCGGTATGCTGACGAGTACGATGACGAGCGTGATCAACAATGTGTCGCGGCTAATGCGGCGCGCCTCGCTCAGCAGTTCATCTTGAGGAGACAGCACCGCAAGGTAGACGCCGCGCGATTCGCCTTCGACCTGCAACCGGGAGACCGAGCCCTCCCATTCTCGTCCTGCAACGGTTAACGCTAACTGCGTGATCGGCGCTCCGGCGCGGAGCTGCTCCATCACGCGCGCGAGCACTGGCGACCCGAGCTCAGTCACTTTGGCAAGGCGTGGGTTGCTTCGCTCCGCGCTGTCGAGTTTCATTCGTTCGGGCTTGTCGTAGGCGAGCGCCACGCCGTCGGCGTTGAATAGCGCAAGCTCCGACGATGGAGTCAGCCGCTGCTGCTGGAGAACGCGGGAGAGGTCGCGAAGCGTCAGATCGGCACCAACCGCCGCGCCGCCGACATCGGACTGGCGCGCAAAGGTCAGCCCGACATCTCCCGTGCTGAAGAAGACATAGGGCGCGGTCTTGACCTGCCGCTCCGCTGCGATGGCTTGCTGGTACCAGCCTCGCGTGCGAGGGTCAAATATATAGTCGGGAGCTTCGCGCCGCTCGATGACCCTCTGCGCTTTGTCCAGGAATACATAGGTACCGCGGGCGGTGCCGACGCGATTGCGCTCAATGCTTTGCACGAGATAGGCGGCGGCGGCCGGTGCTTTGAACTGGGCACGCACCGCGGCGTTGTCGCGCAAGGGTCGCAGAAGAAAGAAATCCCCGCTGCCGTAGCCGATGTAGAGCGCGGAAAGCGAAGTACTGTGTTCCAGCGCGTCCGCTAGGTAGGCGACGCTTTCCATCCGATCGGCGAGGTTCGTCGCTTGGCCCAGACGCTGGCGTGCGAGTAGGTCGACCAGCAGTTCCACGGGTTGATAGATCGACGTAAACGCGGCGACCGTCTTGCCGCCGATCGCCTGGACGAGTTCCTGCGATGCCGAAATGATCAGCCGCCGGTTCTCGACATAGTTGCGCCACGCGATCACACCACCGACACCGATGATGAGCAGCGTGAACAGTGTGGCGATCCAAATGTGAAGCGGTAGTCGCCTGCGGCGACCGCTTAGCGATGGCCACGCTGCGCTTGTACCGGGGTGGACGGATCCGGAATGTGATGACATGGGAAATCCTTCGCCAGACCGCGTGGACGAGGTGATTCAAGGAGCGCAGGAATTCATCATGGTGATCCACGCCGCCAAGCAATCGCGTAGAAAACGAGATTGACCGCGATGACGACCGCGCCGAGCACCTCCTGCGTGTTGGGCGTCAGTCCCGCAGGATAGATGATCGGAATCAGATAGTGCTCGATAAATCCGCCTTCATATCCGGACTGTCCGGCGCGTCGGCGGAGCGCGTTCTCGAGCGGGGTCAACGGACAGATCGTCGACGTGAATTCAGCGTAGGCCGCCCACGCAACGGCAGGAAGATGCAACCACGCGATGCGACGGCGCCACAGCAGGAGCGCGCCGCCCGCCAACACGAACACGATGAACGCAAGATGAAAAACGACGACCGCATCGGCCAGCACGCGATCGAACACGTTGAGGTTCGCTACGTGGACATCGCGAAGCGTCAGCGCTTGCGCGAACGACGGGTACGTGCGCGCTTGCTTCGCGTGGTGACTTTGCTCTTCGGGGCGGCGGCCTTGATCGGCGGCGGCTCGAGCTTGTAGTTACCGATGCTACCCTTTAACGGGCACACCGAAACGATAGGGCACTTGTTGCAGGTAACGGCGATCGCGATTGGGCAGATGACCATGGCGTTTCCCCGGGTTCCGATTTCCGCAGCATACGCGCATCGCGGTCGGACTTCACAAATCAGCAGACGGTGCCCGCTTCGATTTTCTGTTCGGCTATGCTGATCGCAAATGCGCAGGTGTAGCGCTTCATCTTCGCGTTCTCGGTACACTGCATCTGCCCAACGCGCTTGGTAAACGAGCCGTCATTGAGACAAGCATCGCGCACCGCACGCGCGTTCATGGCGCGATAGACGTCTCTCGCAGTGGAGCCATCGAGCACGACATAGAGATGCGTGTTTTTCGCCTCGCCAGCCGGTGGATCGACCAGTGTCCGCCCGCCGATCGCGTAGGTGCCATTTAGACGTTTTGCCGATTCCTGCGCGTCGATTGGCAGCGCAGTGACGACGAGCCCAAGTAAAGCCGTCATCAGCGCGCGCTTCAGCGAAACGCGCGTCATCCGATCGCTCATGATTGCGGCGGCCAATGGCGCGCGAACACGCGTTCGACGATCGGATCCGCTTCGATTTTCGCAAGAAGAGCGTGAAACGTGGGCCGCGATTGCACCAGATGCTTGCGCGCACCTGACCACCTTGATACGACGGCTGCCAGCAGGTCGAGCGCTCCAAGGCGATCGCCCGTCAAGAATGGCGTCGCGGGGAAAACGTCGGCGAAGGTATCCCACATTTCATGCAATCGCGCGCGTGTGCCCGCACGAATGCGGTCGCGCAGCGGTTCATCGGTGTCCGTGCAATAGCGGTCAGGAAAGTCGATGATTCCGATCGCCGAATAGCAGTTTGCGGCGATGTACACGAGACCCCGAATCACCTGCGTGCGTTTCTCGATCGCCTGCGGAAGCAAACCGGAGTCCGGATAGCGCTGGCCGAGAAGAATGAGAATGGCCGCGCTTTCCGTCAGCACGCCGCCATCTGGAAGAACCAGCGTAGGGATCTGCGCCAGTGGGTTGACGCCGCGGAGCTCGTCCAGTCCGGGACCTGGCTTCCACGATGCCGCATCGACGCTGCGATAGGGCACGCCTGCGATCTCCAGCGCGGCTTCGATGGCAGCCGCGCCGGAGCCTTGCGTTCCGTAAAGTACGATCATTTACGCCTCGCGTGGTGTCGGGTGCAAGCGCCACCGTTTGATGACGCGTGCGCACGCGATGATACCTCCCGGTCGGCGTTGCTCCTTCTAGACTCGACGACGACTACTTGCCGACGTCGGAGTGCGCAGCCTCCTCATTGTCGATCTCTGCGTCGTCTTCGAGGATGTATCCGCTTTCCACGTTCCGCTCATTGACCTGGACGACGCGCGACACATACTGGCCGTGATTGCGATACAGGCTTTTCAGCAAGGCGTCGTCGAAAGGAACCGAATAGCCCCAACGCACGCACGCGCCGGGACCGCTATTGGTGCCCACGTTATAGGCAATGGGGACGTCGATCTCGGACAGGCGAATGCCACCTAACGCCAGTCCCAAGCCGTCGCGTGCAGCGAGCGATGGCGACCCGAATGTTGCGATCTGGATTCGGGGCGCGACGGGCGGCGGCGTCCCGTCTTCGGCCCACGCGACAAGATGATCAAAAGCCGACGCAAGAACGTAGGTCGTCGGGACGCGGGTGCCGATCGTATGGATAGCGCATTGCGGAGCCAATAGAGCTTCGGAAGAAACACCCAGATCGCGAAGCTCGAGCGGCTCGCGACTCGCGCGCAGATGTTGATCGACGTGCGAAGTGCCCGCGACTTCCCACGTACGGAACATGTTGGTGTCGGCTTGACGGACGTTCGCCTCGTTGGCGCCCGTGACGTCATACTCGGTCAGGACCTTGAATACCGGCACCATGGTGTCGGTTCGAATCGCGTTACCGAGCGAGGACAGCAGCAATATCCCTTCATACAGATTTGCAAGCGGCTGAATCGAATTCGCATAGATCGAGAGCCGCATCGCCGATTGCGATTCGCCGATCGCAAAGATGTGCTGCGATTGCAGCCCGTGCAGGACGTCGACTCCGACCGGCTGCTTGATGGCCTGGCCCGCCTGCGAAAAAATGTCGTACGACAACGCATCGTTGTTGATTGTCGACCCTTGGGTGACGTCCAACAAACCGTAGCGACCGGGACTCCACGTCTTGAGCGCATTGACGCCCACACGCTGTGCGGACACGCCGACCCACGCGTAGCCGGCCCGCATGATGTGTTCCCAGGCAAAGAACCAGGTGTTTTCGGCATCGAAATTATTGGTCACGTTGTACCACTCGACCAGCACCGTGCCGTTGAATCTGGCGGCGTCGGCAGGACGCCGGACCACGATGCGCGTCATGTAAGGATGTCCGCCGTCGATGATCGTCGCTGTCGTGAGGGAAGGCGTGTTGTACCGGTTGGCGGTCCCCTGAATGAAAAACTCTTCCTCGACATAACCATGGCCCGCGAGATCGTGGTTCGACGAGAAAAACGTGTAGTTGTGCGTCGGATCGCCCGGTGCGACGGTAGAAGCAATCGGACCGGTTACGATCGGGTTGGGAACGGCGGCCATCGCCGTTGCGGACAGAGCGACGGCGAAAGCCAGCGCGACCGTTGTGATCATCCGTTGAAACCACGGACGGAAGTCAAGTGCATGAGACTCGAGCATGATTTTTCCTCCTTTGTACATCGGGCTCGATCGAAAACGGATGAGAATATTACGGGCGTTCGCTGTAAGTTATCTGAACAGTACCGGCGAAATCACGCGTCAAAATAGTGGAGCCGTTCACCGGACAGCCACCGCCGCCCATAGCATCGAAGCGCCCGAGACCAGCAGCAATCCGTCCATCAATACGCGAAATCGTTCTGCGGGCAATTTCACGACAACGCGTTTCGCGACAAGCGTTCCCGCCATCAGCGATGAACCGGTGATGAGCCCGCGCACGAGCGCATCGAGTGGCAGTGCCCCGAGCGAGCGAAACGTGATCGACTTGGCGACGTAGATCGCCAGCGAGCCCGCCGCTTCCGTCGCGAGAAACGCGCCCTTAACGAGGCCATAGGCCAGGAACACCGGCACGGTAATGGGCCCCGTCGTCGCAACGATCCCCGTTATGAATCCCACCACGCCGCCGATGGTTGCGAGATGCCAAAGATTGAGCCGCAGCTCGCGGGTGGCGATAAAGTGACGGAGCGGAACCATTGCGATGAAGAAAGCGCCCAACGCCACGTCGACGATTCTTGGCGGCAACACGAGTAGAGTCCGCGCGCCGAGCACCGCCGCGGGGACGCCGGTGATCGAATAAGCAGTGCATGCGCGCCAGTCGACGTCGCGCCACCACACGACGATACGCGAAAGGTTCGTCATGATGGCGGCGATCGCCATGATTGGCACCGCCTGCTGCGGCCCGAACGCAACGACGAGTACCGGCATCAGCATGATCGACGAGCCGAAGCCGACGATGCCGCCGACGACGCCGGCGATCAAGCCGACGCCGAGAACGAAGAAATATTCCAACAATGGACGTAACGCGACGCGCGCTACGGCATTCGCAGGCCGACGTCGAAGCGCGCAGCGTAGCCGGCGCCATCGGGAAGAACCGCGAGCGTCAATTCCTTGCCGCCGTTTCGATAGATGAAATCGGCGTCGTTACGCGTTCTGCGACTGCTTCCGGCGTAGGGCGCGCGCGCATAGACGCGATCGGATATCGCCTCATCGAAATAGAGCTGTGACGTGAACGCATAGCCGCGACCGGTTGCTGCGTTGGCGCGAACTTTGAAATGAATGTGCGCCGTTCGACCTTGATACCACCCCGGATAGATCGTCACGAATTCGACGCCGCCATCGTTGCCGGTGATTTGATAGCCGCGCAGGAATTTCTGCCCGGTCGTGTTAGCCACCGAGTCCTTGACGTCCGAATAGATTCCTGTCGCGTCGCAATGCCAAATGTCAACTACAGCGCCGGCGAGGGGTGTGCAAGTTCCCGCCGCGATCGCATGCGCGAAGATTCGCAACTTGAGCGGCACGCCTTCCTTGACTATTCCGCTCGTCGGGTCCGAGCGGATATCGGCGCGGTTCAATCGCTCGTCGACGAAGTACGGTCCCTCCGTCTGCGCCGGCGTTGCGACGCATGACAGCCTTGGATTGGCGTCGGCGCTTCGAACATCGAACGGCAGAAGTGAAAGTGCGCCGCCGCCGAGGAGGGAGAGCGCGTCTCTGCGACTTACGCCGCGACCACTGCGATAACGTTGCTTGTTCATCCGTCACAAACCTTCACTTTCGCCTTCAAATTCTGAACGATTCGAGCGTTTCGGGCGCGAACAGTTCCTCAGGCTCGAGTTGTCGCGTCGATAATCCCTGCTCTTGGTGATAGCGCAGGAACGTCGACAGGACGTTGCGATTGCGATCGAAGCCGTACGGCCAGAAATCGTCGCCCATCTCGCGTCGAGCGTCCTCGACATGCGCGGTCGTCCAAGGCAGCATCACTTTGAGCGCCGCAGTATCGTTCAAATCCGCATAAGTCATGCGCTGCGCCGCGCAGAATGCCTTGTACAGCGATTGCGCAATCCAGCGATCGCGCTCGTAGACATCGCGCCGGATCGCGACCGTATGCATGATAGGAAAGATCTGCGTGCGTCGATAATAGTCGCACTCGACATGCTGGTAATCGTCGAACAGGCGGCGAACGCGGTTGTCACCGCTTCGAAATGATGACGGCATGCGCGCCGTATATAACGCGTCGATCGTGCCGGCGCACAGCATTGCAGAGAGCGTATCGGTAGGACCGATTCGTTCAATCCTTATCTTCGCCGGCAGATTGAGATTCAGCTTCTCCGGCCGGCCCGGTTCTTCCACACCACCGGTGCAATACGTCACGGCGTCGACCGGCACGCCATATTCGTCGGCGAGAATGCCGCGAATCCACACCGGTGCGGTCATTTGATATTCGGGATTGCCGACGCGCTTGCCGATCAAGTCCTTCGGCTCGCGGATGCCACTTGCAGCGTTGACGTAAATGCACGAGTGACGAAAGAACCGTGAAGGAAAGACCGGGATCGCGATGAACGGCCGCTCGGGGTTCAACAGCGAAACGGCGTACGACGACAGTGACATTTCGGCGACGTCGAACTCGCGATGACGCAACATCCGAAAGAAGGTTTCCTCGACCGGCAGGTTCAGATAGTTGAGATCGATGCCGTCGGTTTGCACCGTGCCGTCACGGAGCGCGCGCGTGCGATCGTAGTTCCAGCAGGCGAGGCTCAAGCGCAGATTCGACATTGTTCGAATTCCTATCGCTTCGCCAGATTGTCGATGATCGCGATCAACACCCGCCGAACCGTCGCAACGTCAGCGACACTGATGCCGCGGATTCCGACTTCATTAACTTCTTCTGCGAGCGGAACGAGTTTGGCTTTCAACGCGCGGCCTTTGGGCGTTAAGTGAACGTAAACATTGCGGCGGTTCGCTGGCGACCGCCGCCGTCGAATATAGCCTAGCCGCTCCATCGCGTTCAGCGCAACGTGCGTGGTCGGCTCCATGACACCCGCTTCGGCCGAAAGCTCGCGCTGCGTGAGACCGTCCACTTCCCACAAAATCCGCAAGAAAGTCCAGTGACCGAATGGAACGCCATGGTGGGCGAGCTGGGCTTGCAATGCACGCACGAATGCACGACTCGCATCCTTTACGAGATGCGCAAGCCGATCGTTCGGGACCGCTTCATGCCAATGTCGAGCGATTCGCTCGGCTTCGGCGTCGGGGCTTGCACGCACTATTGCTTTCGCCGCCATCGCGTCACGCGCAGGCCACTTGATGCTGCAGCACGACCTCGCGCCGATCGTTCGCGGATTGCAACAGCGCGAGACAGACCTCGGTCGTCGCAAGCGACCATTCGCCGCTGTGAAAAGGAGCACGGTCATGAACGATGGCATCGTACAGCTCGTCGATGACTTCGCGGCGCGGAATTGTCGGCGGAGGCAGCGATTCGGACCGCTCTTCCGAGTCGCCGTAAATCAACACACGGTCGGGCATCGGCCGAAAATCCGCGTGCTCGCAACTCGCAATGATGAATCCGAAGTGCTGATGATGTGCGGGTGCGACGGCTTCCCGCGAATACTGGGCACCTCCATAGCCACGCGACGCCTTGGCTCGTGATTCCTCGATCGCCGAGCCGATACTCGCAAGCGCTTGGCGTGCGGCGCCGTAGCGCGCCGGGTCGCGAGGTTGTCCCAATTCACCGATGTCGTCACACAGCTCATCGGAATCGAAGTGCGCGTAGCCGCTGTACGTGAGCGACGCGAACGCGCCGCCGTCGAACTGCAACAGCGCCGAGTAAGCGCCCTCGGTGGGCCGCGACGGGTCCCATGCGCCGGTGAAGGCGCGCACGGTTCGAACCAGGCCGCCGGCGAGTAGACGCACGATGTCGACCTGATGCGCCGCTTGGCTGAAGACCACGCCGCCGCCTTCGCGCGTCGATAGCTCTTCAGGGCGCCGCGGACGATAGATGAAGTCGGTGAAGTTGAGCGCGGTCAGCATTCGTAACGGCCCAAACGCGGCCGACGCGATCAACGCGCGTGTGCGTAGGATCGGCGCGTCGAAACTATGGCTGTGTCCAACGATCAGATGGACGCGGCCGTTTCGCGCGGCGTCGATCATCGATTGGCACTCATCGATCGATAACGCCATCGGTTTCTCGACGAGGACATGCTTGCCCGCAGTGACCGCGAGTCGCACGTGCTCGGCGTGGAACTGATGGGGGCTCGCTACGTAGATCGCCTCGATCGAGCGGTCATCGCACAGCGGCTCGATCGAGTCGTATGCACGAGCACCGAAGTCGGATTCGAATCGACTGCGCGCTTCGGGACGTGGATCCGCTGCGCCGGCAAGCTCGATGCGGGGGTCGGCGACGAACGTGGGCAGCATCAGCGTGAATGCGCGGCCCAAACCCGCGACACCGAGACGAATCTTACGAACGGTTGTCATGCCGAGCACAGGACAGCAGGTTCCTCGGGCGATAAATCTTGGCCCTCGGAATGACAAGAGTGGAGTTGTCATCCCGAGTGAAACGAGGGACCTGCTTCTTCCTTTCCTTTGTCACCATCACAAATCCAGCACGAGCTCCGCCGACTTCGCGCGTGACACGCACACCATGATGTTCTCGGCGCGCTCGTCAGGCGCCAGCACGAGGTCACGGTGGTCGGCTTCACCCGCGAGCAAGCGCGTGCGACACGTGCCGCAGGTTCCGCTTTCGCACGACGACGGCACGCGACAACCATGCGCGCGCAACGCGTCGATAATCGATACGCCGGCAGGCACCGTCAGCACATCGCCCGATTTCGCGAGTCGCACGGCGAATGGCGTATCGTCGAGGCGCGGCACTGCGAACGCGTTGGTAAAGCTTTCGAAATGGATCGCCGACGTCGGCCAGTGGCCGGTCATGTCGCGGACAGTATCCATCAGGCCCTGCGGCCCGCAGCAATACACGTGCGCGGCCGTCGGCCGCTCGAACAGCGGCCATAAGTCGAACGCGCGCTCAAGATCGCCCTGATCATGATGCAGAGCGACCTTACCGGCGAACTCCGGCGCTTGGAGCTCGGTGATGAAGGGTGTAAGCGATGGCGAGCGCGTCAGGTAATAGAGCTTGTAGCGCGCAGCATTCGTCGCGTTGAGATCACGCATCATCGCCATGATCGGCGTGATGCCGATGCCACCGGCAACGAACAGGAATTCAGAGACATTGGACGCGAGCGCGAACCAGTTGTCTGGCGCCGAAACCGCCAGCTCGTCGCCTTGACGTATGCGATCGACCAAGATCTTCGAGCCGCCGCGCCCCGTGTCCTCGCGCTTGACGGCGATTTCGTAACGGTTGCGTTCGAGTGGGTTGTTGGCAAGTGAAAAACAGCGCGTACCGCCGTTTGGCAGCCACACGGTAACATGCGCGCCGGCGGTGAACGGCGGCAAGTCGCCGCCGTCGGGACGGCGTAGGTCGTAACGAAAGATGCCGGTGGCGATTTGATCGACGCTCGCGACGCGTAACGGCATCGGTTCCGGTGGTGGCGGCGTCGGCATGCCGAATTTAACTTACCTTCGCGCCCGCGACGCGGCCGAGCGTACGCCAATCGTCGGTCTTCGGGATCACGCCTTCGAACGCGCAGAGCGCCGAATCGCTCGCCCGTGCTTCGGTGCCGATCGCAGTACCCTCCGCGACAAATCGGCGCACGGCCTCGACCATGATCCGGCGAAATTCGACGATCGCAAGATCGCTCGCGCCGAGCCGGTCGCGCGTGCGGTCGGTGATCGGCCCCATCGAGGCCCACATCGCCATGTCCTGCATCGGGATGCCGCGGATACCGGTGAAATCGCCAAGCTTCATCGCCTGGCGATCCTGCAAATGGTGATTGGCGAGCGTGCGCCGCGGCTCCCAATTCGCATCGAGATCGATTCCGGGCTGCGCGCCGCAGAATTTGCGCCACGTCTCCGTGTCGTGACCCTCGCCGGATTCGTTCCACGCGATGAAATGGAACATCGTATGCGTGTCGTCGATCGGCACGTTGACGTTCGCGACGTTGTAGACATCGTTGGGCGGAATCAATACGGTGATCGGCGTCACGAATAGCGTCGTGCGCACGTACTGGTGTGTTGCGGCGTTGAAGATTGGACGGCGAATTGCGGCGTAGCGAAAGCCGAAGGACGTCCGTTGTACTTGCAGCTTCGGCGCTTTATCGGTCGACGGTCGAAGCCAACTTTTGTCAGTGGCCTTTGCGCCGGCAACGCGTGCCGGACGCATGTCCGACGAATGGAGCGTCGAGCTATGCGCCGAATCGATCGCCCCTTCGAGGATCTGCGCCCAATTGCACGGCACGACGAATTTGACGATGCTGACCTTGGTGTTGTCGGTGGGCGCGAAAGCGGGTCGCTCGAACGGCGCGACGTTGTCGCGCTTGCCCATCCAGACCCATACGATGCCGCCTGCTTCTTGGCACGGGTACGCCCGATGTTTCACCTTCGCGCAAAAGCCGCTTTCAACGGGCTCCGAAGGCATTTCGACGACGTTGCCTTCGACGTCGAGCTTCCAGCCGTGATAGAGGCAGCGCAGACCATTCTCTTCGTTACGGCCGTAGGAAAGCGACGCGCGTCGATGCGGACAATGCTCATCCAATGCGCCGAGCCGACCGGATGTGTCGCGGAACACGACGAGGTCTTCGCCGAGCAGGCGCACGCGTAACGGTGCGCCGTCGGGCGCTTCGACTTCCTCCGAGAGGCACGCCGGCAGCCAATACCGGCGCATCAGCCGGCCCATCGGCGCGTCGCCCTCGACGCGGCACAGCAAGTCGTTTTCCTCGGTAGTCATCATGGCATGCGTCTCCACGCCGTAACTTGGATACTTAGATGACTAAGTTTAGCGCCGACACGAAATTTGCGCCATCCACGTGAGGCGCGGAAATCGTTACGCTGAGCGGCGAAGGAGCCTAGGTCCCGCGTGCGAAGAACGCGAGGACCCACAGGATCGTGTGATAAGCAGTGCCCACGATGGCGGCGTAAGCGACGAAAAATCCCAGCAGGTCGAGCAGCAGCGTCGACAGCACCGACGAAAGATGGGTCGACAACTGCGACTTGATTTCCTGCCACCGCAAACGTTCCGGTACCGGCCGCAAACCGGCATCGTAGGCAAAATGCGGCCATGTGCCGAAAAACACGCGGACGAGCGGCGCGACCAACGGAGCGGTCAGCGCAACGGTTGTCAGAAGCACGTACGGGTGGGACATGAACAGGAAGGATAGCTACGTCGCGCCGGATCGGCAACAGTGCATCCGGATCGGCGCCGCGACCGCGACATTCCGAAGCGCCTTCTCGAGGGGCCGCGCTAAAGGATCCTGTTGTACCAGAGCATCGAGAGCATGGCTGCGACCAGAGCCAGCGCCGCGGCGACGGCGGAGAAGAGCGCGCTCACTTCCATCTCCTTCGTCTCCAGCACCATTCGCGAATTCATGCCGTCGTAGATCTTCTTCAAGTCGGTCGCGGTGCCCGCGTAGAAATATTCCCCGCGCGTAACGTTGGCGATCGTCTTCAGCGCGTCCTCGTCGAGCCGCACGCGCATCGACCATCCTTCGGAGCCGAGGATCTCGCCGTTTGGCGTGCCAATGCCTACAGTGAAGACGCGCACGCCGCGGTCGGCGGCCATCCGGGCCGACTCGATCGGGTCGGGTCCCGTGGTCGTTTGTCCGTCGGTCAACAGGATGATGACGGCGGATGCATACGAGCCGGGTTGCGCCGGCTTGTCGGCAGCCTTGTCGGCTGAACGCGGCTGATCGAGCGAGACGCCGCGTTTCGAATCGCGCGCGGAATCGCCGCGCGGATTCGACGCGCGCAGATCGAATTCGACATCGGGAAAAATGGTCTTCAGCGAAACGAGAATGCCGCTGCCGACGGCCGTTCCGCGCTGGAGCTGGAACCGGTCGATCGCGGCCAGCAGGTCTTCGCGATTTTGTGTCGGCGGCTGCACGACCGAAGCTGTTGCCGCGAACGTGACGATGCCGACCCGCGTGCTTCGTGGCTGCTCGGCAATGAAGCTTCGCGCGGCGGCCTGCGCTGCGGCGATCCGGCTCGGTTGCACGTCGGCGGCACGCATGCTGCCGGACACATCCATCGCGAGAATCACGGTCTCGTGCTGCGACGGCAACGTGACGACGGCGGCCGGCCGCGCTATCGCGACGATCATCAACGCGAGCGCGACCAGAAACAGCAGCGGCGGCACATGGCGCCGAAGGCGGCTGCCCTTGCCTTGCGCTTCCTTGACCATGCTCAAGCTCGCATAGCGAAGCGCGAGCTTCTTTTTCCGCCGCAAGACGACGACGTAGGCGGCGATCAACAGTGGCACCGCCGACAACAGCCACAGCATTTCGGGCCACAGAAATGTCAGCGACTTCACGTTCTGCTAGCCGGTCAAATGGGCCGGGAATGTTGCGCCCGCTGAAAGCTGACTTCGCCGTTTGCGCAAGTCGGCAAAGCGGAGGATCGAGTCGACGAGATCGTCATCGGTGCACAGCTCGAGCGCATCGACGCCGGCTTGCCGAAACGCGCCGCGCAATTCCTTCTCTCGCCGTTCGGCCGCTTCGGCAAATCGCTTGCGAAAGCCGCGATCGTGCGAGTCGACGAAAACCTGTTCACCGGTTTCGGCGTCCTGAATGACGAAAAGGCCAAGGTCCGGGAGCTCCATTTCCAGCGGATCGTACAAGCGCACGGCGACGATTTCGTGGCGGCGCGCGAGTTGTGCGAGCGGCTTCGCCCAGCCCGGGGCGCTGATGAAATCGGAGACGAGGAAGATGAGCGAGCGCCGCTTCAGGACATCGGCAGCGGCCTGAAGAAATTCTTGCAGGTTGGTCGCCGAGGCTTGCGGCAATCGCGGCCGCGTCAGCATCCGATTCAGTATGTGCAACACGTGCCGGCGGCCGCTTCGCGCGGGAATCACGCTGTCGAGGCGCTCGCCGTAGAACATCGCACCGACGCGGTTGCCATGACGGGTCAACAACCGAGCGATGACGGTGACGAAATCGATAGATACCGACTGCTTCTTAACTTGCTCGGACCCAAAGTCCACCGAGGGACTCAAATCGAGCAGAAACCACGCCGTCACTTCGCGGTCTTCGTGGTACTCGCGCACGTATGGCGTCGACAGACGCGCAGTGACATTCCAGTCGATGTAGCGGACATCGTCGTGATACTGATACTCGCGAAGATCAGCGAGATCCAGCCCAAAGCCGCGAAACAGCGTCCGATAGTCGCCCTGCAGCAGGCCGTCGAGGCGGCGGATGACCGTCCAGTCGAGCCGCTCGAGTAGCCGCTCAGGATTTGGCGTTCGCAGCGACGGTGACATGGGTTTCCAGCGGCTTTTCGGGCGCCGGAATCTTTTGCATGATCTTGAGGATTAATTCGTCGGCGGTCAGCGCATCCGCCAACGCTTCGTACGAAAGCACGAGGCGATGGCGCAACACGTCAGGCGCGAGATCGGTGACGTCTTCGGGGAGAACGTAATCGCGGCCGCGCAGATACGCGAGCGCCCGCGCACCTTCGATCAGATGAATCGTTGCCCGCGGACTCGCGCCATAGGACAGGTAACGGCCGAGCGTACCAAGGCCGAAGCGATCTGGAAAACGCGTGGCCGTGACAAGGCGCACTGCATATTGGATAAGCGACGGGTCGACGTAGCCTTTGCGGCATTCGCGCTGCAGCGCGGCGAGTTGATCGGTCGTTGCAACGGTGGCGACGCCTAGCGCCACGCCGGTGACGCGTTCGACGATGACGAATTCCTCGTCTTCGCTCGGGTAGCCCACCAGCACCTTCATCATGAAGCGGTCGACCTGCGCTTCGGGGAGCGGATACGTTCCTTCGGTCTCGATCGGATTCTGTGTCGCCATCACGAGGAATGGTTCCGGCACGCGATAAGTCTCGCCGGCGATCGTCACCTGGTATTCCTGCATCACTTCGAGTAACGCGCTTTGCACTTTCGCCGGCGCGCGATTGATTTCGTCGGCGAGCAGCAGATTCGTGAAGACGGGGCCCAACGATGTCGTGAACTCGCCGGTCTTCTGGTTGTACACGCGCGTGCCGACCAAGTCGGCCGGCACGAGGTCCGGCGTGAACTGAATGCGGCGAAAGGTTCCGCGCACCGTCCGCGCGAGCGTCTTGACGGTCAGCGTCTTCGCAAGCCCCGGTACGCCTTCTACGAGCAGATGACCTTGCGCCAGGATCGCGACCAGCACGCGCTCGAGAAAATGGTCCTGCCCGACGACGATCTTCTTGACTTCGTAGAGGATGCGCTGCATTTGCGACGACACGTCGCCGCTGGCTTGCTCCTGGTCGTTCATGGTGCTCCGCTTAAGTGTGAAGACGAGATTTTCGTGAACCGCTAGAACGGCGACAATCCGACCGCGGCTGCGGCGTTCTCGATCGGTACGGCGAATCCTATGCCAATGAAAACGTGTTGCTCCGTCGGATTGAGAATTGCCGTGACGATGCCGACGACTTCGCCGTCAGTGGTGACGAGCGGTCCGCCGGAGCTGCCGGGATTGGCGGCGGCGTCGAACTGAATCAGATTGGTCAACAGCCGCTTTCCTTCCGGCGAACGATATTCGCGCTTGAGTCCAGAAACGACGCCCGCGGTAACCGACGGCCCGATGCCGAACGGAAATCCGACGGCAATCACCTGATCGCCCGGCAAGAGGTCACGCGTTGACCGCAAAGTCGCGGCCGGCAAATCATCCGGAAGCGTCTTTGCCTGGAGCACGGCGAGGTCGTTCTCCGGTTGCACGCCGATGACCGTCGCCTCGGATTCCAGACCGCTCGCGAAAACGACGCTCACGCGCTTGGCACTTGTGACGACGTGCAAGTTGGTAAGGATGATCCCCTTGTCCACGATCACGACACCACTGCCGACGCCGCGCTCGACTTCTTCGCCTTTCTCTTCATCGGGCGCCATCGCGCGCACCCGGACCACCGATTCGCGGATCGCGTCATACGCCTTCGCCATCGGCGAGGGCAGCGTCTTGGTCTCTAGCGTGTGCAGTACGGCCGCGTCGATGTCCTCTTGCGTGAACACTTTCGGTGCGGGCTTCCACGACTGATAACCCGCCACCAAACCGAGGGCGAGCAACGCGCCTGCGAAGACAAGCAGGGGCCGCCCATACCGCCCGACCGCTCGGCGCCAGCGGGATGCAGGCGGCTGCGGAGGCGGTGGCTGGGACGATAATTCCCTGGATGGTGCCGTGTCGGCGGTTGGGGCCGATTCGGCTGGAATTTGCGGCCGCCGCGCCTGGCGCGATCGGTCCGAACTGCTGTACAGCGTCGCTCGTTTCATCTGCGGCTCATGCCAATCGCTGGCGGCGAGTTTTCCGTTCGAGTGCGTCCGCGTTCACATCGTTCCGTGACGACGCTCAGGCGGCTCCATTGCGTAAGCTTACGCCCGCCGCGGCATTGCGGCATCGTCCCGAGAACGTTAACGTGGCGCCGCGGCGTTATCCGGACGAACCCTGCGAAGGAATGCGCAATGCCTCGAGCCAAACGTACGCGGAGAAAACATACGGTTCGCGCCAGCGTCCAGATCCATCAATTGTCGAAGGCGGGGACGTCGATCGACTTCTACATCTACGCCGATGAAGAGAAGATCGGCACGATGATCATCGGCCGCGGCTCGCTGACCTGGTTCGGCCGCAACCGAAAAACGCCGATCGAGCTCAACTGGACGCGCTTCGCGCAACTCATGGACGAACGCTACGACGACTAGCCGCCGCGCTTCACGTGCTGGAGATCGGTCGCACCGCCCGCGAAGCACGCGCTACATCGCCGCCTTGTCGGTGTCGGGCGCCGGGGCTACCGTTTCGCCGGCCGGCGGGGTGCGCAATTCCTCTTTGCGCTTGCGTTTCTCTTCCTGCTTTTGTTTCTTGGCGAGATCTCGTTGGCGTTTCGCGAATGCATAGTTGGGTTTGGCCAATTGACGGTCCTTTTCCGTGGTTGCAGGGGAAAGACATTGACAAGTATGACACTTCGGCGGACGGCGGCGCCACGAGGATCGGCATCGTGCTAGGCGCTCTGGACAAACTCCAAAACGTAATACGTTCGGGGGTCATCGCCGGGCGCCTTCTGACGCGCAGCGATGCGGGGCTTCAATCCATGCGCGCACGCCAGATCGATCGCATCATTTAACTCCGGGTAATTTGCCTTGACCATATAGAGCCGCCCACTCGGAGCAAGATGATTTCCGACCTGTTGAAAGAGTAGATGGTGCGCTTTGAATTCAGTATCCCAGTGCGCTGTGGCAACGTCGTTTGCAGCAACCTTGTTTCGACCGGGCAAGTTGGCAATCACCACATCGAAGGCAGCTTCCGTGGGAACTGCGTCGAACACGTTGCCTTTCCGGACTGTTACTCTGCTCTCCAGGTTCGCGCGGCGGACGTTTTCCTTTGCGTTCTCGACCGCGGCGTCGCAGATGTCGATCGCCAAAACGGTCGCCGCGCCTTGGTCGGCGGCGCGAATCGCCAGCGCACCTGTGCCCGTACCAATGTCGGCCACGCAATTTCCACGTGCGATCTGCATGGCGCGCGCTAGGAGCTGCGTGTCGTGCTTCGGCGGAAACACGCCGGCGTAAATCGCCAGCTTTCGGCCGTAGAACTCGACCAAGCGGCCCGCCGGCAAATTTGCTGCCCATTCCCGCTGTTGCGCCTGCTGACGACGGTCTACGTCCTCGATTTGCAGCGCCGAGAGCGTTGGGATCCGTAGCTCTTCCATTGCGCGATTCAACATGGCCTCGCCGCGTGCGCTCTCTACGCGGGCTTTGGCGTTAGCTGCGACGGATCATAGAAGAACGTCTCCTCGACAATGCGATCGTCGTCCCACCGTTGGTACGCAAGTTCCTCCATATACGTTTTCGTTCCATCCAGCCACTCGAAGTCGAAAATCCAGCGGACCACCACGTTGTCGCCATTCACGAAAGCGGGACGTACGCACTTCGATTGCACGGACCGGGCCTTCGCGAGGACTGCGCGCTCGCGCGCGATCAGAACATCTCGTCCAACGCGAGGCGGCGATTGATTCTCCTGCATCGATGCATTTTCCGTATAGAACTCGTGGATCGCCTCGGCATGTGCATTCTGCTCGACGCGCGCGATGAATCGTTCGAGCGTTTCAAGGGTAGGCATGGGAGCGCTCAACTGCAGCTATGAAACGAAACATCAGCGAATGTTACTCGTATCGGCAGACGGCGGCTGCCACGTCGGCTGCTGGAAATGCGCACGGCCCTCCGGCGAATAGCCCGCGTCCAGAAAAAGGCGCACGTGCGGTTTGCAGCGGAGGGCAGTCAATTCGCGCCGCTCAAAATAGCGGACCTCCAACGTCTCTTCACCGTCGGGCTTCAATATGCCACTCAAGGGTTCTGCAGCGAATACAGTTGAAACCCATGAAACTTTGTCGCCGTTCGAGTAAGTGCTCGCGCATATTTCGCCGCCAAACACGCCAACGATATGCGTGAGTGCGACGTAGAGCCCGGTCTCCTCCCACATCTCGCGCACCGCTGCATTCGTCGGCGTCTCGTAGGGTTCGATCATTCCGCCCGGCGTCGTCCAAGCGTTGCCCTCAACATGGCGCACAAGAAGAACGCGCTGCTGCGCGTCGAAAGTCAGGACGCTGACGGTCGGCACTTCAAGAACAGTAGTGCCGATCTTCGCCCGCAAATCTCGAATGTAGTCGGACATCGGCATGATTTAAGAACGCGGTGTAGGGATCAGCGAATAGACGGCGGCGGTAACCGGATCGTCGCGGATGACAAGTCGATTGCGCGCGAGACATTCAAATTCGGCTCCACATTTCTCGGCCACGCGCCGACTCGCACGATTGTCTGTCGCAGCGATGATCTCGATTCGCGTGAGTCCCAACGTCTCGAACCCGAACTTCGCGAGGCACCGCGCCGCAGCGACTGCGAATCCTTGACGCTGCCGCGATTGCCGTACCCAATAACCGAGGTTGGCGATATTGTGGTCGCGGTTGAAATGGTTCAATCCCGCGCCGCCGACATACTGTCCGGCGTGATCGAACAGGGCGAAACTATATTCTTCGCCGGTGTGCCAGCAGGCTTGACTCTTCTTCACCCAGACAGCGCTGTCCTCCGACGCGTATTGCGCGTGGCACCACGGCATCCAACGGCCCACCGTTTCGGCGGATTCGATTGCCGCGGAAAACAGCAACGGCGCATCTTCGTCGCGATACGGCCGCATCGCGATGTGATCGGAGGAAAGCTCGACGAGCGGAACGATGGCTTGCCTTTCAAAGAGCCTAGTTTATGCGACGCCCGGCGACCTACCGGGAAAAGCGAAGAACCGCTCGGGCGCGCGCCTTGGCAGCCTCTTCTTCTCGGCTCCTCGGCGGCGAGCTTGTTTCCAGTGATTTAAGAAGCTTGCTGGAGGCTGCCGTTATCTCTTCGACGGCGGCGAGAAATGCGGCCTCGTTCGTTTTTGACGGTTTGTTGAAGCCGCTAACTTTTCGCACGAATTGCAATGAAGCGGAACGAATCTCTTCGTCCGTGACGGGCGGTTCGAAGTTGAACAGCATCTTGATGTTTCTGCACATGACCGTTGCCTCGGTATATTCAAAGCGTCATTTCGCGAATCGATCTAATGCGAACACACGATCGTTGAGCTCGACCTCGCCGTGCGGGTAATCGGCGTGTGTTACTTCATTAAAGCCAAGGCGCAAGAGCAATCGCGCAGAGCGGGCGTTCCTCGGGTCGACCGTGGCAAAGAGCGCGGAAACGCCACGGTCACCGGCCAAGTATGGCAGCGCGGTCCGACAGGCTTCATAGGCGACACCCCGTCCCCAATAATCGGGCGCGAATGCAAATGCAAAATCGGCAGTCAGCGCCGGATAAATGGTCGCCTGAACGAAACCCGCGCATTCGCCGGAGCGAAGTCGCACGATCCAGTTCAGCCATTGTTGCTGCCCGTCGGCGGATTGCCCTCTCGCGAGCACCGCGTATCGCGATCGCAGCGCCGACACCGACGACGGCGGTCGCTCGGGGATGTAGTCGTAGATCGCGATGGCCGACATTGGCTCGAACATCTCGTCGGCATGCGCCGCAACAAGCGGCTCGAGACGCAACGCGCTCGCTTCAATCAACACGTGGTTGGGGGGCGTTCATGGCGCATCTCCATCGTGGTGCCGTTGCCTCAAACGGGCTTGTTGTCCGTGCCCTCGCCGGGCGCCACGAACAGCATTTTTGTCGAGACCGACGTTCGCGCGGTGTGCCATGTTGCCCGCGGGATGATTACAAATGCGCCTGGATCGCGGAGGTGAATGGTCTCTTCGACGCCTTTTCGGTCGAGGACCATCGTCACATCGCCTGAAAGAAGGCAGACGATTTCATCGCCGGCGAACGTCGACGTCAAATCGAGTTGAGATTGAGTCATGGTGATTGCAGTAGCGCAACGGACCGGCAGGTTCACAGTCTTGCATCACGGGAGGAGAGCAATCAAGACAGCCGCAACATGCTACGCGTCACCCGTTGGTACGATGCCAGCATTTTCCACCATAAGGATGACGGCGCGCTCTGGTGCCCGCGTACGGTGGACCACGCCTTTCGGCACGACAAAGCCCTGCCTCGACTGAAGCTCAATCGAGCGGTCCTCGAGGTCGATTAAAAAACGGCCTTCGAGCACAAAGAAGAACTCATCGTCGTTATCGTGCTTGTGCCAATGATATTCGCCTTGCATCACGCCAAGTCGAATCACCGAGTCATTTACCTGACAAAGCGTTTGGTTGTACCAACGGTCGGTACAGGACGCAACCAATTCTGGAACATCGACGATCTCCAGAGATGGATAAAGAATATTGAGATAAGTTGCGTAGGGATAGTTTTGCGTTTCTTCCATCATGCGCTCCATTTTTGCGAAGGTGGGAACGGTGCGCTTGATTCGCGCCTTATCGCGTGGACGGTCGATTTGTCGGAACGTCCGCGGGTGGCTTGTCGATATCGCCGACCTCCTTTTGCAGCCGCGAAACGCGATCGCGAGCGGATTGCTTCAAGGCCGCATATTTTTCCGCCACCGAGCGCATTTCCAATTCGATGCCTTGCAGCACCGATTCTCTTTGCCAGGCCGCTGCGTTCAAGTTGTGGAAGGTAAAACCCATCTTGTCGGTTAGCGCGGCGAGTTCAACGGTTTCCGCCTGCTCGTAATCTTTGATTTCGCGCTGGAGTGCGGCAATTTCGTAACCGATCTCGCGTTTGCGCCGTTCCCGCGCCATGTCATTGACGTTCGCTCTGAGCCGCGACAATCGTTCGTCGGCGCCTGTTGCGGCAGCGCCTGCGCCGCTCGTTTCGGGCGTCGAGACGACAACTGCAGACCCTGCGCCGCGACAAGGATGATCTTGGTAGACAGTCTTGCCATCCTGCACACATTTGTAAATCTCAGCGAAGGCGAGGGATGGCATCAGCGCCCCTCCGACGAGCATTGCGCATATTTTATGTATCGACGCAGGTTTCATCGTGACCCCTTATGGTCCAACCACCGCGCTTCAGCCGACTGCTTCGCGTAATGCCGCGCGCGCGAGTATGCGCGTCGAATCGAGGATCGGAAGTGCCGAAACTGCCTCATTGATGAGTAAGGGAAATTCGGTACAACCCAGCACGACTGCGTCACAGCCCCGGCGCTTGCTATCGGCGATTACGCCGCTGAAGTATGCGCGTGTCGACTCCTTAAATTGGCCATTTACAAGCTCATCGAACGTCAACGCGTTGATTCGCCGTCGATCCTCGAGGCAGGGTATCTCATACGCAATGCCTCTTTCGTCCAGCTTGCCAGGATACACAGGGCTTTCCATCAAATACTGAGTGCCGAGGACGAGAACGCGCTGGTATCGCCGTTCGACAGCGACCGCCGCGACCTCCGCCGCAATGTGCAGCCACGGCAATGGCAATCGGTCTCTGATGAGATCGAGCGCTTGGTGGACGGTGTTGTCCGGGCAGACCAACAGTTCCGCGCCGTTCGCCTGTAGCCTGCCGGCAGACGCGAGCAACAAATCGGCGACAGCGTCCCAATCGCCCACTTCGATGTAGCGCATGTACTGGGCGAGAGGGTAGGTGTGCATCGTGATTTCCGGATGCGCGTGCCGACCGAGAATGCCGGCGCCTTCGACGCAGATCGTTCGATAGCAAAGGGCAGCGCCCTCGGCGCTCACGCCAACGATTCCGATGTGCTTTGACATAACAACATACGCCGGCTCACACGACGTGCAGTGTTATCACGAATTGTAGAAATCGACAGCCACACGATGTGGAAGAAAGACCACGCAACCAACAGAGAAACTGCGACGCAATACCAGAGCTTGGCGACATAGGCCCGCCTCAGCATGACGATCAGATACGCGGCGACGCAGACTTGAAGAAGGGTCGAAACGAGATTGTCGTTCTTCGCATATAACGCCGAGATGCTTGGCGCCTCGAGCCACCACACGAAGGGAGCCGCGACTGCAGGAACAATAACGGCAAACAACATCATGTTGAAGGACCAAAAGTGTGTCGCCACCACCGCATGTTCTACAAAGTATTTTCGCCGTGTAAAGAACAGCGTATGAAACATAACCGCGTAAATTGGAATGAACAGGAAGATCAGCGTCTTCGATAAAACGCTCGCCCTTTCGTTGTACCTCATCTCAAGCGTCGCGTAGCTGATCTGATCCTTATGCAACTTATGTTCGACTTGGCTGCTCGCATACGCGGGATAGTAGTCATTCATGTGAAGCTGAACGTCGAGTGGTGTCGTGAATGTATTGGCGTTGAACAACGCGATAGAGAAGTAATAGACGATATTGATCGATATGAACAATGAAAGGGGCTTAACGTATCGGACTCGGCTGCCGCGCAACTGTTCGACGCTGAGATATCCGGGCTTGCTGACGAGAAGCCACAACGAGCGATAACCCTTGGAATCAAAATGCGTCAGGAAGTCGACGACCGTATCGAGGTAATGCCGGATTGACCGATCTTCGCTGCCCAGTTCTCTTTCGCCGCAGTTACGACAAAAGCGGCCGTCAGAATCAGTGCCGCAGGACGGGCACTTAAACACCGGGTGGATGGGCGAGATCATTCAACGGCAAACACATCGACGATCTCATAATGTACGACGCTGCGATCGTAGTCGGCCATCATCGCCTGTACCTCCGGCGGAACAACTGCATTGTCCACATTGGCACCGGCGAACGCTTCGATCGAGCTCAGCGAATTCCAGAGGGTAACAATTTGGAACTCGGTGCCGACAGCCACTTCGCGCCGCAGAATGGTCGCACGCACAAAACCGGCAAGCGAGGCGAGCTGAGGGAACGTTTCGTCCTTGAGGTGGCGGACGTAGCGATCCGCAAATTCAGGCTTGGCAATTCCCTTCCAGTGTCTCGATATCATGGTTGATCGCGTTCATTTCCAGTATTTGAGAAGAACCAGAAACACGACGTAGTGTGTCACTAGCAGCGCAGGAACCCAGAAAGCAGGTATCCAATACGCAGGGCCCATGAAGGTAGGGGCTCCGTAATAGTTGGCCAGCACAAGCGCTAAAAGGAGATCGAGCGTTCCTTCGACGCTAAAAAGCCAAACCATAAGACGCGCCTGGCGCATGTTTCTCACCACAGCGAGAATTGAAGCCAGTGCGAGAAGAGCGGCAACTAGATCACCGAACGCTGCCGGATACGCGAACTGTGCAGGAATGCCGGCGTAGGTTGCGCCTGGGGCGAGGAACATGAGCCCAAGGTGCCGGAGGGAGTGCAATAGAAGAATGGGCAACAGTACCGTCGCGGGCTTCAGCTCGTTGAGTCTCGGCAGAAGGTATAGCTTCGCGGCAATCCAAACACGAGCGTACTGAAGAGCAGATTGACCGTGAGAACGTACATGTGGGCACGAGGAGACCGACACTTAGATAACGCAATACATTGTTTCCGTTAAGGCTGCGGACCGTCAGATAACGCAATACATTGTTTCCGTTAAGGCTGCGGACCGTCGTATCCCTCGATGATGACGAGATCGGCGGTCGACACCGGCTGGCGTAATTTGATCGCCTCCTGATATTCGGCCGATTTCCAACAATCGAGCGCTGCCTGATAAGTTGGAAACTCGATCACCGCATTGCGGCTGCGGCTTGTCCCTTCAGGATTCTCGAAGCGGCCGGCTCGCACCAAGAAGCGGGCACCGTACTTTCTCAATGGCGCTGCGTTGGCGGCAACATATGCCTTGTATTGCTCTTGGTCGGTGATATCGACCCGTACGATCCAGTACCCCTTGGTCATCATTTCTCCTTAAGCAAGGTTTCCGTTTCCGTTATTGCGCTCTCGCGAAATCCATCGTCCAGTTGGTTTCCCAAGTGGCTCCGGCATCGGGTGAAAACGCCTGCTCCCAATGTGGCGTGGATGACGTTACGCGTGTCCAAAGGTAGCGGACGCGAATGGGCTTTCCCCTGAACGTGTCTTCCGCGTAGAACGTGCCTACATCGTCCTCGAACCGACCAACAACCGGCGGGTCGAGATGGCCGGGATTGCGGCTATCGAGCCACCAAATCGACCATTGCCTCTTGTCTGGGTCGAATGCGCGCAGCGTGACAGCCCGATAAGTTCCCGTGGGCAAGTTGATCGTATTGTCGTCGATGTTGCCAAAGCCTCCGAGGATCTTTTGCGCCGTCGACGTGCCGTCGAATTCAACCCATTCATCGTTGTTGGCAAGACGCTCTTTGAGGCGCCGGTGAGTGACCCGCCAGCTACCGATGAAGAAATCGAAGTCATTCACGCCAGGTACGTTCGTCGATGTTTCCATTGGGGGGGCGAACGAACCTCTAAACGAGAAGCGTAGCGAGCCGCGGGCGAATGCGCACGCCCGAAACGGCAAGCTCACCTACCGATACGGGAAGAGTGAAGCGGCGTGGGCCGGCGCTGCCCGGATTCACATACAGCACGCCATCGCGTTCGTTGACTTCTGGGCGATGCGAGTGCCCCGAGACGACGACGTGAAAGCCATTCGCAACGGGATCCACGCTCAATTGCGCCACATCATGGAGTACGTAGATAAAGGCTTTGCCGACATTGAGTACCTCGGTCTCGTGCAGCGTGGATGCCCATGCGCCGGTGTCGTTGTTGCCGCGCACGGCAGTCACGGGTGCCAGCTTGGAAAGTTGCTCGATTATCTCGTAGTGACCGATGTCGCCCGCGTGGATAATGAAGTCGCTTCCGCGCAAAGCGTTCAGCGCTTCAGGGCGCAACAGGCCATGTGTATCGGAGATCAACCCTACGCGAACTTCACGCTGAGCCATGCGAGTGCGCTACGCGGTCGCTGCCATATGCTGCGCAATGTAGGCGGCGTCTTCACCTACTCCAAAAAGGGTGCCCGACTTAAATTTGTGCATCCAATGAAGGCCCAAGAAGTAGGCTCCCGGACAGGGCGTGACACCGCGTTGCTGCAAGGGTGCACCGTATTCATCAAAAACCGCAATTCGTACCCAATCCCAATCGAACTTGTAGCCGGTACACCAGATTACTGATGCGATGTTCGCAGCTTTTAGATCGAGGAAAGGCATGGGCCGAATTCGATCCATTGGTGTGTGGTGAATCTGTTTCGTGCTGTCCAACTCGGTTGTCTCAGTGCCGGTTGCACGCACATGCTGATCCACAGCTCGCATAAATTCAGCGGCTGTTTCGTCTGCGCTGGCCAAGGTTTCCTCTAAATCTGTATCGAACGCGAGCTTGCCGTTGGCGCCCCCCTGGAACTTGCCCAATAGAACGACGCCATTCGCTGCGAACTGTTTCAGATCAACATCGCGGCCACCGTCGACGCCGGTCAACAATAACGGCGGAGGAATCTTGCGTCCGGGCAGGGTATCGATCGTTGTGTCGAATCGACCCATGGCGAAGAGCCACCAAAGGAGATCGCGACCGCGATAGCGCCGTGGCGCGCGCCGGTGACGACTGACGGAAAGATAGACCGTTCGTCCACGCCGATAAAGCTCCTCCGCAATTTGACATCCTGAGCTTCCCGCTCCAACAACCAGCACCGCCCCTGTCGGAAGCTGCTCAGGATTGAAGTATTGGCTCGCATGAAGCTGACATACGTCAACCGGCAGCGACGGGGTTAGCGCCGGCAACGACGGCCGTTGGAATGGACCCGTTGCTATCACTACTCGGGACGTTTCGATGATCGCGTCGCGCGTCGAGATGATAAAGCGCCCGGTCGGATCGCGCTCGAGGGAAACAACATCCGTGCCGCACCTCACTGGAGCATCGATGAAGAGCGCGTAGTTTTCGATGAACCGCGTCACTTCCACATGATGCGCAAACGCATCGGGCTGGCCGCCTTTGTACACATACCCGGGAAGTTGCAAGGACCAATTGGGGAATTGGAAGTACAGGGAATCCCAACGCTCGCTGCGCCAGCGCTCCGCTACGCGTTGCCGCTCGAGGATGATGTGCTCGCGGGACTGCTCGCGGAGATAGTGGCTCATCGCCAGCCCTGCTTGGCCGCCGCCGATAACGACCGTGTCGTGACGCTCTCTCATGCAATTTTCGACATGACATGCACATCGACGAATACTCCATTGCGGAAAGCGTATTGCTTTAGTGTGCCCTCGACGACGAAACCGAACTTGCTGTAGAGACCGATCGCAGCAACGTTGTCCGTGTACACCT
This sequence comes from Casimicrobiaceae bacterium, assembly GCA_036505865.1. Lineage (GTDB taxonomy): Bacteria > Pseudomonadota > Gammaproteobacteria > Burkholderiales > Casimicrobiaceae > VBCG01. The sequence goes on from DASXSP010000049.1 coordinate 199,356, forward strand.
CAAGCTCGATGCGACGTACGGCGAGCCATCGCTCGGCCAAATCGACTGCGGCGGCTACGAGAGCGGATCCAACGCCTTGTCGTCTTGCGGAAGCTTTTACCGCCATGCCGAGATGGGCTGCGTGCCTGCGCCGCGGGTTCTTGTGCACTTCAATGCCGAGTTGACCAAGAATCTCGTCGGCTCGACATGCAACTAAGCTGAATGATCCGTCCGCAAGCGCTCCAAGGCGCTTTTCCCAAAGACTGGGAGGCGGAAACGGCAACTGCAATGTTGCTGCGTAATTGGATGGCTCGGCATAGATGAGACGAATCTGTTCAATGTCCGCCGCGTGGCTGTGCCGTACTTCGAGCTCGTTCATTTTCGCCCACTGCTCCTTCTTAGGCGCTGCCCAACGAGCGCTGTGTTAGGCGGCACATGCATCCACCACACAGTCACTTCGGCTGGCGGGCATAACTGACCGTGAGGATTTCCCACTGGTGTCCATCGGGCTCGTTCCAATAGACGATGCTGCCGCCGTGTTTCGTGTCGATCTGCATATCGACCGGTCCGTGCACGGCGCTGCGATACTTGATTCCAGCCGCTCTGATCCGTCCGAGAATTGCGTTGAACTCATCCTGCTCCACTCGGAAGCAATAGTGGATTATCGGAAAGGGTTCATCAGTCTCGTCAAAGTCTAGAGTCAACCCATCATTTACGTACACGTGGGCAAATGGCCCTACGCCTGTCTCCGCCCACGGAACGCCGAGAAGCTCCGCCAGAAGCTTTGCCGAAGCAGCCTTGTTGCGACATGGCACCGTGGCGTGATCAAGATGTATTGTCATCGAAGTTCTCCTGAATGCCGACGGGTCAACTTTCGCGAAGCCGAGGACATTTCCACTCGAAACAGTACGATCATCTCGATGTAGACCGACGTGATTCTTGAATGCGGACTTCTTCATTTCATCGTGACGCCGGCCGTCTGTCGCACAGGAATGCCTGACAGATCGACGTCGTGAAGGCAAAAGACATTGACTCCGAAGTAATCCGGCGTCACTCGCTTGCGGTGAAAGGGATAGATGCCGCATGTCTTGCAGAAGAAATGGCGCGCGGTCATCGTGTGGAATCGGTACTCCGTCAGCGAATCTTCACCAGAATGCAATGTGAATTGGCCTTCGTGCACCTTGACCATTAATGCGTTCTTGCGCCGGCAAATCGAACAGTCGCAGGTGGTCAATTCTGGGAAATCTGTCTCGATCTCGAAAGTGACCGCGCCGCAATGACAACTGCCGCGATACTTTTGCATTGGACGGCTGTGCATAAGTTTCGAACTCCGTGGACGCCAAACTAGATCAACTTGGTCGGCGCGGCGCCGACGACAATAGCGATGTACCACTTGCGATTACTTCGTCGGTTCACCAGGAGCGAGGTCAGCGCCAGAATCAACGTAGCAACGTAGACCGCGGCGCAGTTCATGATTTCGGCAAATGCTGCGCCGATAGCCGCCCCTTCATTCGACGCCAGCGCGGAAGAAACAACGAATAACGGGAGCATGGCGATTGAGATCAGCCTCAGATGGAACCGCGTCGCGTTAGGCAGCTTGGTGGCATTGAGCCAATCGCTTCGCAGTAGACCGTAGAATCCGCTGTCGGAAACTTCGCCGTTCACAATCCATCGCTCGCGAAGGACGCCCTCTTTGCGGAAGCCGAGACGCTTTAACGATTGTGCTGACAAACGGTTTCGGGGATCGATATCCGCCTCGAGGCGATTGAGGGCAAGGTGCTCGAACGCGTAGGTCACGAGCGCGGCTAGCGCCTCGTGCATGTAGCCGAAACCCCAATAGGGACGACCCAACGCATAGCCAATTTCCGCACGCCGACTCGCCTCGTGAAAATGAAAGAGCGTGCAGTTTCCGATGAGCACTTTGTCGGAATTTCGTTCAATCCCAAGCGGCAGCGCTTCGCCGCTTTGGTAATCCCTCAGGACATCAGTCAACAGCTTCTCGGCTTCGGCCGGATCAGCCATCGCGGGTCTACTCCAATATCGCATGACATCAAGGTTCGAGAACATGTCGTAAAGTGCTGGCGCGTCGGCTTCGGTCAACCTTCGCAAGGTGACGCGGCCGGCGCGCAAGCAGATTTCATTTGTCGCGATCATGGCTCTATGCGGATGCACCGGTCATCGCCTGATGCATCGCCGCACGCGCGGCCGCGAGGGTCTCCGCGTCTGCAAGATCGGGACGGCCCGTCCCATACGGCGGCTGTGGTGCGTACTCCATAATCAGCTCGATGAGGCGCCCCACGTTCTCGCCCGCCCAGTGCCCCGCGACCGTGATACCGAAGTCCACACCCGCTGTGATGCCGGCACCGGTGAGCCGATTGCGATCGACGCATACGCGCTCGTCGCTGGGCTCAGCGCCGAATTGATTCAGCGCGTCCCGGGCACCCCAGTGCACCGCAGCGCGGTAACCTCGAAGCAGTCCAGCGGCCCCTAACAACAGCGAACCTGTGCAGACACTGCATACCCAGCGGGCGCGCGATCCGCGATCAGCCAGAAAGGCGATTGCGGCGGAATCGCCCAGCAGGTCCAACGTGGGCTTCGCGCCGCCGCCAACAATGAGGACGTCCGGATCAGTCCAAGCATCTTCGAAACTATGGGTCGCCTGCACGCTAAGTCCGCAGTCGGTCGACACTGTACCGGTACGGTGCCAGGCATACTGAACTTCGTAACCGGGCAAGAAACTCCACGCTTGAAGGGGGCCGACCAAGTCGAGCAGGGTCATGCCGGGATATACAAGGGCTAACACTTTCATGGCGGGGCTCTCCTTTGACTTAATAGAATCATTGGTTCAAGTATGCCGTCGCGGATGTGAAGATCGAGCGAAAGACCCAACGCAATCTCGAGCTAGCCTGACGCGCGGCGCGTTCGTTGCAATTCATAGTTCGTGGCTGTACACGACGAAGCCCGCATGCTTGGCAACTTTGTCGTACAGCAAGCGGCCCGCGGCATTCGATTCGTGCGTTAGCCAGTAGATCCGACTGATACCTGCGGACTTTGCCGCCTCGTACACGCTCAGGACGAGCGCTCGCCCGATCCCTTTACCTCGTTCGGACGGCGCAGTGAACAAATCTTGGAGATAGCAGATGAGCTCTATTCGAGTGGTACTGCGGTGAAACAGGTAATGGGTGAGGCCAACAAGCCCGCCCTCGAATTCGGCCACCTGCGCAAAGACCGGTTCATTGGGATCAAAGAATCGCTGCCAGGTGATCTTCGTTATCTCGGGCCGCAGCGCTGTTTCGTTCTTTCGTCCGTAGAAAGCGTTGTAACCATCCCAGAGGGGCTTCCAAGCTGGGAAGTCATCCTGCTGAATCGGTCGAATGTAGACAGGGCTGGGCATGGCTCTCAATCAAAGTCGCAACTCCATGAACACCGCGCTCGAGCGATAGGTCTCCATCTTCTCGTCAGGCTGGTACGCCGTCATGCTGTTCTCCAGATAGGGCGTAATCTCCGCGAAGCCGACGGACCTGTACAGCGCATGAGCTGCGGAAAGAAACCTTAGACTCTCCAGTCTTACGACTTCGTACCCGATGGCTCGCGCATCGGTTAACAGCTGCTCCATGAGGCGCCGGCCCGCACCGATGCCTCGCACATGAGGCTGAACGTACATCCGTTGGACCTCTGCGACTGTTGGGGCAAGACGTTTGAGGCAGCCAACCCCGACGTACGCGTTGGAGTGGCGTATTACATAAAACCTGCCGTCTGGGGGATAGAACTTCGATCGGTCTTCAAGATCGGAAGTGATCATCGCATCGACGTCAAAGGACAGTCCGTAGTTTGTCGCGGCCGAACTGGCAATCCAGCGCAGGTACTCTGCGATCAAACTTCGCGCGGCGTCTCGCGTCGAAGCGTCCTCGACGGGTAGAAGTTCGACTATGGAGAGGCTCATGGTCACGACTTTGCAACGGCTACCAAATCTGCTCCGACAATGTGACCTTGAAAGTGTGATCGAGTAGCGGTTCGACTGTTTCAACGAAGCGTACGGTGTGAGTCAGGACTGCGTGACGTTCAAATGCCGCCATGTCCTTCCAGCGCGTATGAATGTAAAACTCATTGGGGTCACGAACTGACTGGAATGCGCCGTAGCTGAGGCAGCCAGGTTCCTGACGCGTGGGTCCCTGTACTTCGAACATGGCTTGGCGCACCTGCCTCCGCTGACCAGGACGAGCATGGAGTCGGGCGAATACAAATATTTCCATCGCCGGTTCTCACAAGGCGATTGTCCGGTTCATCTTATTGCTATGATCGAACGTCGGCAATGCGAAGGCCCCAGAGACCACAACAGTCCCTGCGCCAGCAAGAACACACCTTGACGTGACAACATGGGCGACGCGTTCATATCGTATCCTTGGGCTTCCGCGTTTGTTGCAACCTAGCGAGACCAAATTAACCGGCCCGCGGCCTTTCGATCGCCATGAGCAGCGCCGGCCCATCCGGCGTGGTGACCTGCCCGACTGGAACGAAGCCGGCCTTTTCGTAGCAACGAATTGCTCGCCCGTTCGTGGGATCGGGGTCGGTCTGCACCTTTGTGACGCCGAGATCCTGAAAGAGCTGGTGGACGAACGCGGCGACCATTCGACTTCCGAGGCCTTTTCCCAGCTTGCTACCGTCACACAGAAACTGATCGATTCCGCGAACGCCGGGGTCAGTTTCGTCTTCCCACCACCCGTCGCCGCAACCAAGTGCGACATAGGACTGAATGAATCCTATCGGCCGGCAGGCGAGTAGCGCGATGTAGGGCTTGACCGATGAGTCCTCTTGCAATCGCGGCAAGTACTTTCTTTTCGTGTCGTCGAGATTCTCGCCTGCGTCCCCTTCACCCCACCACTGCGCTACATGCGGTCGGTGAATCCAGTCATGCAGCAGCGGTAGGTCGGCCTCGCGCAAAGGCCGGAAGGTGATAGCGAGGTCGGCAATCGCCACGGCGAAGATTGACTAGTGCGTGCGGACTAACGAGAGCACCACGCGTTCGTTAAGAATGCGCGTCATTTGCTTTGGGGTAACTGCTTCAAAGCGGCCAATGTTGGCATCTTGTCCCAGGCCATCAGCGTCTTCTCCACGGACGGGCCGTTGGTCTTAACCCACTCACCGATAGTTTCTGCAGCGTCTTTGCCATACACCCGGTGAGAATAGACGACAACAACGCCGACCCCATCGATCAACGCAAGCCGAGCAAACGCGGCTTCCAGAAAGGTTGGATTGCCGAGAACGGCCACGATCAAATGCTCCGCGGGGTGCTGTGAAGTCCTCGGTCGCGAATCGGTTCGCACGATCTTGCCATGGCTTTGATAATTGCTCAGGACGCGATTGGCTATGTCCGCTAGTTGGTCGCCGTTTCGGACCGCCTCATGGACGTTGATCGTGACCATGTCATGCCAGCGCCCAAGATCGCTGTCGCTCTCGGGCGTGTATTCGTTCTGGTCGCCTTTAGACCAGCGATGCATGTAATTCATGCCGCCGAAGCTAAATGTCGCGGCTTTTGTCTGTGGCAAATTGTTGGTCCGATCCGATGCAGCAAACGCACTGGAAAAGACGAGCACGCTTGCGATAGCGGCCACGGTACGAAGCAGACGCGACTGAAAAACCATTTGCCTGACGACGCCGTTTGTTGGTTCACACCCACCATCGATGTCATGATGCCAAGGCTGTGGACGGTGCGTGGGGAGAGCGGCCATGCGGCGCAAAAATTGGCGGATCGTCATTGTTGGGCTCGTTTTAGTCGTCATTGCCGTTGCGTTTTACTTCTTCATGCTTTCCATGGCATCGAGGTCAAACGATCCTGCAGCGCTGAGGCAGACGGTTGGAACAGTTGCAGGAGTCGTCGGCGGCCTTAGCTTGGTCATGATCATCATCGGGCTGATTGGCAAAAACGTTTAGCGCTCGTTCGACTGCTTGGGCCTAGCGCGGCGCGTCCAATGAGCGCACGGTTAGGCGGCATCAGCGCCGCTCGAGTGCTAGCCTCGCGCCGAGCCCAACAAGAATTGCACCCGAAGTACGATAAACCCAAGCGAGAACATTTGGACGAGAGCGCAACCAAGCTGATAGAACGCCCGAAAAGATTCCAACCGGTGCTTTGACCAGAAAAGTAAGTGCGGCGAATGCCAGGCCCAACGTAAACACCGACAGAGTCGGATGCTGCGCCGAAGGTGAGACGAATTGCGGCAGAAAGGCAAAGTAAAAAACTGCCACCTTTGGGTTGGACAGATTGGAGAGCGCGCCATCTAGAAACAGCTTGCCCAACGGGCGAGCGGCCTTCGAACCAATCGTCAAGCTGCCGCGCTTTGTACGCAGCAGGCCGATGCCGAGGTAAATTAGGTAGCCAGCGCCAACGAGCTTGAGCACAAGGAAAAGCCATTCAGACGTGCGCAAGATCGCCCCGAGTCCGAGCGTCGCCAGAATCGTATGGCCGACGAGTCCAATGCTTACCCCGGCTGCAGTGACTACGCCAGCAGCGACACCTTGAGCAACTGAGCGAGACATCACAAGAATCATGTCTTGCCCTGGCGTGGCGATGAGTACCAGCGATGCAATGACAAACAAAATCCAGGAAGCTTCAATCATGTGCAGATCCATTGTCGGTTGGTCAGATCGCGGCATTAAAGGCGAACGGTATGAATGAAATCATCGTCGACTCGATTCGGAAAAGGCGAAGACTGCGTTTTACATACAATGGAAAGACGCGGATTGTTGAGCCGCAATGTTACGGAATAGGAGTCAAAGGAACCGAACTCTTGCGCGTTCACCAAATACAGGGAGGCACTCAACGCGAGCCGCTGTTTGATGTATCGAAAATAGAGGACCTTGTCGTGCTGGACGAAGTCTTCATAAAGCCGGGTCCAAACTATAAAAAGAACGACTCAGCAATGACGACTATATTCTGTCAGTTATAAATCACGGGCGCGTACCGCCGCATCCGGTTGAAGGCAAGGTCGCGGTTGATCACACGAATAAGCCCCCTAGACGGCGAAAAGTGCGGTCGCGAGCTCATCGAGAGTGTCGATGTCCCGGAGCGGGAGCAGAGCCGCGATTGGTTCGAACACGTCCATCGTGTGGTGCTGGGCAAGACCGATTGTCTGGCGATGCAGTGCGAAGGCCAACGCTTGGCGCGGAAAGTCTTTGCCAATGGGCCAGTCGCTAGCTCCCAGGAACGCCCGAAACAACGCCTTGTCGCAAGCGAACAAGTCGCGGTAGAGCTGGATGAGCTCATAGTGCCGATCGGTTGCCATCGCATCGCCCCAATCGATGATGCCGCTGAGGCGACCGTTATCGACGAACACGTGGTTGGCGACTAGGTCACCGTGGACGAAGACGCACTCAAACGACTCGAGCTGGGCGAGGTAGTCGTCGATCTGTACGATCAGATGAGGCGGCAATGAACTTTGCTCTGCAGCCGCTGCGACGTTCAGGGCCGGCCAATACGCGTCCGTCGCAACGCCCGACGGACGTAACGCATGCACGCGCCGTATCTGCTTTCCCAACTCCACAGCAAGCGAGAGACGCTGTTCGGCCGACAGTTCGGCGCGCCACGACGCCACCCCCGACACACGGGGTGGTGATCAGGTACGGCCACGGGCTACCGACATCGTCGAACAGCTGGCCTTCGCCCAGCAAGTTGGGCGCAGCGATCTGGGAATCGGTGGCGACGAGCCGCAGCGCACCGCGTTCGGCTGTATGACTTATGCGCCACGCTGGGGAGTGGCCGAAGAGCTTAAGAACGATGTCGCCGTAGAGGAAGGTCGGGTACGTCGCATCGAAGCCGGCCACCAGCTCCCGTCCGGCGCCGAGCAGGCTGTGACGTTCGAGCATTTCGGCGACGTACGGCCACCAGAAGTCGACGTCACCGATGCGCGAAACGTGCTCTTGATTCGATGCAAATGTGGGTGGTGTGATGATTCGGCGCATACGTTGCGTCTCGAACCGGGTTGCGACGCTAACGCCCAGGCTACCGCTTCCTTTCGATGAGGCAGAAGCCATGACCGAATGGATCGCTGCAGAATGCCACGGACCCGTGCTCAGGGTTCTCGAAGACTTGCTCCCGTGTTGCACCAGCGTCGAGGACTTTCGCGAGAGCCGTTTTGAGGTCATCGACATGAATATCCAAGTGCACTGGCGTCCAATGACGTTCGTAGTGGCGCGTCTCCCGCGCATAACTGGAAGCCTTAGACCCGGCGCACTTCTCGAGCAGGCAGATTTCAGCATTGCCCGCGCGGAGTACGACCACGCAAGGGACCGGCTCAGAGGACTTCGAGAATCCAAACGCGCACGCGTAAAACCGAACGGCGTCCGCGAGGTTCGGCACGTCGACGCTAATCGACACTGAGATCATTTCGTCTTCCTGCCCCTAGCGTTAAGCTCGGTGAACAAATTCATCCATTCCGGCAACGTTACACACGGCAGCTCGTCTTCTCAGCGATATGCCGCTCGGGGCAAAGCCAAGAATGAATCTGGATGCCGTCGCGCGCCACAATGCCCCAAGTTCCGGGCCCAACATATACCTGCGTGAATCCGAGACGCGAGCAATAAAACGAAACTGTTCGCTCGATATCGAGTGAAGCCAGCACTGGCGATGCACTATTGAGGATTGCCAAAGATTGCTCCGCCATGCGCAGTATGGGTCACGCCGCCGGCGGCGGGTTCGCGTTCAACGCGCAGTGTTCAAAAATACGTTCGCCGGAACCCCACGGTTCATGCCTGCTCAAGCGTTTGTGTGAGGAACACGCTGTTCGGGTCTTCGATGTAGTCGGCGAACGGCGAACAGTACGTGAAGCCGAAGCTCTCGTACAGTCTGCGCGCGGGCTCGAAGGCGGGCATGGAGCCAGTTTCGAGGCTGAGGCGAGCGTAAGAGCGCTTGCGTGCCTCGACAATAATGTGTTGCAGCATCGCACGCGCCACGCCTTTGCGTCGATGTGCGGAGACAGTTCGCATGGACTTGACTTCGCCGTGTGCGGGAGTGAGCTCTTTCAGCGCGCCGCACCCAAGCAATTCGTCTTGAGACCAAACAGTCCAGAACGTGATTTCCGGCTTGAGGAGAGCGGTGAGGTCGAGCGCATGCACGCTCTCAGGGGGCGAGAGCTGATACATGTTGTGAAGATGTTCGGTGAGAAGTGCGCGTATTTCGGAGCCTGCGAGGTCATCGACTCGAATCTGCATGATCGCTCGGGTTTGAGTGTATGCGGCCGTCGAGAAAGTGTTCCAACTCATTTTCTCGTATGAAATCGGGGACGACAACTTCCGAGGATGAGCGCTTGCCGTCCTCGATTAAGCGAAGTAAGGCCTAACGTCCGATTGAGTGCAGGGTTAGGCGCCGCTGCGATTTACTAATCGACTTGACGCGCGAATTGCAGTCTGTCTGGCCTTGCTCAATGAAACAAACGCCCTTTGGTACGACCATTCAACCAACTCCGTAAGGTAGAAGGCCGGAAAGCTGGACACGTTGACGATCGTGATCCAATGAAAACGCCCCCTGTATCTGGCGGGCTTCACCCCCGGAACATCAGTCAGCTCAATAAAGCGATCAGGTGATACTCGTGTGCTGAAACGCCAACGTTCCGGATGACTAGTTTTGAAATAGGCGAATTTCTTGCCACCGACAGCATAGACGAGAAAATTGTAGGGCTCCTCATATAGAGTTTCGGTGGCACCAGGAAATCCGCGACAGAAGTCTTTCAGTTGCGGGACGTTCATGAGCGAACTGGATTGCGACTAGCGAGACCAAGGCAACGAGCGCGCCGCCAACGGCGTTCGCGAGATAGAAAACCCGTACCGATAGACGACCGCTCATTACACTGGATCAAGCAATTCTCCCTGCACCGTCGGAATGATATGACCACCCACGCTTACCTCGCGGGAACGGCCGACCATTCGAGCGCGCAGCATCACTAACGAGGGGCGGCGGAGCTCGTAGCCCTGCTCGATCCGTAGATCTAGATTGGGATCCGAAAAGAATCGATGCTCCAAGAGGTATGCACCAAGGAACGCCGCTCCATTTCCCGTCGCCGGATCTTCGCGCACCCCGTTGGCCTCGAAGAAAAATCTCGCACAGAGGTCGTTCTGAGAATGACGGGTCTGGCGACAGAAAAGGCCGCCTAACGAAACGCGTGGCTAGGGCACGCGACCTTCAACAGTGGTCCCGGTGGATGGCCTACCGACTATCTTTCGCAAAATGTACTCGTAGCGCGGTCACGACAGCTTGTCGATCTTCCGCGTCTTTTACGGCTGCGTCGATGGATGCCTTTCTCATTCACAGAGCTCGACCTTATCGCCGACGTGAATCCTGCCTCCGCGATCGGTTGTCATCGCGATGGCAAATGTGGGCCGTTCACGTGGAAAGACATGTAGCAGCATTTTCATGAGCGGCAGGGCGCGCTCGCCGGTTAGTGGATTCGCGTGCGTCGCAAGGCATCTGGCTTTTGCGCTAACGACTTCAAATTTGATGTCGCCGATGCGAACGCTTCGACCTATCCAGCTTTGTTCGTCCCACGCCTCCAGATCGTCAATGGCAATATTTGAGCGAAATCGATGCTCGCTTAGACCGGAAGCCCCGGAGGCGGCTACCGCTGCAAGACTCGGCCGCCCATGCAACGTCACGTAGCCCGGCTCTTGGTCTTGGTAGCGAGGCGTAACTCCATCCCCAACGACTCGCAACGGAAGGCGTTCCGGGCGCGAGGAGAGGGGATTCTCGTCTTGCTTGAGGACGTATTCCTCGACAGCCGCGGCTACACGCTTGCGCCCGACGTCATCCAACGCCTCGTCAACGAGCACCTGCCCTTGCAGCTTGATTCGCACCCTACGCGTGTCCGGATTGAATGTGAGCTGAAGCCGTGCCAACCCAGGTGTATTTGCTAGTGAGACAAATTCGTGCTTTGTGCCCCAGGCATCATCGGGAATCGTCGAATCGTTAAACCGAACACCAAGCACTCGATCACCGGCGATTCGCCCTCCAACCAGCACCGGTAGGACTTCACATTCTTGGCGGGTGAAGCCTTTCACCGAATAGCGATACAAGGCGGCAACGTGCATTGGTAGGATGCCTAACGAAGACCAAGTTAACCGGCCCGCCGCCACCGACGATTGCCAAGTAGGAGCCTGTACCGGCGGATCCGTTTAAATGCGGGTTAGGCGTGAACCCACGCCGACATGATCGTTATTGGATGGTTCAAGAACATTAGGAAGCGGCCAACGGTATCCGTGGGTTCTCGGAAGACACCACACTGCCTCAGAACGCTCGCTCGGTCATAGTAGATCTTTTCGCCAGCGAGCTTACCGTCTTCACCAAAGGTATACACGCCGCATAGGGGAATCTCGATGCGCCGTCGGGTTGGTGGAAGGCCACGCCACGCGCCCTGGTGTGTACCACGCACGACGCACTCAACGATAACAGCATTGTTGCTGACATGCTCCTCCGTGATTGCGATTTCCAGATCTGGAACGGCATTAAAGAGCGTTTCATAGAAGGACTGAACCGCTTCCCGTCCTCGGTAGTGTTCGTTCCATGGCTCGTCGTCGTAATTCGCAGTCGATCCAAACGTCTCCATCACAGCGGCAAGATCATGAGCATTCTCAACACGGATGTGGTCCCGAACGGTCTGGAGCTGTTGGCCCACCGCTTCGCGGTTTACCTCTTCCATCATGACTTGGCCTCCCGATCAAAGTACCGGCGTCCGCTAAGTCGAAGTGGCGTACCGGCGGGTCCTGTTGAACGTGTAGTCAGGCCTCATCGCTCGGTGAGCGCGAGCTGCACTCCGAGGCCAGCAAAGGTTGCCGCAAACCCGCGCCGCAGCCATGACTGAACACGAGGAGACTCAACGACTGTTCTGCGAAACGCATGAGCCAAGAGGCCGTACACAACGAACACTGTGAACGTCATTGCCATAAACACACCGCTCAGTACGAGCAGTTGAGCGAGTGGCGACGATGCGCCTGGTTCGACGAACTGCGGAAGGAAGGCCAGGAAAAAGATCGTCAGCTTGGGGTTCAGGATGTTGAGAAGGATCGCCTTGATGACGATGCCGAGGCCCGTGTTTTTCGAGGGCGCATCGTCAACGACGAATGCCGCCTTGTCTTTCCACATTGTGTATGCGAGGTAGAGCAGGTACGCAACGCCCGCGTATTTCAACGCTTGGAAGGCGACTGCACTGGTGTGCATGAGTGCCGCCAGTCCGAGCACGGTTGCCAACAGATGCGGCACGATGCCCGCGGTGCATCCCAACGCAGCGAAAATGCTGGCTCTGCGGCCTTGAACCAGTCCTGTGGCAACGGTGAACACGACGCCCGTTCCCGGTATGAGGACGACGATCAGTGAAGTGATCAGGAACTCGAGTGAAACCATTCCAAAGACTCCAGTGGGGTGTCCAGTATCAAGCTTACCGGCAGGACACGACATCCGCCAAGTCGACGGCTCTGCGGGCCCGTCCGGATCACCCCGGGTCAGGCGGCATTTTCGCTCGGTTGAATTAGCCGGCCACCCCAATCGCCTGGGTCGACGCTCGATTCCGTTTGC
>DASXSP010000050.1:0-3538 GCA_036505865.1 Casimicrobiaceae bacterium
TGCCGCGGCCGGCCGATCTTGTATTCCGGGTCCGAAACCATCTCGTTCAGCTGTGCAATCCAGCCGACGGTGCGGGCGACGGCAAAGATCGCCGTGAAAAGCGAGACCGGAATGCCGATCGCTTTCTGTACGATCCCCGAATAGAAATCGACGTTCGGGTAGAGCTTGCGCGAGACGAAATAATCATCCTCGAGCGCGATCTTTTCGAGCGCCATCGCCAGCTTGAAGAGGGGATCGTCGCCCAAGCCCAGCTCATCCAGCACTTCATGACAGGTTTCGCGCATCAGCTTGGCGCGTGGATCGTAGTTCTTGTAGACGCGGTGCCCGAATCCCATCAGCCGCACGTTGGAATTCTTGTCCTTCGCCTTGGCGATGAAGTCACCGATCTTCCCGACGCCGCCTTCCTTTTGAATGTCGTAGAGCATGTTGAGCGCGGCTTCGTTGGCGCCACCGTGCGCCGGTCCCCAAAGGCAGGCCACGCCCGCGGCGATCGCCGCGAAAGGATTCGTCCCCGACGACGCGCATAGGCGGACCGTCGACGTCGACGCGTTCTGTTCGTGGTCGGCGTGCAGGATGAAAATGCGATCGAGAGCGCGCACCAGCACATCCTTCACCTTGTAGTCCTCGCACGGCGTGGCGAACATCATGCGCATGAAGTTCCCCGTGTACGACAACTCGTTCCGCGGATACATGTACGGTTGACCCACCGAGTATTTGTACGCCATCGCGACGAGCGTCGGCATCTTTGCGATCAGTCGATGCGCGGATATGTCGCGCTGACGCGCATCGTGCACGTTGATCGAATCGGGATAAAACGCCGACAGCGCGCCGACCATCCCGGTCAACACCGCCATCGGGTGCGCGTCGCGGCGAAAACCGCGCATGAAGAACTGCATCTGCTCGTTGACCATCGTGTGGTGCGTCACGACGTCGACGAACTCCTCTTTCTGCTTCGGCGTGGGCAGCTCGCCGTAGAGCAGTAGATAACAGACTTCGAGGTAATCGCATTTGACCGCCAGCTCTTCGATCGGATAGCCGCGGTAGAGCAACTCACCTTTGTCGCCGTCAATGTAGGTGATCGCCGAGCTGCAGGCCGCTGTCGACAGGAAGCCGGGATCGTAGGTGAACTTGCCCGTCTTCGTGTAGAGCGTCCGGATGTCGATGACGTCCGGGCCGATCTTGCCGGCCAGCAGCGGGAACGTGACAGGCGCCGTCCCGTCGGAAAAATTGAGCGTCGCAGTGCGGTCGGTCATCGTGCGTCCTTCCTCAATCAATAGATGTGGGCCCCCACGCTTGCGGCTTCGCCGCTGCGCAGGCCCCGAGGCAGAGTGCAGTACGCGCCCCTGGGACGGCCCGGCGGCGCGATGGTCCTGAACTATGCATGGCGGAGCTCATCGACGAGCGGGCGTACCGACGCGTCTGGCTCGCGACGTCCCGCAATCAAGTCCCACAAGTCGTTATCCGTCAATGCAAGCAGCGTATCGAGCATGGCAATCTCTTCTTCGGTGAGCGCGGCACCTTTTGCGTCCAGGAAGCGGGTCAGGATCAGATCGTTTTCGAGCAAGCCGCGCCGGCAACGCCATCGAATGCGCGCGAGTCGGCGGTCGTCCATCGTCGAATGTGGGGTCAGACCGCCCGTTTAACCATGATGTCCTTGATCTTCCCGATCGCCGCCGTCGGATTCAATCCTTTCGGGCAGACGTCGACGCAATTCATGATCGTGTGGCAGCGAAACAGCCGGTACGGATCTTCGAGATTGTCGAGCCGTTGATTCAGCGCCTGGTCGCGGCTGTCGGCAATGAAGCGGTACGCCGCCAGCAATCCCGCCGGACCGACGAACTTGTCGGGATTCCACCAGAATGATGGACAGGCGGTGGAGCAGCACGCGCAGAGGATGCATTCGTACAGGCCGTCGAGCCGTTCGCGCTCCTCCGGCGATTGCAGACGCTCCTTCTCCGGCGGCGGCGTGTCGTTGATGAGATAAGGCTTGATCGAATGGTATTGCTTGAAGAACTGCGTCATGTCGACGATCAGATCGCGAATGACCGGCAGGCCCGGCAACGGCCGCAGCTCGACGGGTTCCTTCAGCGTCTTGAGATTGGTCACGCACGCGAGCCCGTTGGTGCCGTTGATGTTCATCGCATCGGAGCCGCACACGCCTTCGCGACAACTGCGCCGAAACGACAGCGAATCGTCGATCGTCTTCAACCGGATCAACGCATCGAGCAGCATTCGATCGTGCGGATCGAGCTCGATATCGTAGTCGCGGTAATACGGCTTCGCGTCTTTTTCCGGGTCATAGCGGTAGATGCGAAATTTCATCGGAGTTCCGAACCTCAATACGTTCGCGTCTTGGGGGGGAATGCATCGACCGACAGCGGCTTCATGTTCACCGGTTTGTAATCGAGCCGGTTTCCTTCGCGATACCACAGCGTGTGCTTCAACCAGTTGACGTCGTCGCGATTCGGGTAGTCGCTGCGCGCTTGCGCACCGCGTGACTCACGTCGCGCCTCGGCGGATACGACCGTCGCCTTGGCCACTTCTATAAGGTTATCGAGCTCGAGTGCTTCGACGCGCGCGGTGTTGAAGGTCTTGCTGTGATCGTTGATCGACGTGCGCATCGCGCGCTGCTCCAGGTCCATCACTTTGGTAATGCCTTCAGAAAGCAAACCTTGATTGCGGAACACGCCGCAGTGCGCCTGGAGCGTCTTGCGAAGCGTGTCCGCCACTACCGGAACCGATTCGCCCGATGTTGCGGTGTCGATCCGCGCGAGACGCGAGCGCGATAGCTCCGCGGCGTCGGCAGGCAGCCGCTTGTGCGGCGTCGCTTTCAGATTCTCGCTGACGATAAAGTCGCCCGTCGCGCGGCCGAAGACGATGAGATCAAGTAGCGAATTTGTACCGAGGCGATTTGCCCCGTGGACGGACACGCAGGCGCACTCGCCCACCGCGAAAAGTCCTGGCACGACGCTGTTGGGATTGCCGTCTTTCGGCGCGACGACCTGGCCCTGAACGTTCGTCGGTATGCCGCCCATCATGTAGTGGATCGTCGGCACGACCGGAATCGGCTCCTTGATCGGATCGGCATTGCCGAACTTGATCGAAATCTCGCGGATCGACGGTAAGCGCTTCATGATCACGTCGGGACCGAGGTGGTCGAGCTTCAGCAACACGTAATCCTTGTTCGGTCCGCAACCGCGGCCTTCCTTGATTTCCTGGTCCATCGATCGGCTGACGACGTCGCGCGACGCAAGGTCCTTCAGATTGGGTGCATAGCGCTCCATGAAGCGCTCGCCGCTCGCATTGAGCAGGATGCCGCCCTCGCCGCGCACCGCTTCGGTAATCAGGATGCCGGCACCCGCAACGCCGGTCGGATGGAACTGCCACATCTCCATGTCTTCGAGGGGCAGCCCGGCGCGCGCCACCATGCCGAGGCCGTCGCCTGTATTGATGAATGCATTCGTCGACGCGGCGAAGATGCGCCCGGCGCCGCCCGTCGCCAGAATCGTCGCCTTGGCCTGCAGGATCATCACCTCGC
>DASXSP010000051.1:0-40601 GCA_036505865.1 Casimicrobiaceae bacterium
CATGTTGGTGCGGGACGCGAGCAGGGCAACACGGCGTGCCTTGCCCTTTTCTTCATCGGTCGCCGGCTTCAACCCCAGTATCTTTTGCTGGTTGGGCCAGATCAATGCCCAGACATTGATCAGCATGATCGTGCCGAGCCACGCGCCGATGCCGATCGCTGCCATGCCCTTTTGAAACGTGAACGCATTGACGAACTGGTTGCCGAGCAGCGTCGCGCCCGCGAGCCACGTCACCACTGCGGACCAACGGAAATACAAAAGCGCGCGCGGTGCCACATGTTTCGTAATGCCCGCGGCGGTCCCGTCGGCGGTAGCCGCCTTAAGTGCGGGCACCTGGACAAAATTGAAGTAATAAAGAAGGCCGATCCACATCACACCGGCCAAGAGATGCACCCATCTCGCTAGTGCGGGAATGTAGTCCATAGCGCGTGGCTCCCCTCAGTGCGGCAGCGCGAGCGCCGCCCAGTACAGCACGGCGGTCAGGATCAGGCCGCAAATGATCGTTCCCCAAATCGTGTCCAACGGATTCTTCATCGCTACCTCCTTGATCGTCCCGGGCCAACTCGAAACGTGAGCCGGATTCTAGCAAGGCGGAGTCGGCAGCCCGTTCGCAGCGTCCCGCCAGAATTTCACTTCTAAAACGCGGCTCGTTCCGTGTCGTCGGACGCATCCTACGCTGAAATGCGTTGGCTGCCTGTGGCCTACACCCGCAACGGACGATAGCCTGAACGAGTAGGCCTTTTTCCTTATGCTCCTTGGAGTCGCCACCATGCTCGCTTCGACCCTTTTCAGTTTGCCTCCACTACCCTATCCCGAAAACGCGCTTGAACCTGTGATGTCGGCCAACACGCTGAGCTTCCATCACGGCAAGCATCACAAGACCTACGTCGAAACGTTGAACAAGCTGATCAAGGGCACCGATTACGAATCATCGTCGCTCGAGAGCATCGTCGCGGACACTGCCGGCAAAGCGGACAAAGCGCAGGTGTTCAACAATGCGGCCCAATCGTGGAACCACACGTTTTTCTGGAATTGCCTGAAACGCGGCGGGGGTGGGAAGCCGACCGGCATCATTGCCCGGAAGCTGGAAGCCGACTTCGGCGGTTACGATAATTTCAAGAAGGAGCTCATCAACGCGTGTGTGACTCAATTCGGATCGGGATGGGGCTGGCTGGTCGCCGCGGGCGGGAAGCTCAAGGTCGTCAAAACCCGCAACGCCGAAGTACCGTTCGTCAAAGGCCAAACGCCTCTGCTGACGATCGACGTGTGGGAGCACGCGTACTACCTCGATTATCAGAACCGCCGGCCCGACTACGTCGAAGCTGTAATCGACAAACTGCTCAATTGGGGCTTTGCGGAAGAAAACCTCGCCAACGCGTGACCCGATCTGCCGTTTTGGTGTTGTGGCAACCCCACACGGGCGCTCGAACAGGCGCCCTTAGCTTGTGACCGCTACGTTAACAGCCCATAATCGCTATCCCTGCGAGCAAGCATGACCTCGCCTGCCGATGGCATTGTTTTACAAGCCGCCCGCCAAGAAAGCCGAGAGTTCCGCCGTATCGTCGCGCCCGGACGCCACGCCGCGTAGCGCTTCGGCGCGAGAGCTTGCGGTTCACGCAGCCAACCGAAAGGGCGTGGCGCCGCGTCCCATGGCTGAACCTCCGGGCGGAGCGTCGGCCGCAGGCGCCAGCATCATCGACTGGTCGCCTGGATACGCGTCCATCGAAGTGCTCCAGACCAATCCAGGGTTATGCGCGGTGCTGGAGAACGCCGCGCTGCTCTTCGCCAGTGGCCAAGCCGACCCGGCGCGAGCGCTGCTCGAAGACAGCGTCGTGAGCGATCACGACACCAAGCTGTCGCCGTTGGCGTGGCTTGCTTTGTTCGATCTCCTCCAGCGCGCCAACGACCGCCGCGCCTTCGATCAGCTGGCGATGCAGTACATCGTGCAATTCGAGCGTTCCGCGCCCGCGTGGGATGAACGCACGCCGCCGGCTGCGACTGTAGAGGCTAAGAAAGGTGGATTGGTAGCGATCACCGGTAAGCTTTCCGGCGCGAGCGCCACGCAGCTTCTGGGCCTTCGCCGTGCGATCGAGGCTCGAGTCCCTCCCCGTGCCGCCGCAGGGCCGTCCCAAGGCGGCACGATCAGTTCTCAGGCTGCTCGGCTTGATCTTTCATCGGTCATCAGCTTCGACGATTCCGGTGCGCGGCTTCTCGCGGGCCTTCTAGCGGAAGCACGTAAGTCACATGTCGAGCTGACGGTCGAGCGACCGGAGAACCTTCGAACGGCCTTGGACGCGTCGATCAGAAAAGGCAAGGAAGCGGGGCAGGGGGCCTGGTTGCTGTCGCTCGAGCTCTTGCAGTGGCAACGCGATCAGACAACGTTTGACGATCGCGCAGTTGATTACGCCGTCACTTTTGAGGTGTCGCCGCCGTCTTGGGAACCTCCACCTTGTAGCGATCAAATCGCGGAAACCAATGACTGCGCCGAAACATCGGTCAGGGCCGGCGAATCCGAAACGCTTGTTTTCGGTGGCGTGATGGCCGGCGCCAGTGCGCCGCACGTCAATGCGCTCGCGGATTTTTCGCATCGGCGGAACTTGATCGTCGTCGACATGACAGGCGTCGAACGCGTCGATTTCGTCTGCGCCGGCGCGCTGCTGAACACCATCACCCGCATCGAAGGCCAGCGCAAGACTGTGCAGATCATTGGCGCATCGCCCATCGTCCGTGCGCTGTTGCTGCTGATCGGCATTTCACCGCGCCATTTCGTCAAGAAAGCTGCCTAGCCCCGCGTAGTAAGCGCTGCCGCGGTTACGGCGAAAGACAATCGCTGATGGAAATCTTTCACGGCACGACGATCCTGTCGGTGCGCCGCGACGGCGCGGTCGCGCTGGGCGGTGACGGGCAGGTAACGCTCGGCAATGTCGTCATCAAAGCGACGGCGAAAAAGATCCGCCGTCTCTATCACGACAAGGTGCTCGCGGGCTTCGCCGGCGCGACGGCTGACGCATTTACGCTGTTCGAACGCTTCGAGGCCAAGCTCGAAAAGCATCAAGGGCATCTAACGCGCTCGGCCGTCGAGCTCGCGAAGGATTGGCGCTCTGACCGCGTGCTTCGCCGTCTTGAAGCGATGCTCGCCGTTGCCGATCGAACCGCTTCACTGCTTATTACCGGCACAGGCGATGTGCTTGAACCGGAACTTGGCATCGTCGCGATCGGATCCGGCGGGCCCTACGCCCAGGCGGCGGCGCGCGCATTGCTCGAAAGTACGCCGTTGCCCGCAGCGGACATCGTGAAGAAAGCGCTGGCGATCGCCGCCGATCTTTGCATCTATACAAACCAGAACGTCGTCATCGAGACGCTGGAACCGTAACGAGCCATAAGTTTCGCTTCAGAACTGCGTGCGAAACTTGCCGCTGTGAATACCGCTTACGATGTCGTAATCGCCGGCGCCGGACTGGTGGGTCTGTCCCTCGCACCTGCACTGTCGCGCACGGGCCTTTCGGTCGCACTTGTCGACCGAGGCCCGATGACGGACGATGAGTACGCGGCCGACAGCTTTGACCCGCGGGTTTACGCGATCAGCCCGGGTAGCGCCGCGTTCCTGCGTTCAGTCGGGGCGTGGCAGGCGCTTCGTTGCGAACGCATCGCGGCGATCGAGGCGATGCATGTTGAAGGCGACGGCGGAGGATCGCTCGATTTTTCGGCCTACGACTTGGGCGAACGCGCGCTTGCTTGGATCGTCGAAGAGCGCGAGCTTCGCGCAGCACTCCTACGTACCGTGCGGCGCGCCGGTGTGGATATGATCGGCGGCGTCACGCTCGACACGCTGATGTGGTCGGCGACGGCCGGCACGCTACGGTTTACGGACGGACGCACGCTGCAAGCACGGCTCATCGTCGGCGCCGACGGCGCTCGCTCGTGGGTGCGTGAAGCCGCTGGCATCGTGGCAGAGCCGAAGTCGTACGGTCAAACGGCTGTCGTCGCCAACTTTGCGTGCGAGCGCGCGCATCACGGCCGCGCGCATCAGTGGTTTCGTGCCGACGGAAGTGTGCTCGCATGGCTGCCATTACCAGGCCGGCGCCTGTCGATGGTGTGGTCGGCGCCGGACCCGCTTGCACAAACGCTATTGGACGACGACGCCGAAGCGTTGTCCGCGCGCGTTGCCGAAGCCGGTGGACATACGTTGGGCGCCCTCGAATGCATCACGCCTGCGGCGGGATTTCCGTTGCGTTTCCTGCGATTGCCGACGTCTGTCGCCTTGAGGCTCGCGCTTGTCGGCGACGCCGCGCACGGCGTCCATCCGCTGGCGGGACAAGGTGTTAATCTGGGGTTTGGTGACGCTCAGTCGCTCTCGACCGTCCTCGCCGAACGCGGCCCGGTGAGCGACCCCGGCGCGCCGATTCTGCTTGAACGATATGCGCGGCGGCGTGCCGAGCCGGTGTTGGCGATGCAAGCGGTGACCGATGGACTAGCACGACTGTTCGGTCCGCCTTCACCGTGGCTCAAGGCGCTGCGCAATGCCGGCATTTCTGCCGTCGATCGGTTGCCGTTGATCAAACGCGCGTTGGCGCAACCTGCGCTTCGTTAGAATGTCGTACGCGGTACTGTTCGTATCTGCCACCGTAACCGGAGAACCTGATGGTCTCAACTTTTAACTCATTTCGCCGCGGCCTGCTCGGCGTGATCGCCGGACTCGCCGTTGCGATCCCGATTGCATTGGCGCAAACCGCGACGCCGCCAGCGGGCGACACCGCTGCCGTCAAGAAAACGCTCGAGCAGAAGTTTCCTGGCGCCGAGATTCGTTACATCGCCAAAAGCCCGTATTTCGGCTTGTACGAGGCGCTCCTCGGCGATCAAATGATCTACACCGACGCCAAAGCAAACCAGATCCTGGTGGGCTCGATTTACGACGTCGCCACGAAGCAGAACCTCACGGAAGCGAAGGTTCGCAAGATCAATCGCGTAGCGTTCGACAAGCTGCCGCTCGATCTCTCGTTCACGCGCGTCAAAGGCAACGGCGCGCGCAAGCTCGTCATCTTCTCCGACGCCGATTGTCCGTTCTGCCACCGGCTCGAGAACGAGCTCAAGAATCTGGACAACGTCACGATTTACACATTCCTGTTTCCGATCGATCAGCTGCATCCGGATGCCGCGCGGAAATCGAAGCAGATATGGTGTGCGCCGGACAAGGTCAAGGCATGGGACGATTTCTTCGCGTCCGGCAAGGTGCCTGACAACGCCGGCGATTGCGGCGATCCGGTCGCGAAGACGCAGGTGCTCGGTGAATCGCTGAAGATCAATGCGACGCCGACGCTGGTTTTTTCCGACGGCACGCTGGTTCCGGGCGCGCTGCCCGTCGCGCAGATCGAAAAGCAGCTGGCGGAGTCGGAAGCCGAAGCGAAAAAACTCGCCAGCGCACCGAAGCCCTGACAACACCCGCAAGGGCTCGCGCTGCAGCCGTTTTCGCCGTTCAAGGGAGGTCCTATGGCGATCCTGGATTTCGTCAAGAAGCAGTTCATCGACATCATCGAGTGGACCGATGACTCGCGCGATACGCTGTCCTACCGCTTCCCCGACGAGGACAAGGAGATCAAGAACGGCGCGCAGCTCATCGTGCGCGAATCGCAGATCGCGCAGTTCATTTATCTCGGCCAGTTCGGCGATTCGTTCGATCCGGGCAAATATTCGCTGACGACTGACAATATTCCGATCCTCACCGATCTCAAGGGGTGGAAATACGGCCTGGAAAGCCCGTTCAAGGCCGATGTCTATTACGTCGTTACGCGGCTTTTCACCGGCAACAAATGGGGAACCGCGAATCCCGTGATGATGCGCGACAGCGATTTCGGCGTCGTGCGGCTTCGTGCGTACGGCACATATGACTTCCGCGTTGTCGACGTCAAGAAATTCCTGAAGGAAGTCGCCGGTACCGACGATCATTTTCGTCTCGACGAATTCAACGACACGATGCGATCCAGGATCGTCAGCGTATTCACCGACGCGCTTGCGTCGGCGAAGATTCCTGCGCTCGACGTCGCGTCGCGCTACGGCGAGCTCGGCGAGGCGCTGCTGCCACTCATTAATCCGGCGATCGGCGCCAAGTACGGTCTCGAGATGACAACGTTTATCGTCGAGAACGTGTCGGTTCCTGCCGAAGTCGAGAGCGCAATCGACAACCGCTCGAGCATGGCCGCGGTCGGCAACTTGAACGACTACGTCAAGTTCCAGATGGCACAGGGTATGGAAAAAGGCGGCGACGCGGGCGTCGGCGGTCTCGGCGCGCAAATGGCCGTGGGCATGGCGATGGCGCAGCAAATGATGAATCAGCCGGGCGGCCTGATGGCGCAGCAAACGCCTGGGATTTCGACGCCGTCGTCGGTGCCGGCAGCGAGCGATGGCGGCCAATTGATGAATCCGTCGCAAGTTGCGCAGGTGCTCGGCGTTGCGGAATCCGACGTGCTGTCGATCCTCGAGGCGGGCGATCTAAAAGGAAAGAAGATCGGCACGCAATGGCGCGTAACCCGTGACGCCATCAATACGTACCTGAGATCGTGATCGGGTGGGCAACGGTTCGATACGCGGCGCTGTCATTTGCGCTCGCGTGCTGGACCGCGCTCTCATTCGCGCAGGATCCGGCCTCGACGACGGTCCAGCACGTTGCGCGCGATTGGCTCGCCTTCACCGACCGCGGCGACGGCGGCGCCAGTTGGGATGGGGCCGCGCGGCAGTTCAAGAACGCGATAACGCGCGACCGCTGGGTCGAATCGCTTCAAAAAGTACGCGCTCCCTTCGGCGCGCTCGCGCAACGGACCGTCCTGTCGACGACTTTCGCGACATCTTTCCCCGGGGCTCCTGACGGCAACTACGCCATCGTTCTGTTTCGCACGTCGTTTGAGAAAAAGACGGATGCAAGCGAAACGGTCACGCTGGAGCGCGAGGCCGACGGCGCTTGGCGAGTCGTCGGCTATGTCATACGCTGATGGCCCCTGGAAGTCTTGACGAGGTGCCTTCCGATACGTTCCAGCCGGACGGCATCATTCCTTTTGCGATCGCAGAAGTCGATGCGCGCGATCGCGCGGTGCGACGGATTCGTCGAACGTGGCTGCCGCCGTTCGGGCTCGAGCGCCATGCGCGGACGAACTCAGTCAAGGGTGTCTACCTACCGTTCTGGGCATTCGACGCCCACGCGATCGGCTATTGGGCCGGTGGCGGCGTCACGCGCGGCATCATTGAAATGGACTTCGGTAATCTCTTGGTCTGCGCCGACCGCGGTATCGATTCGAATGCGATACCGACTCTCGAGTCGCCGCCGGCAAAGGCGATCCGTGCGTACGATGCGCGTGTCGTCGACGGATGGCCGGTTGCGAGCGCGCAACGCGGTCTGGACGAAGCCACGCTGCTCGCGCATACGCGGATGGAACACGAGCTCGCGGCAACGACGAAGCGCAGCCGACCGCCCAAAGAGCGCGACAAGGTGCTCCTTTCGCGCGTCGAATATGCGCGTGAAAACTGCAAGCGACTGCTCCTTCCGATATGGCTTCTCGACTACCGTTACCTGGGTCGCAGCTACCGTATCGTCATTGACGGCTCAAGCGGCGTCGTCACGGGCGAAGTGCCGACGTCGACGGCCAAGGTGGCGCTCGCAATGATCGCGATACTGTGGATCATTCTGTTCTTGGGGGACGCGGAGACCGCACTTTCGATCCCGGTGCGGATGGCCGAAGGCGTTCGCTGGCTCGTCAGGCGATCCCCCAGCAGCTGATGATGGACATCAAGGGCAGCGCAGCGGCGGCGCCGCAAGTGCGGGAGGACTCCCTCACGGCCGAGCAGAAGTTCACATGCCCGGCCTGCGGCGGCGAATCGGTCTGGAATCCCGCGAAGCAGAAGATGGTGTGTCCATTCTGCGGCACGGAATCGCCGGTTACGATTGCGGTGAGCGGCGCGATCGTCGAGCACGATTTGGTGAGCGCGCTTCGCGGCATCGCCGATGCGCAACGCGGCTGGAAGACCGAAAAGCGCGAGGTGCGCTGTCAAAGCTGCAACGCGATCTCCGTCCTCGATCCGGCGCGCCAAGCGCAGAACTGCGAATTTTGCGGCTCGGCGCAATTGGTTCCCTACGAAGAGACCAAATCCTCGTTTCGTCCCGAGGGTGTGCTGCCGTTCAAGCTCTCGGAAAACGACGCCCGGGACCGCATCCGTGCGTGGTACGGCAAGTTGTGGTTCGCGCCTTCCGCGCTCAAGCGCCGCGCTCTCACTGACACCGTCAAAGGCGTCTACTTGCCGTATTGGACGTTCGATGCGCACGTCGACGCGCAGTGGACCGCCGAAGCGGGCCACTATTACTACACGACCGAAACCTACAGCGAAAACGGCCAGACGCGCACGCGGCAAGTCCAAAACATTCGCTGGGAACCGGCGGCCGGACACGTGTCAACGTTCTTCGATGATGACTTGGTATGCGCGTCGGTTGGCGTCCATCCGAATCTCTTGCGCGGAATCGAGCCGTTTCCGACCCAAGACTTGAAGCCCTATGACGCGGGCTTTGTGAGCGGATGGTTGGTCGAGCGTTATCAGATCGACTTGGTGGGCGCGGCGCAAAGGGCGCGGGCCGCGATGGATGCGAAGCTCCAGATGTTATGCGCGCAGCAGATTCGCGCCGATACGTTTCGCAATCTCAGCGTTCGCGCGGATTACTCGAGGCAAACGTTCAAGCACATACTGGCCCCTGTATGGTTGCTGAGCTACACCTACGGAGCAAAAGCATTTCAATGCGCGATGAACGGCGTAACCGGCGCCATCGCGGGCGAGTATCCCAAGAGTGCGTGGAAGATCGCGCTGCTCGTTGTCGTGGTGTTCGTCGTCGTGATCATTGCGATGTCGCTTGCGGGGCGTTGACGTCTCTCGCATTCACGATGCATCGCGGTTTTGCCCCGTACGCACGTTGGCTCGATGTGCTTGGCGGACTCGGCGATGTTCCTGACATTGCGGCGCTCAATCGCGTCGCGACAACGTCGCACCTTTCCCTTCCAGATGGAACAGCGCTTCGGTTTGAAGTCGCGCCGGCTCGGCGAAGCGGCGCGCTCGCGTACGAACGGCGAATCGCCGAAGAAGGCGTGATCGAGTTCCGGGCAGGCAGTTGGCACGACTTCGCGAACGCGCTGGTATGGCTCGCATTTCCGCTTGCCAAGGCGGCGCTCAATGCGGTGCACTTGCGCGAGGGGCTCGATGCAACGGCGAACGGCCGCAGCCGCGTCCGCGACGCGGCGACGCTGATCGATGAAGCAGGACTTATCTTCGCGTGCGACGATGCGGAATTGGTGGCACTCTTACGTGCATGGCAATGGCGTGAGCTCTTCTGGAGGCGACGCGACGCCGTGGCTCGGCACGTGCATGCAAGTGTCATCGGTCATGGGCTGCTCGAAAGACTGCGCGCGCCGTACCGTGCGCTCACGGCACAAGCATTGGTCGTCGACGTTGCAGCAAACAATGCCGACGCTACCGCGGCAGAAGCGATACGTGCGCCGGGCTTCGGACCGAATCGGTTGACGCCGGTGCCGATCGCCGCGCTTCCCGGATGGGACGTGGAGAATATCGGCGAGCGCCTTTTCGACGACCGCGACGTGTTCCGAGTCAAACACTAGAGCCTGTTAACAGGCCCTAGCAGAGCGGCACAGGAGCAACGATATGCAGACCGCGATTATCACCGGCGTTTCGCGCGGATTGGGCGAGGCGCTTGCCGCCGACCTTTTAGCCCGCGGATGGAGCGTCCTCGGCGTGGGACGCAAAAGCGCTACGCGTCTCACCGGCGACCGGTATCGGTTCGTAGAGCTCGAACTGAGTGACGTCGCCGCGATCGATGCCACGCTTGCCGCGCCGTTCGCCGATATACAAAAGGCACGTCCGAGCGCGGTCGTCTGCATCAATAACGCAGCAACACCAGGGCCGGCAGGCATCGCGGGGCGTTTGGCGGGGTTCGACATCGCCGCGTCGTTCGAGATCAATCTTGCAGCACCTGCCGCGATCGCAAATCTGTTCTGTCGTGTGTTTGCCGACGGCGCGGAAGACCGGCGAATCGTCAATGTCTCCTCGGGCGCCGCAGAGACGGTGTTGCCGGGTAGCGCGATTTACTGCGCCGCAAAAGCGGGCCTCGAAATGCTGACGCGCACGCTCGCCGCCGAGCAAGGTCAAAATGGCATCCGGGTCATCGCGCTTCGCCCCGGCATTATCGATACCGGTATGCAGACGTTCATGCGTTCGCAACCGGCAGGCGTACTGCCGACCGCGAGTCTCTTCAAGGGTTTTCACGAACGGCAACAACTCGTCGCACCGGATGTCGCCGCGAGGAAGATCGTCGACAAGGTCGTGCTCGCGCGGGTCGAGCAAGGCCGCACATACAGCTACGCCGATCTTTAAGCGATGCGGGCCGTTCGACGCTTTTGAACCCTTCGCGTGAGCAGCCGCGCGAGATTGTGAGGAGTGGCGACAAGCGAATCGGCATCGGCCAACTCTTGAGGGGAGCCGTAACCCCACAAAACCCCAACGGCGCATACATCGTTGGCGTGCGCTGCGCGTACATCGTTGCCGCGGTCTCCGATCATCACAGCTTCGTTGGCGTCGAGCCGTTCATCGGTTAGCAGACGTCGAAGGAGCTTCGCCTTGTCATCGAAAACGCCGGCGAGATCCGCGCCGTAGATGTCATGAAAATACGGCGCGAAGGCGAAGTGCTCGACAATGCGGCGTGCGAAGATTTCCGGCTTGGCCGTGCACAGAAAAAGGCGCTGCTGTTGCGCTGCCAGCAGAGCGAGCATATCGACGATGCCGTCGTAGACGACATTTTCCTGCCAGCCCACATCGGCATACCGCTCCCGATAGTGGCCGATCGCGCACTCGATTCGCGTCGCGTCGCGCGTCTCGAGAAAGCGCGCGAAGGTCTCGCGTAGAGGTGGGCCTACGCATGTTCGCAACATTGCCTCGCTTGGAATCGGCGCGTCGATGCGTGCCAACGCATATCGAATCGAGGCCGCAATACCGGAATAGTTATCGGTGAGCGTGCCGTCGAGATCGAACAGCAACGCACGATTCGGCGTCACTTCGCCGCTCGCCGGACATTCGCTTGATAACCGATCAATGCGCCCGCCGCATTGGCTTCCCACGATAGGCAATAGCGCGCCGTAATGCGCGGCGCAAACACGCCCGCGTCTTCGACGACGCCCTCGCGCGTAATGGGCTCGACGACCATATTGCTGTCACGATAATAAATGAAGAACTTGACGGGGTTGTTGCTCGCGAAACGATAATCGAGACGGTCGCCTTGGACGAGATCGACGCATTCTTCATGCATCACGTAAGGCGCGAGATCGATATTGGCCACTTTCGGCTGCCCGGGTACGATCGGCTTCTCCGCACACCCGCCGAACAGCAGCATGACTACGCCGAGTGCGATAACGCGGTAATTCACGATCGTCAATCGGCAGTCCCTCGCTTTCGATCGGCCGATGGCCGCTTGAGCCGCGCCAAAACGTCGCGGCGCAGGCGGCGCCAGTCCTCCGCCAGCATCGCGAAGCGCACGTGATCGCGCCACCGTCCCGCAATCTTCACATAGCGGCGCGAATAGCCCTCGCAGAAGAAATGAAGTCTTGCGACTAACGCGAGCGAGCGCCGGTTCGTCGGCTGCACGTTCACCTCGACGCGATGCAGTGCGAGGTCGCCGAATGCGACGTCGAGCACGAGCGCAAATCCCTCGGTCATGAGTCCGCCGCCCGCATGCGGTGCGAAAGCGTAATAGCCGAGATAGGCGCTGTTGAAAGCGTTGCGGACGATCTCGGAAAAATTGAACACGCCGCATAGCGCGCCGTCGGCGTTGCGAAAGACCAAGAAGCCGACATGAGCGGGCGCGTTGCCGCCGTAGCGTTTGACGAACGCGTTGTATTCGCTTCGCGTCGTCGGCGCCTTGGCCCAGCGGCCGTGCAGCGCGCGACTTGCGCGTGCGGCACGCAGAAACGCGGCTTCGTCGGATTGCCGGGGCGGTCGAAGGTGAACGCGCGAACCCGTGGCAGAAGGCGGTGAATTCCGCGTAGGCATAATGGTCGATTCTACCAAGCGAGATGAAAATCTCGCGGTGCCCGATCGGAGGTTCGTTAAGCCATGGCCGCATGGGTCGAAGGACGCGTCGCAGGCAAGCGTCAATGGACGAATGCGTTGTATTCGTTGCAGGTGAGCGCGCCTGAGGTAACGTTCGTTGCGGGCCAGTTCGCGCGCCTTGCGCTGCCCGCGCCACCGGGCGCGAAAGAACCGATGATTGGGCGTCCGTATTCGTTCGTTAACCCGCCGCAGGTTGCGCCACACGAGTTCTATTTCATCGTCCTGGCGGACGGACCGTTGTCGCCGCGTCTTGCCGCTCTCGACACTGGTGACCCGGTATGGTTGTTGCCGCGCGCGAACGGATTCTTTTCGATTTCCGAAGTGGCCGAAGCGGAGTCCTTGTGGTGCATCTCGACGGGCACCGGGATTGGACCGTTCCTCTCGATGTTGCGCACGCAAGACCCGTGGGAAAAGTTCGGCCGAGTCGTGCTTGTTCACTCGGTACGCTATGCCGCGGAGCTCACCTATCGCGATGAGATTGCCGAAATCGCTCGCGCGCACTCCGGCGCGTTCGCCTACGTTCCGATGGTGAGCCGCGAGCCGACGCCGGATGTGCTGGCCGGTCGAATTCCCGCGGCGATCGACGATGGCCGCCTCGAGGCTCGCACCGGCATTTCGCTCACGCCGGGGAATGCGCACGCGATGCTATGCGGCAATCCTGCGATGGTCGACGACGTGCAGAAGGTGCTGAACTCCCGCGGAATGCGGCGGCATCGGAGAAAGGAGCCCGGGCATATCACGCTCGAGACGTACTGGTAGTTGTCACTCCGAGCAGGTAGCTGTCATCCCGAGCAACGCGAGGGACCTGCTGTTGCATTTGCGACTTCTAAAAGCGGGTTCCTCGGCCGAAATGCGACGGCCTCGGAATGACAGCTCCCACAGAGTCACTCCTCCAGCGTTCGCCCGACGACCTCGGTCACATCCGGCGAGAGCTTGCTCGCGCGCGCGATTCGCGTCAGAGCCGCCTCCATCAACGCGCGACGTGGCGGCAGAAAGCGCCTCCACAAATTGAATGCGCCGGCGAGCGTCGAAGCGAGTTGCGGGTTGGTCTTATCGAGCGCGAGGACTTGATCGGCGGCAAAAGCGTAACCCGAACCGTCGCGGGCATGGAAGCGCACGAAGTTGCCGAGCGTGAATGCCCCCACCAGTGCGCGAACGCGGTTGGGATTCCTGGCACTAAAGCGCGGATGCGCGAGCAACGCTTTAACGCGCACGAGGGTATCGGGGCGAAGACTCCGCGCCTGAAGCGCGAACCATTTATCGAGTACCAGCGGCTCATCGCGCCACTTCGATTCGAACCGCTCGAAGAGATCGTCCCTTTCCCTTGCCGGCGAGTCTTTGAGCGACGCGAGCGCCGCAATCGTGTCGGTCATGTTGTCCGAGTGCTCGAACTGCGCAACCGCCAAAGCACGGCCGGCGGCGTCATCGAGCACGCCGAGATAATGCAGACAAATATTCGACAAGCTGCGCGCGGCGATCTGCGCCGGCGTCTTGTCGTAGCGCTCCTTTGGGCGGCGCCGCAAGTGAACCTCTTCGAATGCGTGCCGTTGTGAACGTGCAAGCTCGCGTTGGAGGAACATGTACGCGGCGCTTGTCCCATCGACGTCCAGCGCGGGCTCGAGGGCGGCAACGTAGCCGGGATCGGGAGGCGTCAGTGCGAGCGCGATCAACGCCGGATCGCTCGCTTCATCGGCCAACAGACCACCGACAAGCGATACGAGCGACCGCGGCAGCGCGAGCGGTCGTCTGCCGCGATGGTCGCGTGCGAGGCGCAACAGTACATTGGTAAACGAGCGTTGCGCTGCATCCCAACGGTTGACCGGATCGCTGTCGCGTGCCGCCAGAAAGGCGAGCTCTTCGTCGCTATAGTCACGGACAAGCTTCACCGGCGCGGAAAAGCCACGCAGCAGCGATGGCACCGGCGCCGCCGGAATATCGACAAAACAAAACGATTGTCGCGCCTCTTTGACATCCAAAATGCGCGTTGTCGGTCCCGTCGTCGTTTCACCGGCGAGTGTGAGCGGCAGATCGTTACCGTTCCCATCGAGCAAACCGACAGCAAAGGGAATGTGAAACGGCTGTTTGTGCGCTTGACCGGGGGTGGGAGCGGTCTTCTGCTCGACTTCGAGCGTATAGCTGCGCGCAGCGGCGTCGTAATGGCCTCGCGCGGTGACAACAGGCGTGCCGGCCTGGGAGTACCAGCGGCGAAATTGCACGAAGTCGATGCCTGACGCGTCCTGCATAGCCTGCACAAAGTCGTCGCACGTCACAGCATGGCCGTCGTGACGCGCAAAGTAGAGGTCCATTCCGCGCCGGAATCGTTGCGCTCCGAGCAACGTATGCTGCATTCGAATGATCTCGGCGCCTTTCTCGTACACCGTTGCCGTATAGAAATTGTTGATCTCCTGATACTCGTCTGGGCGCACCGGATGCGCCATCGGTCCGGCATCCTCGGCAAACTGCTCGCGGCGAAGATATTCGACCGCTGCGATTCTTTCGACCGCGCGCGAGCCCATGTCGCTTGAAAACTCCTGATCGCGAAACACCGTCAGCCCTTCCTTGAGCGACAGCTGAAACCAATCGCGGCACGTCACGCGATTGCCGGTCCAGTTGTGGAAATACTCGTGGGCGATCACGCCTTCGATCGCGTTGTAATCGCCATCCGTCGCGACTTGCGGGTCGGCGAGCAGCAAGCGGCTGTTGAAGATGTTGAGCCCTTTGTTCTCCATCGCGCCCATGTTGAAGTCGTCGGCGCAGAAGATCATGAACGTGTCGAGATCGTATTCACGCCCGAAACGCATCTCGTCCCAGCGCATCGCCCGTTCAAGCGACTCCATAGCGTGCATGCAACGCGGCAGGTTGTGCGGCGTCGAATAGATTTTCAGCGCAACGCGACGCCCCGACATCGTGATGAATGCATCTTCGAGCACCGCCAGATCGCCGGCGACGAGCGCGAACAGATACGTGGGCTTGGGCGATGGGTCCCGCCATGTCGCGAAATGGCGGCCGCCGGCGAGCGCGCCGCCGGCAATCCGATCACCGTTGGAAAGGAGTACGGGGCAACTCTCGCGATCCGCGCGCAGCGTCACGGTGTAACGCGACAACACATCGGGGCGATCCGGGAAATACGTGATACGCCGAAATCCTTCCGGCTCGCACTGCGTGCAAAAAACTCCCGATGAAACGTACAGACCTTCGAGCGAAACATTGCTCGCAGGCGTGTTGCGCGAATGAATCGTGATCTCGCCGGCATCGGGCGGCGCGTCAACCATCAGCGATTTTTCGTCAAGCGCGAGGCGGCTGGCGGCTACCGGACGGCCATCGAGATCGACGTGCACATCGGTCTGTTCCTCGCCATCCAGCACAAGCGGTGCGACGCGGTCCGCGCCTTGCGCGTGAGGATTGCGCCGAAACGCATACCGCGCGGTTACCTCAGTGCGGGCCGCCGCGAGGTCGAACGTGAGCGCAATTGCATCCACCAGGAACGCCGGCGGACGGTAGTCGAGACGCCGGCGGATGAGGGCGCGGTTCCCACGCGGGAGCATCAGCGAATGACCTAACAGGCCCTAATCCGAACGGTTACTTCACTTCGAGCAGCTCGACATCGAAGATCAGCGTCGCGTTGGGCGGGATCACGCCGCCTGCGCCGCGTTCTCCGTAGCCCATGGCGGGCGGAATGATCAGCGTGCGCTGACCACCGACTTTCATACCTACAACGCCTTCGTCCCAACCACGAATAACTTTGCCTGTGCCGAGAAGGAATCCGAACGGCTGTTGGCGGTCGCGCGAGCTGTCGAATTTGGCACCCTTCTTGTCGGGCTTGGAATCGTCATATATCCACCCGGTGTAATGAACACTCACTGGTTTTCCGGCCACTGCTTCGGCGCCACTACCTTGTTTTACATCAATTTTCTTGAGCTCGGACGGCATGGCATTCAACTTGCTACCTCCTTGTTCGGTGGGTGCCTGCGCGCTCTTTTGCGCCATGACTCCGCCTGCGGTGAAACAAAGCGATAGCGCTACCGCAGCAACCGCGTACCGAAGCACAGGCGTTGTCGAAACGGAAGACCACCAGTACAGCATCGAGAACCTCGGCTTGGGGATCGCGCAATGCGGAAACGCACACGCGCAAAAAAGTTAGATGTAGCGATGCATGACGAATTGTAGCGGACGAAGTTCACAGCAATCTGATTTGACCAACCAAAAGCGCGCATCCGCATGTTCGGTTTTCTGACGTCGGGGACGAGGGAAGTCGCCGAGCCGCTCGCGTCGGTCAAGGCGGTATCGGCATGGTTGCGCAGCTTGCCCGCGCAGGACGTTATCGGCCGCCAGCAGGCCGTATTGGGCGCGTTCGACTCGTTGCGCAAAGCCCGCCGCCCGCTCGATCCCGCCCGCGTTCAAGCACTCCTGTTCCTTGATGCGGCGCTCGGCGCGGACCGCCGCCAACTCGCCAAGCAGTACGTCGAAAACGCTGACGGAGGCACGCAGCTTTCGCAGCGAATCTGGAAAGCGGCGTTCGATCTTTCGCAGGGTTACGAGACCGCGTACCAATCAATCCTGGAAGAGGCGCTGCTCCAAAGCAACAACCCGCGTTGGAAGTCGCTCGTGCCATTGTTGTTCGCGCGGCTCGTCCACTACTTCGGGACCGATGCGAAGCTACGCGTCTTCCGCTTCGAACGGTGGATTCCGGCGAAGTGGGTCGAGCTTCATCACGTCTATATGCGCGCGGCCGAGCTTGGCATCGATCGCGTCCCGACGGTGCTCGGACATGGCCCGAACACCACTCAGTGGACGATCGAGCAGGAATACGTCTATGCATTGCTGATCCATCAACTGAACACCGGGAACATGACGCCTGCCGAGCTCGACTGGGCGTATGCACAGATTCGCGGCTGGAGCCGCCGGTTATCGCTCGACGCCGTCGCGCGGTCGATGGAAGGCTTTTTGGTCGATGTCGGTGGCAAAACAGGCCTCGTGCGTCCGGTCGGCAATGATGCTGGCTTGATGCTCCGCTACCTCGACACGACGCCGCTTTGCGATCAACTCGATCGCGCGGTGACTTCGCTTCGCCGCGCCGAGTCACCCGAGCGGAGCGGCGTGCTTTCGGTCAATCAGCGTCGCATCGCGATACTGGAAAAGATCCGACCGGCCCTCGCTCCCAACCTCAATTCCAATTTGCGTCGCGATCCCCGTAGCGCATGCGGTGTGACGGCGCGCGTACGCGTTGGTCTTGCGCGCATTTGTCACGAGCTCGCCTCGAGTAGCGCTAAGGACGCGATACCGGAAGAATCCGCGAGCCCCGATCGCGTCGAGCAGGAGCAGATCGAGGTATATACCGTCGCTGATGTTGCGCCGGTCAAGCGCGCCGTACGCGAGGAGCACGACTCCATCGCGGCAAGCCTCTCGTCGTTCACCGATCCGATGTGGCATGTGAAGGACCGCAGCATCGCTGGACTTCGCATCGGAGCGACTGGAGGTGTCGGACAAGCACTGTCGCTCGGCGCGCTCGTCGCCGTGCGTCAATCCGATGTGTCGGAATGGCTGCTCGGAATCGTGCGGCGGCTGAATAAGCTCTCGCCGGACGAAGTCGAGGGCGGTCTTGCGATCATTGCGGACAACGTCGTACCCGTTACGCTTTACACGAAACGCGAATCCAAGGACGACATGGGCTTCGTCGTCAACGGCGTCGATGTGTCAACGATCGGCGCCCGTTTTGAAGCGCTTTACCTTCCGCCTCCCTCGCGCCCCGACAAGCCGTTGATGGTCAAAACGATCATCGTTCCGACGCCGGAGTATGCCGAAGGCCGCAGCGTCGTCCTGACGACCGGCCGCTCCGTCTACACGATCGTGTTGCGACATTTGATCGAGCAGCGCGCGGACTGGAGCTGGACGGCGATCCAGATCAGCGAGAAGAAGCCGCGGATATAAGAGGCTGTCATTCCGAGGACAACGCACTAAGGTCTGAGGAACCTGTTTTTCGTTCATCACGACAAAAGCAGGTCCCCTCGCTTCGCCCGGGATGACAGGGGGCACAGCTAATCGAACGGCCTAAATCTAAGCTGCAGCGTCCGCACGAACAATTCCGGCTGCGTCGGCTTCGGCAGCGGTGACGATTTAAGGATCGCGCGCTGGACCGCATCATCATAAGCGCGCACACCGCTCGATTTACGTAGCTGTACCTCAAGGACTTCGCCCGTCGGCAATTGCACGACATCGAAGATCGCCTCGGGGTTGCCGGCGAGATCGGGTGGCAGGATCACGTTGCTGCGGATCTTCGCGCGAATCTTGTCGATCCAGTCCGCTTGCGAACGATTGCGCGTCGCTTGCGCGGCTAGCGTTGCGCGCTCGCGCGATTCACGTTCAGCTTGTGCGCGCAATTGGGCTTCCCGTTCCGCTTGAACGCGCGACTGCGTTTCGCGCTCGGCTTGCGCGCGCATTGCCGCTACCTCGCGTTGCTGGCGTTCGCGTAGCTCGGTCTGCTTGTTTTCTTCTTGCTTCTTTGCTTCGGCCTCCTTCCGTTCCGCTTCTTCTTTACGTTTGCGCTCGGCTTCCGCCTTCGCTTTGAGCGCGATGTCGGGCGCCGGCTGCGGCGGAGGCTGCGGCGGTGGTTTTGGCTCGGGCTTCGGTTCGGGTTTGGGTTCGGGTCGAGGCGCAGGCGTCGGCTCCGGTGTGGGTGGAGGTTTTACCTCCGGCGGAGATGGTTCGATAACAGGCGTCTTGGCTGGCGGCGCGTAAAGCTCGGCGGTGACAGGCGCAGCGGGGCGGTTTTGCCACGAAACGGAAACCACGAGCACAACCAGAAAGATCAGATTGACGGCGATCGCAAGCACGAGCGCCGTCAACTTGCCGCGGGGGCGGCGCGGCCGGTGCGGACGATCGCTGGGCACGGCGAAGCTTCCTAGCTTGTCGGGCGCGCGAGCAGGCCGACCCTTTTGACGCCCCCCTGCTGCAGTTTATCCAGGATGCCGATCACGTCCTCGTACCGTGAGCCCTTATCTGCATCGATGACAACCGGTTGCTCTCGGCCCGCCTGAATGGTGCGCACCTGGTCGATCAGCGCATCGAGCGTAACTCTGACTTCGCGCGAGTTACTCACCGACCGGTCACGCAAGGTGATCGATTTATCGGGCTTGAGCCGAACCACCAATGGATCGATCGGCACCGTCAGCTTGCTGCCAACCGAGGGCAGCTCAATTTCGCCGGGTGCGATCAGCGGCGCGGTCACCATAAAGATGACAAGCAATACCAGCATCACGTCGATGTAGGGAACGACGTTGATCTGATTGATCGGCTTACGAACGCGACGCATGGCGATCCGTTAACCCTGCCGTTGCAGAATGTTCGAGAACTCCTCGATGAACGTTTCGTAACGAACTGCGAGCCGATCGACGTCGTGCGTGTAGCGATTGTAGGCAACCACTGCTGGAATAGCGGCGAAGAGACCGATGGCAGTCGCGATCAACGCTTCGGCGATGCCCGGCGCGACATTCGCGAGCGTTGCCTGGCTCACGTTCGCAAGGCCGCGAAATGCATTCATGATGCCCCACACGGTTCCGAACAAGCCGATGTACGGCGAAACCGATCCAACGGTCGCGAGTCCCGCCAGATTCGCTTCGATCGTGTCGATCTCGCGCTGGTATGCGGCGCGCATCGCGCGTCGCGCGGAATCAAGCGTGATTCCGGACGTGCTGCCCTGGCGGCGATGCTTCGAATATTCGCGAAAGCCCGCCGTAAAAATGTGCTCGAGGCCGCCGCCGACACGCGCCTGCGTGGCGCGCTGGAACAGCTCGGCCAAATCGCCACCCTTCCAGAACTCGTCCTCGAACACGTCAGTTTCGCGCGTCGCGCGTTTCAGCTGAAACAGCTTGAGAAAGATCTGCCACCACGACCAGAGCGACAGGACGGCGAGCAGCGCGATCACCGCCTGAACGATGAACGACGCGTGCACGATCAGCGTCACGAACGAGAGGTCGGTATAGACGTTCATCCTGTGGGGTCGAGTACGTCTTGCAACGGTTTGGGGATGCGGGTGGGACGCCAATGCGCCGTGTCGACACAGGCCAATGTCACGCGTGCATTGGTGATCGCGACGCCGTCACGCCGACACGATTGCGTCGCGACGAGGCGACTGCGGCCGCGCTCGACCGCTTCGACCGTCACATCGAGCGTATCGTTCAGACGCGCGGGTTGCAGAAAATCGATTTCGACACGATGGACGACAAACGCGATGCCATGGCTTCGCTCGAACGCCGCCAGTGGAAAGCCCAGCGCGGCGAGCCATTCGGTTCGTGCGCGCTCCATGTACTTGAGGTAGTTGGCGTAGTAGACGACGCCCGCCGCATCCGTGTCCTCGTAGTAGACGCGCACCGGAAACGCAAATGGAACTGGACCCCCACGGTTGCGGCTTCGCCGCTGCGCTGCCCCCATAGGGGGAGTATTCGCGCCTTGGGACGGCCCTGCGGCGCTCAACGACGTCATTCGCCCGGGAAAAGATCCGCCGCGGCGCCCGGCGTCGGCGGCGCAATTCCGAAATGCCGGTACGACAGCGCCGTGGCGATCCGGCCGCGCGAGGTCCGCTGCAGGAATCCCTGTTGAATGAGATACGGCTCGAGCACGTCCTCGATCGTGTCGCGCTCTTCGCCGATCGCGGCGGCGAGATTGTCGATGCCGACAGGACCGCCGTCGAACTTTGAGAGCACTGTCTGCAACAGCTTGCGATCCATGACGTCGAGACCGGAACCGTCGACGTCGAGCATTGCGAGCGCCGCGTCCGCAACCTTGCGCGTGACATCGCCGTTCGCCCTCACTTCAGCGAAGTCGCGAACGCGACGCAATAGGCGATTGGCGATCCGCGGCGTTCCACGCGAGCGGCGCGCGATTTCGAGCGCGCCGTCGGGGTCGACATCGATCCGAAGGAGCTGCGCCGAGCGCGCGACGATCCGCGTCAATTCTTCGGCGGAGTAAAACTCGAGTCGCGCGACGATGCCGAAGCGATCGCGCAGCGGATTAGTGAGCATGCCGGCGCGCGTCGTCGCGCAGACCAGCGTGAATGGTGGAAGATCGAGCTTCACGCTGCGCGCGGCGGGTCCCTCGCCGATCATGATATCGATCTGGAAATCCTCAAGCGCGGGATAAAGAATTTCCTCGACGATCGGCGAGAGCCTGTGAATCTCGTCGATGAACAGCACGTCCCGGGGCTCGAGATTGGTGAGGAGCGCGGCAAGATCGCCGGGACGTTCGAGGACGGGCCCTGAAGTCTGGCGCAGATTGACGCCGAGCTCGTGTGCGAGGATGTGCGACAGCGTTGTCTTGCCGAGTCCCGGCGGTCCGAACAGCAGCACGTGGTCGAGCGCCTCGCCGCGCTTACGGGCGGCCTCGATGAAGATGCCGAGCTGGTTGCGGATTTTTTCCTGACCGATATATTCGCTCAACTCGCGCGGCCGCAGGGAGCGCTCGAACGCCTCCTCCTGCGGACTCAACGGCTTCCCGGTCACCGTGCGCTTGAGCTCGTCGTTCTCGATCATCGCGGGCCGAAGTGTAACAGCGCTCTCGGCGCTACGCCTTCGCGAGGAGCTTCAACGCTTGTCGTATTCCGTCACCGACGGCGAGGCCCTCGGGAAGCTGCTTCACGACGTTGGCCGCTTCCTTGTCGCTGTATCCAAGCGATAGCAGTGCGTGCAGGATGTCCGACGAAACCGGCGCCGGTCGGTGGATATCCATCGCCGTCGTCACGTCGGCCCCGAGCTTGTCCTTCAGCTCGAGCAGAATGCGTTCCGCCGTTTTTTTGCCAATGCCGGGGATCTTCGTGAGACGGCCGGGCTCCTGCAACGTGATCGCCTGCCCGAGCTCCGCGACCGACAGTCCCGACAACACGGCAAGCGCAATCTTGGCGCCGATGCCGTTGACCTTGACGAGCTGGCGAAACGCACGGCGTTCGTTTTCGCTGCCGAAGCCGTAGAGCAAATGTGCGTCCTCGCGCACGACGAGATGCGTGAACAACGTGATGCGCTCGCCCGTCGCGGGCAGGTTGTAGAACGTGCTCATCGGCACGTCGACCTCGTACGCGACGCCTTGAACGTCGAGCAAGAGCTGCGGCGGATTCTTTTCGAGCAGAACGCCGGACAGGCGGCCGATCATGGCGCGTGCACGTTCTACGCCGGCAGCAAGCGTCCGCCGCGCATCCGATAACCGGATCGGGCCAAGCCGCCGGTGCCGGTGGATGCGTGTGCGTGACAAATCGCCGTCGCGAGAGCGTCGGCGGCATCGGCCTGCGGCATGCCGGGTAACTGCAGCAGGCGCCTCACCATTTCCTGCACCTGCGTTTTCCGCGCACGTCCTCCGCCGACGACCGATTGCTTGACCTGACCGGCCGTGTACTCGGTGACCGAAAGTCCGGCGAGCACCGCTGCGGCGATGGCGGCGCCGCGTGCCTGGCCCAGCAGCAACGTCGAATTCGGATTGATATTGACGAACACTTTCTCCACGGCGACTTCGACCGGGCCGACCTCCGCGATTACGTGAGCGATATCGCGCGCGATCACGCCGAGACGAACCGGCAGGCTCGTCCCCGTCGCACGAATGCAGCCGCTCGTGATGTAGACGAGTGTATTTCCATGCGCTTCGAGAACGCCGAAGCCGGTGACGCGTAAACCAGGGTCAATACCAAGGATACGTCTGACGCTCATTCCTCGGCCTCTTTGGATCGCCAAGGTGATTGCGTCAGCGAGAGTCGGCCTCGCTCAATCGCGCGGCGACGCGCGGCCGCATTCATCGTCCGCTTGAAAACGAGCGATTGCGCGTCGGCCGCCGCCAACGCTCGCGGACGCGACCTTCGGTCCTGCGCTTCCCGCCGCTCGCGCAAGCGGCTTCGGGCCTTGCTCGGCTTCGCCTCGCGCGCCGCGCTCATTCGGCGATGACCGCCGACGTGTAGACCTCCTGCACATCGTCGATGGCCTCGAGCGCATCGAGAAGCTTTTGCATTCTCTGCGCTTCCTCGCCGTGCATCTCGACTTCGACCGTCGGCTTCATCGTCAGCTCGGCGAGCGCAGGCTTCAAGCCCGCCTTGACGAGCGCATCTTTGACGGCGGCAAAATCGTGCGGGCCAGTGACGACTTCGACGCTGCCGTCGTCGTTGGCGATCACATCGTCGGCGCCCGCGTCGAGCGCTGCTTCGATCACCTTGTCCTCGTTCGTGCCGGGCGCGAAGACGATCTGGCCGCAGTGCTTGAACAGATACGCGACTGATCCATCGGTGCCGAGGTTGCCGCCGTATTTCGAGAACGCGTGCCGTACGTCGGCGACGGTGCGCGTTCGGTTATCGGTCATGCAGTCGACGATCACAGCCGCACCGTTAATCCCATAGCCCTCATAGCGAATTTCTTCGTAGTGCGCGTCTTCGAGCCCGCCCGAGCCGCGCTTGATCGCGCGCTCGATCGTGTCCTTCGGCATGTTGTGATCGGTCGCCTTGTCGATCGCAAGGCGCAAACGAGGATTGGCCGACGCATCGCCGCCGCCAAGACGCGAAGCGACGGTGATTTCCCTGATCAAGCGGCTGAAAATCGCGCCGCGCTTCGCGTCGGTCGCGGCCTTGCGGTGCTTGATGTTCGCCCACTTGCTGTGGCCGGCCATGACAAACTTAGAAGTGATGGCAATGCAAAATTATACGCGGTAGACAGAGACAATCGTGGGGACAATCGCGCTGCATTCAGCTCGATTCGCGTCATCTAAATCAACCCTTGCTCCGAGAGGAACTGCCGGAGCGTGCTGAGCCGGACGAGCGCATCGTTGATCTCCAGCATGCTTTGCTTGATCTTGAGCGGCAACGGCAGCAGCTCGGCGAGCCGGTAGCCGACCCAGGAAGCATCGTCGAAATGCCTTTCGGCGGGAAAGTTCTGCGTACCGATGCGTACCGCAATCACGTCGAGGAATTTCGCGAGCGGTACATAAGCTTCTGGCAACGGGGATGCGCGCTCGGCCGCTATCGTCGCCACTTCACCGACGACAAGTCCGGAAGATTCGACGCTGTACTTCTGCACCTGAAAGCGGGTACCGCCGCTCGTCGCCACATGCAGTATTCCAAGCTGCGGCATTTCCCAATCGATGATGCGCGCCAGCGTGCCTACGCGCGCAAACTCCGGCGGATCTTCGACGTGCAACGCGACTTCGTTGCCGCGCGTAATGAGGCAAACGCCGAAAGGGCGCCCTTCTTTGAGGCAGTCCTTGGTCATGTCGATGTAGCGCTGCTCGAACACCTTGAGCGGCAAAAGACCGCCGGGGAACAACACCGTGCGGAGCGGGAAGAGAGGAACGGTAAGCCTGCGCGTCGAGCTCATCAACCGTCCGCGCTATCCGAGCTCGCGATGCCGGACCAGCACCTGATAGCGCGGCGCGAATGTACGGGCAAGGCGCTCGGCCAGATAAACGGAACGGTGCTGGCCGCCAGTGCAACCGATGGCCACCGTCAGATAGTTGCGGTTGTCGCGTGCGTAATCGGGAAGCCAGCTTGCGACGAAGTGATAGATATCGGCGTACATCCGCTCGACCTCGGGAACCGCTTCGAGGAACTCGACGACGGCCGGGTCCTTGCCCGTAAGCGGTCGCAGCGCCGGCTCGTAGTGCGGATTGGGCAAACACCGCGCGTCGAAAACGAGATCGGCGTCGAGCGGAGCACCGTGCTTGAAGCCGAATGACTCGAACAACAGCGTGAGCTTCGATCGATCGACGGAGATGAACTCCTTGATCCACGTGTGCAGGGCTGCGGCCGGCAAATCGCTCGTGTCGAATGCGATGCCGAGCTCCCGCGCTTCCAGCAACAACCCGCGCTCGTATTCGATCGCTTCCGTCAGGGTGCGCTCGTCGCTCGAGAACGGGTGCCGCCGCCGCGTTTCCGAGAAGCGCTTGACCAACGTATCGGTTTTCGTGTCCAGATAGAGGAACGTGACCTTCCAGCCGGCGGCTCGCGCAGCATCGATCGCCAGTTTGAGACCCGGAAGACCGGGACCCGTGCGCGCGTCCAACGATATGGCGACACGTGCTTGCCCGGACCGCGCCAGATAATCGATCGTCGGCGCGAGCAGCGGCAGCGGCAGATTGTTGACGGCGTAGTAACCGGAATCCGATAGCGCCGCGAGCGCAACATTTTTCCCGGAGCCTGAAACGCCGCCGATCAACAGCAGATCGGCATCCGCGGGAGCCCTTTGCGACACGTCGATGCCCGTCGGAAACGCCTTGACGCTCGCCACGTCAGCCACCGTCTTCCATCAGCTTCTGCTGCCGTTCGATGAACTCCTTCGTGCTGTCGATTCCGCGTTGATTGAGCACGAAGTTGCGCACGGCCGCTTCGACCAGGACCGCGAGATTGCGTCCTGCCGCGACCGGAATCGTTACCTTTCGAATCGGCACCGCCAACACTTCCTGATAGGTCGCGTTGACTTGAAGGCGATCGAGATCGGAAAACGCCTCGTTGCTATGGTCCTCGAGATTGACGATCAACCGCAACAGTTTGCGCGGGCGCACGGCGGTCTCGCCGAAGATCGTGCGGATGTTCAGAATGCCGATGCCGCGTACCTCGAGAAAATCGCGCAGCACGTCGGGGCAGCGGCCCTCGATCGTATCCGGCGAAATGCGCGACAGCTCGACGATGTCGTCGGCGATCAACCCGTTGCCGCGCGAAATCAGCTCCAACGCAAGCTCGCTTTTGCCGATGGCGGAGGCGCCGGTGATCAGCACGCCCATCTCGAGCACATCGAGAAATACGCCGTGGAGCGTCGTGGACTCGGCGAGGACACGCGACAGATAGATCCGAAACACGTCGACGATGTGCGGCGAGGGCTGCGGCGACGTGAACAGCGCGATGTGATGCATATTGCAGCGCGCGACGAGATGCGGCGGTACCTGTTCGCCGTTGGCGACGACGATCGCGACCAGCTCCGTTGTAAAAAGGCGATTGATCAGCCGTTGCAGCTCGTCCTCAGGTAGATCGCGGAGGAATGCGACTTCCGCCGCGCCGAGGATCTGGATGCGGAACGGATGGATGAAGTTCATGTGGCCGACCTGACCCATCGTCGGCTTGAGGACATTCTCGCCCGTGAGCACACGGCTGCCGCCTTGGCGATTGGCAAGCCACATGAGCTGAAGCCGCTCACGGTTGGTGTCGAATAGCTTCTCGACGGTGACCTGGCGCATCGCGACCTGACCACTCATTCATTTGCCTTTATTGGACTCCCCGAGCGGAGATTACGCCGCTTGCCAGGCGCGAAAAAGCTCGATGAGATCTTCGGCGCTCATGGCCGCCGCAAGCTGGCCCCGAAATGGGCGCTGAGAAAACATTTGCGCGAGCTCGGAGAGAAGCTGCAGATGCTCCTCGGTCGCATGCTCGGGTACGAGCAGAACGAAGAGCTGTTGGACCGGCTTTCCATCGGGCGCTTCGAATGCGATCGGCGTCGCGAGACGTAGGAACGCCCCCGTCGCCTTCGCCAGTCCCTTGATGCGCCCATGGGGGATCGCGATGCCTTGACCGAGACCCGTAGAACCGAGTTTTTCGCGCGCGGCGAGACTTGCCGAGACGACCGTCCGCGAGAGGCCCGCGCTGCGCTCGAACAACACGCCGGCCTCTTCGAAGAGACGCGCCTTGGAATCCACTTCGACATCGATCGCGATGCGGGACGGCGTCAACAACTGGGCAATGGGATTCATTGATGACGACGTCGCGACGCAAAACAGCGGAACATTGACGGGGACATGCTGAATCCGCCCGTCAATATTCCGCCGGACCGGGGCGGTGATTATCCGCGTTCCACGCCGCGCTCAGGGGGCGCCTGCACCGTCGGCCGCGCGCTGCAGAGCGTCGGTGTCGCAGCGATGATCGGTGAGCTTTTCCTTGTGCTTCTTC
Organism: Casimicrobiaceae bacterium; assembly: GCA_036505865.1. Taxonomy (GTDB): domain Bacteria; phylum Pseudomonadota; class Gammaproteobacteria; order Burkholderiales; family Casimicrobiaceae; genus VBCG01. The sequence continues at coordinate 27,035 of DASXSP010000051.1, forward strand.
ACCTGCCGGTCAAGCTTGTCGGCGAGCGCATCGATTGCAGCGTACATGTCGGGATCGACGCTCTGCGCGTGGATCTCCTTGCCGCGGACGTGCACGTTGGCTTCGACGATCTGTCGTATCTTGTCCACACACAGCACCACACTGACGTCGATCACATGGTCGAAATGCCGCGTCACCCGATCCAACTTGTTGACGACATAAGCGCGGATCGCGGGCGTGATCTCAAGGTGATGTCCGGTGAGGTGCAAGTTCATCAGCTTCTCCTCTGCGACTAACGATCGGTCGAACGGAAACGGCGTTGGCGCGGTTGCGGCCGCGCGATGCTCACAAATGCACATTTCGTACCAAGTGGAAACCGCGGAACTACGGGGAAACGGCGTTGGCTCAATCACGGTGACTTGCGAAGGTTGACGGGCGGAATCTGCAACGCTTCGCGGTATTTGGCGATCGTGCGCCGCGCGACGAGTATCCCTTGCTCGCCAAGAAGATCGGCGATGCGACTGTCGGTCAATGGCGTGCGAGGGTCCTCCGCACCGACCAGCTGCTTGATCAGCGCGCGGATCGCGGTCGCCGAGGCGGCGCCGCCCGTATCGGTTGCCACGTGGCTGCCGAAAAAATATTTGAGCTCGAACGTGCCGCGCGGCGTAAGCATGTACTTTTGCGTCGTCACGCGCGAGATCGTCGATTCGTGGAGCGAGAGCATATCGGCGATTTCCCGCAACACCATCGGGCGCATCGCGACCTCGCCGTGCTCGAAAAAGCGCCGCTGGCGTTCGACGATGGCCTGCGCGACGCGCAGGATAGTTTCGAAGCGCTGCTGGACGTTGCGGATCAACCACTTCGCTTCCTGCAACTGCGCGGCGAGCTGTTGATTCGAGCTGTCGCGGTTGCGCGTGAGAATGTCCGCATAAATACGGTTGAGACGGAGCTTGGGCATCGCCGCCTCATTCAATGCAGCGACCCATTGCCCGCGTATTTTTCGTACGACCACATCGGGAATGACATAGTTCGCCTCGGCTTTGGCGAACGCCGCGCCCGGTCGCGGATTCAGGCTGCGGATCAACTCACGCACGCGCCGCACCCCTGCGTCATCGAGGTGCAGCAATCGCTTGAGCTTGGTGAAGTCGCGATTCGCGAGGAGCTCCAAGTGACCGTCGACGACCTTTAGCGCGTCGGCGCGATGCGGCGTGTCGGGCGGCAACGTCTTCAGTTGCAGCGCAAGGCATTCGGCGCAATCGCGTGCGCCCACGCCGGCCGGTTCGAAGCTTTGCACGTACTTGAGCGCGATCGACAAGTCTTCCAGCTCGATTTCGTTCTCGGGCGGAAAAAGCTCGGCGATTTCCTCGAGCGGAGTCGGCAGGTACCCGTCCTCGTCGAGCGCATCGATCAACGCAGCGACGATCTGCCGGTCGCGCACCGGCAGGTTCATGGTCGCGAGCTGCTCGTTCAAATTATCGCGCAGCGTGTTCGTCGCGACCTGTTGCGGATAGAAGTCATCGTCCTCGGACGCGCTGCCGCCGCCCCAATCGCCGTCGCCGCCTCCGCTCGAATAATCGGTGAAATCGGCGGGATCGGGCGCATCGTCGTGCGCGCCGCGGGCTTCGGCAGCGTTGCTGTCAGGGGCGTCCTGCGTCGTGCGCTCGGTCGTTTCGGACAAGCGGCCGGGACCCGCCAGCAGAACCTCTTCAGGGCGCGCCGTGTCTTCCTCGCCCTCGGCGCGCTCGAGCAGCGGATTCTCCTGGAGCATCCGCTCGACTTCCTGATTGAGCTCGAGAGTCGATAACTGCAATAGCCGAATCGACTGCTGCAGTTGGGGCGTCAGCGTGAGGTGTTGCGAAAGCTTTAGCTGGAGCGTTTGCTTCATCGCCGCCCGTCGGGAAACCCCCTGATTTAGAGGCTTCTTAAAGCCGGAAGTGCTCGCCGAGATAGACTTTCCGGACGTCCTCATTATAAACAATCTCGCCCGGCGCGCCCGACGCAAGAACGCGGCCCTCGTTGATGATGTAGGCGCGATCGCAAATGCCGAGCGTCTCCCGGACATTGTGGTCGGTGATCAGCACGCCGATTCCGCGCTCTTTCAAGAAGCCGATGATTTTCTGAATGTCGAGCACAGCGATGGGATCGACGCCCGCAAACGGTTCGTCGAGGAGGATGAAGCGCGGTCGCGTCGCCAACGCGCGAGCGATCTCAACGCGGCGGCGCTCGCCGCCCGATAACGAGACGGCCGGCGCCTCGGCGAGGTGCGAAATCGACAGGTCCTCGAGCAACGCGTCGAGCCGATTGGAAAGCGTGTCCTCGTCCAAGTCCTGCAGCTCAAGGATCGCCCGAACATTCTCGGAGACGGTGAGCTTGCGGAAAATGGACGCCTCCTGCGGCAGATAGGACAAGCCGCGGCGCGCGCGCCGATGAATCGCGAGCCGCGAGAGATCCTCGCCGTCGAGCTCGATCGTGCCGCCGTCGGCCGCGACCAATCCAACGATCATGTAGAAGCATGTCGTCTTGCCGGCGCCATTGGGCCCGAGAAGACCCACGACCTCGCCGCTTGCGACATCGAGGGAGACGTCGTGGACGACGGTGCGCGTCTTGTAGCGTTTGCGGAGATGCGCAGCGGAAAGCTGGTTGACCGCAGCCTCTTCGTGCGCTTTCGTCACTGCTTCAGTTCATCGGTGGGCTTGAGCGTCACCGGCGCCTTGTCCTTAGGCTGCGACTTCGCCGCCGATTTGTCTTTGGCTTCGCCGGATTTGTCCTTGGCGGGCGGCTCGCCTTTGCCGGCTTTCGAGAAATCCTTTCCAAGCGGCGAATCGGACTTGGGCTGGAAAACACCGCGAACGCGCTCTCCCGGACCTTCTGCGGCGCCCGGCGGGTTGGGTCGGCCCTCGGCGCGGAAGATGCCGCTCGAGCTGTTGTAGGAAATATAGTTACTGCGTATCTCGTCGGTGCCTTGCCTAAGCAGCGCGCGGTCGAACAGCTCGAGGAGCTCCTTTTGTCCATCGTAGACGGCGCGTTGGGCGTAGCCCTCGTAATACTCGTCGGAATCGTCCTTCTTCTGGCGAAAGCTGATCGGATTGCCGTACGCGGTGGCCGATATCGAGTTGTCGGGGTTCTGCTTGAAGTCGATCCGATCCGCCTTGATCGTCAGCGTTCCTTGCGTGATGACGACGTTGCCTTTGAGCGTGCCGACGCGCTTTTCGAAATCCACCTCGGCCGGCTGCTCGGCGGAGAAATTGATCGGCTTCTCCTTGTCCGCCTTTTCCGCGAACGAAGAAGTCGAGACGAGCAAGGCCGCTCCCAGCGCTACAAGGGTGCGCAGTGCGCGTGGGAGCTCATTCATCTTACTTCTTGAGAGTTTGCGGCTCAAACGTTCCCGAGACGCGCGAGCGGAGCTTGGCGGTCTTGCTCTTGTTGTCGAGATCGAGGCCTACCGCCTCGATTATTCCACGCGGCTCGTGGATCGTCACGCGGCGATCGGTGTCGGCCTGCTCCGTCTTGGGAATGACGTGCAGATATTCGGTCTCGAGCGTCATCGGACCGGCGGCCTGCTGGCCCGGTGCGGTACTACTCGGGTCTTCGGCGTCGCGGCGCGCGCGCACGTTGCCGGTGAAATACACGTTCTCACGGTCACCGGTTACCTTGCCGCGCTCCGCATGGACCGTGAATGTCGGCTTGCCGGTTTGCGTAATCTTGAACGTCGGTTGCGTCAATTCGGCGCTGTCATCATCGGGAAAATGATCGCCGCGCGCGGCGGCAAGCGTTTCGCGTGGCTTTCCCTCCGGATCGAAGTTGGTCGCGCGGAAATTGATGAGAAAGAGATCCGGATCATGCCGCGCTGAGCCGTCGCGGTGCGTCGTCGGCGGCTGCACTTGCGCGTCGAGCCAATACGTGAGCGCGGCAAGCCCGCCCAGCAGCAGCACCGGGGACCAAGAGATCAACCGATCGACGAATGCGCGCGTGCGATCCATGGAACGAAACTCTCTCCGTTCACTAGCGCTGCGACGAGGCGCTCGCAGCGAGCGCGGCACTCGCCGCTGCATCCTGCAAGCGACCCTGCGCGGTCAAAATAAGTTCGGCCAACTCACGGACGGCGCCGAAGCCGCCTTCGCGTGCGGTGACATAGTGCGCAAGCGTTCGCACCGACGCTGGCGCATGCGGCACCGTCGCGGCGAGCCCGCAGGCGGCGAGAACTGGCGTGTCAGGAAGATCGTCGCCGATGTGCGCACATTGGATCGGCGTCAGCCGCAACTGCGCCGTCAATACACGCCACGCGGCCAGTTTGTCGCTCGCGTTCTGTATCAAATGCGACACCCCGAGGTTGCGCGCACGATGCGCGACAGCCGGGGCGCTGCTGCCCGTGATCCACGCGACGACGATTCCCGCATCAGCGAGCATGTGGATGCCCACGCCATCGAGGGCGGAAAACGCCTTCGATTCGCGGCCGTCGTCGTCGACGTACACGCGTCCGTCGGTGAGGACACCGTCGACATCGCAGCTTAGAAGGCGCACATGCCGCGCGCGTTCGTGCAAATCGCTACGCGACAACATCGCTACACCACTCGCGCGCGAAACAGATCATGTAGATGCAGAGCGCCAACGAGACGGTTCTTCGGGTCGACGACGAGAAGCTGCGAAACCTTCGGCGGCGTCTCCATCAGGTCGACACAATCGATCGCCAGCCGCGTTGCTTCGATCGTGCGCGGCGATTTGGTCATCACCGCGGCGATCGGCGTGGCGCTGATATCGTGCACGCGCTCGAGACAGCGGCGGAGGTCGCCGTCCGTAAAAATGCCGACGATACGCGCGTCCGCGTCGACAACGGATGTCATGCCCATGCCTTTGCTGCTCATTTCGACGATCGCCTGCGCAAGAGTGGCGCCGGACGTCACTGTCGGCAGATCGTGCCCGGTGCGCATCACGTCGGACACGCGCGTCAACAGCCTGCGCCCAAGCGCGCCCCCAGGGTGAGACCGGGCAAAATCCTCTGTGGAGAATCCGCGCGCGTCGAGAAGCGCCAACGCAAGCGCATCGCCAAGCGCGAGTGCGGCGGTCGTCGACGCCGTCGGCGCGAGGCCCAACGGACAGGCTTCGGCGTCGACGGCGGCGTCCAAGTGCACATCGGCGCCCTGCGCGAGCGAGCTTTGCTCGTTGCCGGTGATCGCAATGATCTTAGCGCCTTGACGCTTCAAATGCGGCATCAACAGCGTGAGCTCGTCGGTTTCTCCTGAATTCGACAACATGACGACGACGTCGTCGGACGTGATCATTCCGAGATCGCCGTGTCCCGCTTCGGCGGAATGCACGAAGAATGCCGGCGTGCCGGTGGAAGCGAGCGTCGCGGCGAGTTTGCGCGCGACGTGACCCGATTTGCCGATGCCGGAAACGACAACGCGGCCACGGCAATTAAGGATTAGTTCGACGGCGCTTACAAAAGGCGTCGATAAACGGTTGGCGAGCGCCGTGATCGCACGCGCCTCGGTGGCGAGCACTTCACGGGCAAGCGCAAGCGCACGCTTCGCATCGACGGTGCGATTGGCAGCGGGCTGCGCAGCGAGAGTTTGCATCGCGCGGAAGTATACGCCGCGCGAAGCGTGCGCCCTGCGGCGCTCACATGTCTTCGGCGTGCTACCGTACCGAGCGAAAATTTGCTCCGATTGATTTATGCCTCACACGTTGCAGCTGGTCTTGATCCTTCTCGCCGCGGCGGTCGTCGTTGTCGTCGCTTGCCGGCTCGTGCGACTTCCGCCGATCCTCGGTTATCTGGCGATCGGCATCGCGCTCGGACCGCATTCGCTTGCTTGGGTGCCTAATAACTTCGATACGCGTTATCTCGGCGAAATCGGCATCGTGTTCCTGATGTTCTCGATAGGGCTCGAGTTCAGCCTGCCCCAGCTCCACGCGATGCGCCGCGCCGTGTTCGGATTGGGGCTCGCGCAAGTGACGATCACCACCCTTGCGGGCGTCGCGGTGTTGCGACTTGCCGGCTACGACTGGCAAGTCGGACTCGTGCTGGGCGGCATGCTCGCGATGAGCTCGACGGCAATTGTGTCGAAGATGCTCGCCGAGCGGATGGAGCTCGGCACGCCGCACGGTCGCGACATAATGGGAATTCTGTTGTTTCAGGACTTGGCGGTCGTCGCGTTCCTCATTCTGATTCCGTCGCTCGACGAAAGCGGCAAGGATTTGATGAGCGCATTGGGGGTCGCGTTCGCGAAGGCCGCCGTCGTGCTGACGCTGATTCTTTTCTTCGGCCAGAAACCGATGCGCGCATGGTTTCATCTGGTCGTGCGCCTGCGTTCGTCGGAGCTCTTTGTACTGAATGTGTTGCTCGTGACGCTCGGCCTCGCGGCGCTGACTGAATTCGCGGGACTGTCGCTCGCGCTCGGTGCGTTCCTGGCGGGCATGCTGATCGCCGAAACGGAGTTTCGCTACCAGGTCGAAGAGGACATCAAGCCGTTTCGCGACGTGCTGCTCGGTCTTTTCTTCGTCGTCATCGGAATGGCGCTCGACCTGCGTGTCGTCGTTGCGAACATCGGGTGGGTTTTCATTCTGCTTATCGTGCCGGTGGTCGCCAAGCTCGCGTTGATCGTGGCGCTTTCGCGTATTTTCGGCGCTCCGCTCGGCTCGGCCCTTCGCACCGGATTCTATTTGGCGCAAGCGGGGGAGTTTGCGCTCGTCATGCTTGCATTGGCGTCGTCCAACAAGCTGCTTGGCGAACAACTCGCGCAAACGGTGCTTGCGGCAATGATCATGTCGATGTTGTCGGCGCCGCTGTTGATTCAGTTCGCCGAGCCGCTGGTGCGCAAACTAACCGCAAACGACTGGCTCGCGCGGGCCGCGCAAGTTACGCAGATCGCCGTCCGTTCGATGGCGCGTCAGGACCACGTGATCATTTGCGGGTACGGACGCAGCGGCCAAAATCTCGCGCGCCTGCTGGAACGCGAGGACATTGCGTACATCGCGCTTGACGCCGACCCGGAACGCGTCCGCGAAGCGTCGGCGGACGGCGGCAGCGTTGTCTACGGCGACGCGAGCCGTCGCGAAACGCTCATCTCCGCCGGGCTCGCGAAGGCGCGCGCTGTCGCGATCACGTTTGCGGATACGCCCACCGCGCTCAAGATCCTTCATCGCCTGCAGCAAGAACGTCACGAGCTGCCCGTGATTGTGCGCACCGTCGACGACAGCGAGCTCGAGAAGCTCTACGCCGCGGGCGCGACCGAAGTCGTGCCCGAAGTACTCGAAGGCAGCTTGATGCTCGCGTCGCACTCGCTGCTGCTGCTTGGTGTTCCTCTGAACCGCGTGCTGAAGAGCATCGAATCGATACGTGGAGAGCGCTACAGCCTCTTTCGCGGGTTCTTCCACGGCGCGACCGACGCAGCCGACGCAGCAGATAATCTTCAACCGCGGCTTCATTCGGTCGTTCTTCCGGAACGTGCACACGCTGTGGGACGAACGCTCGCCGATCTTCCGTTGGCGGGCATTGTCGAAATCACCGCTGTGCGCCGGCGCGGGATGCGTCCGCAGAAGCCGCCGTCGGATTGGCGATTCGACGTCGGCGACGCGGTCGTCTTGCTCGGTCGGCCTGGCGCAATTGCGAACGCAGAGCAGCGGCTCTTGAACGGTTAATCGCCCGTCGTGGCGTCCGTAATTGACCGGCGGTCATTGCGGCGCCTTTACCCGTACCGCTACAATTCGCGTTCCTCCGGCTTGGCCTTCCCGTATGCCCGATAGCACGTCGTCCGCGAACGTTGCCCCAACTTGCCCGACCGAGGTCGCCGTCGAGATGGCTTCCGTTTCCTTCGGCTACGATCGGCGCCGGCCGGTGTTGACCGGAATCGACATGACGATTCCGCGCGGCAAGGTGGTCGCGATCATGGGAGGGTCGGGCTGCGGCAAGACCACGATTTTGCGTCTGATCGGCGGAGCGCTGCGGGCGCAGGCCGGGAAGATCATCGTCGCAGGTCACAACGTCGCCGAGCTTGATCGCGACGAGTTGTTCGCGCTGCGCCGCCGCGTCGGCATGCTGTTTCAGTTCGGCGCGCTGTTCACCGACATGTCGGTGTTCGAGAACGTTGCCTTTCCGCTGCGCGAGCACACCGATCTTCCCGAGGAGCTGATCCGCGATCTCGTGTTGATGAAGTTGAACGCAGTGGGCTTGCGCGGTGCCGCGCAGCTTGCGACGGTGGAATTGTCGGGAGGCATGGCGCGACGAGTTGCGCTCGCGCGCGCGATCGCCCTCGATCCGATGCTCGTGATGTACGACGAGCCGTTTGCCGGGCTTGATCCGATCTCGCTCGGCGTCGTCGGTCAATTGATCCGTAAGTTGAACGATGCGCTTGGCATCACGTCTGTCGTCGTCACGCACGACATTTACGAATCGTTGAAGATCGTCGACTACATCTATTTCGTATCAGAGGGAAGAATCGTCGCGAAAGGCACGCCCAACGAAGTGCGCTCTTCGAACGACGCGTTCGTCCGCCAATTCGTCAACGGCGCGCCCGATGGTCCGGTGGCGTTCCATTATCCGTCGACGCCCATTGTCGACGAGTTCGCGCATGCCGACTGACGCCGTCGCGTTCCTGTTGCGCCGCGTCGGTCGCGCGACGCAGCAGTCGGTCGGCCGGCTTGGTTACGCGGCGCGTTTTTTTGCGCTCGTGCTGTATCACTCGCCCGCTGCATTCATGCGCATGCAGCTCACTTTTCGCGAGATCTATTTTTCAGGGGTGCTGTCGCTCGTCATCATTCTCGTGTCCGGATTGTTCGTAGGCATGGTGCTCGGATTGCAGGGATACGACGCGCTCAACAAGTATGGAGCCGGCGATTCGCTCGGCATCTTCGTCGGATTGTCGCTGGTGCGGGAACTTGGTCCCGTCGTCGCGGGTCTCCTCTTCGCGAGTCGCGCCGGCAGCGCCGTGACCGCTGAAATCGGGTTGATGAAAACAACCGAGCAGATCGCGGCGATGGAAATGATGGCGGTCGATCCGCTGGCGCGCATCGTCGCGCCGCGCTTTTGGGGCGGGATCGTCTCGATGCCGCTTCTCGCGGCGCTCTTCTCCGTCCTCGGCGTGTTCGGCGCGTACATCGTCGGCGTGCGATTGATCGGCCTCGACAACGGTGCGTTCTGGGGCAACATGCGCGCGGGCATCGAGTTCTGGCCCGACGTCACCAACGGCATCATCAAGAGCATCGTATTTGGCGTCGCGGTAAGTTTGATCGCCGTCTTCGAGGGTTATGTCGCAACGCCGACGGCAGAGGGCGTATCTACCGCAACGACGCGCACCGTCGTCGGTTCGTCGCTCGCGATACTTGCCCTCGATTTTCTGTTGACGGTATTCATGTTCCGCGGGGGAAGGTAGTCGATGAATCGCTCGGCGATCGATCTCTGGGTCGGCATATTCGTGGTCATCGGTATCGGCGCGATCGTGTTTCTCGCGCTCAAAGTCGGCAACCTCACGTCGTTGCAGACGACGCCCACCTATCGGCTCGAGGCCGCGTTCGACAATATCGGCGGACTCAAATTACGCGCGCCGGTGAAGGCGGCAGGCGTGGTTGTTGGACGCGTCGACCGCGTGCGCTTCGATCCAAAAACGTATCGGGCGGTCGTGACGATGAGCATCGATAATGGATATCCATTCAGTACGGATACGATTGCGTCGATCCTCACATCAGGACTGCTTGGCGAAGTCTATATCGGTCTCGACGCGGGCGGCGACACGAAAATGCTCGCCGACGGCGGCATGATCGCCAAGACGCAATCGGCCGTCGTGCTCGAAAAACTGATCGGGCAATTCCTGTTCGACAAGGCGGCGACGCTCGGAGGCGGAAAATGAAAACACGATCTTCGCTTGTACGCCTGTTGTCGATCGGTGCAATAGCGCTGGTCGGCGGATGCGCGACCACCGGGCCCACGTCGCCGGCCGATCCATTCGAGCCGTGGAACCGCGGGATGTACGAGGTCCACCAGGTCGTCGACGGGAACTTTGTCAAGCCAATCGCGCAAGCGTATGTCGACTACACTCCAAAGCCGATTCAGCAAACGATCAGCAATTTCTTCGGCAACATCGAAGATGCTTTTTCGGCGATCACAAGCCTCATGTCAGGCAAGCTCGACCGGGCCGGCAACGATATGGGCCGGGTCATCATCAACACGTTATTCGGCATCGGCGGATTGATCGATGTCGCATCGGACGGCGGGATTCCGAAAGGTGACTGGGACTTCGGCCTCGCGTTTGGCACGTGGGGATTCCCGCAGGGTCCGTATTTGTTCGTTCCACTGATCGGTCCGACGACGGTTCGCGACGGCACCGGACTTGCGATCCGCATCTACCTGGCGCCGGTCGGTTATCTTCCCGACGTGCCGACGCGTAACGTGCTTATCGGCATCGGTGCACTCGACGAGCGCGCGGAAGCGCTGCAAGCGGAATCGGTGGTCGATCAGGCAGCGCTCGATCGCTACACGTTTATTCGACGCGCTTATCTTCAGCGGCGGCAGTATCTTCTCTATGAGGGCAAGGTCCCGCCGGACAAAGAGGAACAATGATGAGAAACGTAATTCGCATCGCATTGCTGGCGCTCACCGCATTTGCGATTTCGGCGCACGCGCAAGAAGCGCCGGACGCGATGGTGAAGCGCGTGTCGCAGGACGTTTTGCAGACGATCAAGGGCGATCCGAAGGTGCAGGCCGGCGACCAGGCGCGCATTCGTGACGTGATGGAATCGAAGCTCGCGCCGAACTTCGATTTCGAGCGAATGACCGCGCTCGCGATGGGCCGCAATTGGCGGCAAGCCACACCCGAGCAGCAGAAGAAGCTGACCATGGAATTCAAGACGTTGCTCGTGCGAACGTATTCGGGCGCGCTCACGCAGTATCGCGATCAAACGATCGATTACAAGCCGCTGCGCGCGGAGCCAAGTGCTAACGACGTTCTCGTACGCACCGAAGTGATCCGCCAAGGACAGCCGCCGGTGCAAATCGATTACGGAATGGAAAAGAAAGACGGCACATGGAAGGCCTACGACGTGGTCGTCGGAGGCGTTTCGCTCGTGACGAACTACCGCGACGAGTTCAGCGAGCAAGTGCGGGCCGGCGGCGTCGACGGATTGATCAAGACGCTCGTCGCCAAGAACGGCGGCGGCGCGGCAAAGTAACGTCGTAGGTCCCGATGCACTCCTCGCAAACGGGCACATTCACGCCCACCGATAACGGCACCCGTTGGGTGTTCCACGGCGCGCTCACGATGGACGATGCTTCGCGCGTGCTCGAGGATGCCGAAGCGTTGCCGCTGCCGTCGAAAGGAATCGTGGACTTTCGCGGTTTGCTGCAAGGCGACTCCGCTGCGATCGCCGTGATGATCGCGCTTAGGCGCCGTGCGGCGGCGGAAGGAAAGACGCTCGCGTTCGCGTCGTTGCCGGACGCGCTCGAGTCGCTCGCGATCGTGTACGGCGTCGACAAGCTCTTGGCCTAACGTTTCTTAAGCGACATCGGCTATGCCACCGGCTGTCGAGGTCGTCGATATTGCGCGCTGTTTCGGCAACGTTGTCGCGCTCGCCGGCATCGATTTGACGGTTGCACAGGGTGAGTTCTTCGGTCTACTCGGCCCGAACGGCGCGGGTAAGACGACGCTGATTTCCATCATTGCCGGGCTCACGCGCGCCGATCGCGGTACCGCGCGCGTTCTCGGGCACGACGTCGTCACCGATTACCGCAAAACGCGCCGAGCGCTCGGCGTGGTGCCGCAAGAACTCGTGTTCGATCCGTTTTTCAGCGTGCGCGAAACGCTGGAAATCCAGTCGGGATATTTCGGCTTGCGCAACAACCGCGCCTGGATCGACGAGATCCTTCATCGCTTGGATCTCACTGGAAAGGCCGACGCCAACATGCGCTCGCTATCCGGCGGGATGAAGCGTCGCGTGCTCGTCGGGCAAGCGCTCGTCCATAAGCCCCCGGTGATCGTCCTCGACGAGCCCACCGCGGGCGTCGACGTCGAGCTCCGGCAAAGTCTCTGGACATTCATCCGCCAACTGAATCGCGATGGTCACACGATCATCCTTACGACGCATTATCTCGAGGAGGCCGAGGCGCTGTGCGCGCGGATCGCGATGCTGAAAGCGGGCCGCGTCGTCGCACTCGACACGACGAGGAATCTGCTGTCGCGTGCGCCGGGCCTGACGGTGCGTTTGGCCGCGGAGCGGGTGCCCGAAGCGTGGCGCGACAATGTACTGCGGCACGAAGGCGGGACCTTTTATCTCAGCCTTGCGACGTACGCCGATCTCGAGCGTCTTCTCGCGGCCTTTCGCGAGGAAGGAATCAAGATCGATGAGTTGGTGCTTGCGGAGACCGATCTCGAGCAAGTCTTCCTGAAAATCATGGCGGGGGAAGATGCACGTGATCCGCAGCGGGTCTCGATGGACGTGCCCGAGGCATGAGCGTATGAGTACAGCACGGATATACCAAGGATCGGGTTGGATTACGCTGCTCTACAAAGAGCTGCTGCGCTTCTGGAAGGTGAGCTTCCAGACGATCGCCGCGCCGATTCTCACGGCGCTCCTCTATCTGTTGATCTTCTCGCACGTCCTCGAAGGGCATGTCGCGGTGTTCGAAGGACGCATCCGCTACACGGCTTTTCTCGTGCCGGGCCTGGTGATGATGTCGGTGCTGCAAAACGCGTTCGCCAATTCATCGTCATCACTGATCCAGTCGAAGATCACCGGCAATCTGATCTTCATGCTGCTGCCGCCGCTCTCGCCGCTGGAAATTTTCGCCGCGTATGTGTTGGGCGCGATGGTTCGCGGCATCGTGGTGGGCGCCGGCGTGTTCGCTGTGACGGTGTGGTTTGCGCCCGCGTTGTTGCAATTGCCGCATCCGCTATGGGTGCTTTTCTTCGCGCTCTCCGGCAGTGCGATTCTGGGTATTCTCGGGATCATCGCCGGCATCTGGGCCGACAAGTTCGATCAGCTTGCGGCGTTCCAGAATTTCATCATCGTTCCGCTCACGTTCCTGTCCGGCGTGTTCTATTCGATTCACACGCTGCCTCCGTTCTGGCAGGTTGTGTCGCATTTCAATCCATTCTTTTACATGATCGACGGGTTTCGCTACGGCTTTTTTGGGCTCTCCGATGCGGATCCATGGCTATGCTTCATCGTCGTAGCCGCATTCGCGTCGCTGCTCTCCGCGATTGCGGTCGCATTGCTCGCGCGCGGGTGGAAGCTGCGGCACTGAACGAGCGCACTATTTTGTTCCGTTCATTGGAGCGTACGCGCCGGCTGTCGCGATTGACTGTGACAGACCAATCTGTTCAAGTAGGCGACTCGCGCGCATGCGCGCCCTTAGGGAGGGGCCATCATCGACCGAAGGCGCATTCTCGCAGCGTCTGCAGCGTCCATGGCAGGCATTTTTGCCGCGCCGTTCTCGCGCGCCCAAGGTAATCGCGAAATCACGACGCTGATCGTGGGCTTTCCTCCGGGAGGCCCTATCGACATGATGGCGCGCGCTCTCGTAGAGCCGCTGCAGAAAGCGCTGGGCAACATCGTGATCATCGAGAACCGCACAGGGGCGGGCGGGCGAATTGCGGTCGAC
>DASXSP010000052.1:0-83919 GCA_036505865.1 Casimicrobiaceae bacterium
GACAAAGTTCTCTTTCACGTCGCGATCGCTGGTGCATACCCACATCGTCGCAGCGCCGGTGAGAGAACAGCCGGTGGCGAACGTCTTGCTGGTGTACATGCCGATGCCGTTGGTCGAGGCGACAATGAATTGATCGTGCGCACCGGCGGGCAGCGTCGCTCCAGGAAACACGCTATCGGACCACAAAAAGGATCCGCCCGCCGTGGCAGGGATCGTCGCGCCGCGACCCGCGGCAAAGCTATTAGGCGCGTTCGCGTGGTTGTCGAAGCCACCGGGAACGGTGGCCACAAGTCCTGCGGCGGTATTTGAACTCCCGCCTCCGACGGTGCTACTTCCGCCGCTGGCGCTGTTTTGGGAGCCTCCGCCCACCGTGCTTGAGGTCGCGGTGGCATTGTTTAATGCCCCGCCGCCGATCGTGCTTTGGTCTCCGCTTGCGACGTTGCTGCTACCTCCGCCGATAGTACTAATACCGCCACTGGCGGTGTTGCTTTCGCCCCCGCCAACGGTGCTTCCCTCGACTAGCGCTTGGTTGTAGAGGCCGCCACCCACAAAGGCGACGACACCAGCCGCGCCGTTCCCAAGACCACCGGCAACCGCTCCAAACATTGAGTTCGCCGTATTGATATCGCTGTTGCCCACTAAATTGCCGGCCCCACCCCCAATCGTGCCGAAGTGGTCGGTGACGCTGTTTTGGCACCCGAATGCATATGGGCACCCCAGGGGGTTTGGACTGAAGGGAATCGCCGTTCCGGGCGCGCCGCCACCCCCTATCGCGGCGGCATAAACACCGCCGGTGACGCTGTTGCTGACGTATCCACCGATGAGGTTAGGCGTCGGCAGAGCGGGTTCGTATCGCATCGCGCGTTGATTGTTAACTTTAATGTCAAGCTCGCGGTTGTCGAGTGTACCTAAGGTTGCGATGGTCCCGAACGCATTGCCGCCGTTCAAAAAAAATGGGCCCGCGCCGCTCGGCGCGCTGAAATACCCCAGTACATCGACGATCACATGCGTGCCGCTCGACGCGAAGATGTGCAGCTCCTTCGCTTGGCCGATCGCGGTCGGCACGATGACTGCATTCGCTATCGTCTCGCCGCCTGCGTAGTTCAACACTGACGCGACCGGGTCGGGTGTGTTGAAAGCAGAGGCGAACACCACGCCCGGTTGACTGCTGCCCGTCACTGCGAGATTGGCCAGCACTGCCGCGGGTCCCGCCGGTATTGCGCAATTGGTGTTCGAGCCACCTTGATCAGTGAAATTGCCGGCCGGCCGCGACGCGTTCCAGTCGCGCGCTGTGTTGGCATTGAGAAACCCTCCGGCACCCAACCGCGTGTCGACGATCCGGCACGGATTGATCGGCGTGTACACCAGGTCATCGGTGGAATCACCCAGCGCCTTCGTGTTCACGAGACTAGCGCGCACCGGCGCGCTCGACGCGAGGGCCAACGAGAGCGCATTTCGTAAACCGTCCAAGGTTCCTGCGAGACTCGCCGCAAGCAAATGATCGGCCCGCAGTTCCTCGAGCACCGAACGCAATTGATCGATGCTGATCGCCGCGCTCGATTGCGCCAGCGGCACACCCCATTGCAGCACGATCCGCTCGATTACCGTCGATCGATTCTGATCGACCGCCAACAGCGCGCTCGCAGCGGCACGCGGCGCGGCCGCGCTTTGAGCGCATGCGACGATTTGGACCTGCGCGATTCCCAGCAGGCCGACCAAAAATAGTACGCATCGGCCAAAGGCCGACGTACGCGTTCGCGTAAGCATGTCCCCCCCTGCGACGTTGACCGTAACTTCAGTCACGTCGAGCTGAAGGGACGGCTCCATTCCGACGGATCCAAGAAAACCCGGCGGGTTGATCGCTCAGCGAATGACGCCCAGTGGCGCGTCAGAAGGCCGCACGTGACGACGGCATCCTGAGGCAAAGCGCGAGGATGCGCAACGCGGAATGACGGGCGGCTGCGCATCTTGATTGGGGCCGATAGCACCCGTACGCAACACGGCCGCGGAAAAACCGCGGCCGTTTTTATGCCCGTGACTGGTTTCTACTGCGGAGGCACGCGCCGTCGAACAGCAGATATCTTCGACATGCCAAAGAATCCGAGCACGGCAAGCAATAAGGCAAGCGCCCAGTCGGACAGCGCTGGAATGGGTTGGCTCGCCGCAATTGCAGCAGCAGTCGTTACTACGGCCGTGCCGGCCCATGAACCCAAAGTTCCCGCGTTACACCCGCCCACTTGCCCTTCAGCCTGCAATCCAAGGGTGTGAGAGCCCGAACTGACCGGGCCGAGATTGAAAACCGCGGTGCTCGCCGATGCGCCGACGAAACCGGTCACCGCCACTTCGGTTCCGTCTACGAGAAAATGGATTCGGACATTCGAACAAAGCGCAGGCCCGCCAACGAATTGTGCTTGCAGCACGCCCGTCGTGGTGATGGGGATTGTCGCGATGTTGTTGCAGAGCTGGCCACCGCCCGAACATGAGGCACTGACGGGATAGCTGGTCGTCGTTTGGGCGTGAACGATTCCACTTGCTGCTGCACCGATTGCAACAACCACAACGAAGAAGAATCGCTGCGCAACGTTCTTGTTCATTTGTTAATCCCCTTGTTGTGTTGCGAAAAATAAGACAGGCCTGCCGTAGCCGGCAAGACTGAAGCGAGAATATTCCCCTTTTCCCCCTAACGTAAGCCACTCGAGCTGGTAATTCGATCGCTTGTTGCAAAAATGGCCCGCCGGACCCGGGTTCCCCGCCCGGGAAAAGTAGGGAAGAATGCGTTTGAATCCGACTCTTTTTCGGGGGTCGCATGAAAACGATCGGCATTGCGTTCGCAACTCTTTCGTTCGTTATCGCTGGTGCTTTTGCGACGACCGCCAAGGCGCAGACTTGGCCCACTAAGCCGGTCAAGATCATCGCCGTCTTTCCGCCGGGCGGTTCAGTCGATCAGGTTGCGCGCATCCTGGCGCAGCAGCTGACGCAGCAGACCGGGCAACAGGTCATCGTCGAGAATCGCGGCGGCGCGTCCGGCTCGATCGGCACTGCGGCCGTTGCGAAAGCCGAGCCCGACGGTTACACGCTCGCCGTTGTTTTCGACACGCACGCGGTCAACCCCACACTGATCCCCAATCTGCCGTTCGACACGCTGCGCGATTTGACGCCGATTATGCTCGTCGGCAAAGGCGGCATGGCGCTCGTCACGCATCCCGATCAGCCGTACAAGTCGTTTCGCGATGTCGTTGCCGCAGCGAAGGCGAAGCCGGGCAGCGTCTCGTTCGGAACGATCGGCGCCGGCAGCCTCGGTCATCTAGCGATGGCGCAACTCGGCAATCAGCTTGGTGTCGAGTTCAATCACATTCCGTATCGCGGCGGCGGCCCGCTCATGAACGACGCGATCGGCAATCAGGTTCCGCTTGCGATCGGCTCGGTGTTTTTGGTGAATCCGTACGTCACATCGGGACGATTGCGCGCAATCGCGGTGACATCAGCGAAGCCCGATCCAAAATTGCCCGGCGCTGAACCGATCGCCAATCAGGGCGCGCCGGGCTTCGAGGCCTACACATGGTGGGGCGTATTCGCACCGGCGAAATTGCCGCCGGCACTGGCCAAAAGCGTTTACGAGGCGCTCGCCAAAGGAGCGAAAACGCCGGCGGTGATCGAAAGATTGTCTGCGCAAGGCATGGAAGTGCTCGGCGCGCCTCCTGCCGAGCTCGATGACTTCGTGCGCAAAGAAATGCCGCGATGGGCCAAGGTCATCAAGGACAACAACATCAAAGCGGGCGACTGAACGCAAACCGGATCGGGGCAATGAGCAGCAACGCTTTTCCACAAACGCTGACGTTCCTGTTCACCGACATCGAGGGCAGCACGCCGCTGTGGGATCGCGACGTCGACGCGATGCGCCGTGCGACAGCGCGACACAACGCTTTGTTGCGTGAAGCGATCGGTGCGCATGGCGGCGATGCGTTTCGCGTCGTCGGCGATGCGTTCTGCGTCGCGTTCGCAAATGCCGATTCGGCTGTCCACGCCGCAATCGCCGCTCAACGAGCGCTGACGCACGAAGATTGGGGCGCCGCGCCGATTCGCGTGCGAATGGGCCTGCATTCAGGCGCTGCCGAGGCGGCCGACGACGAAATCTTCCGCGGTCCCGCATTGGCGCGTGCGGCGCGCGTGATGACGGCGGCGCATGGCGAACAAATTCTGTTGACGGCGTCGACGGTCGCGCTGCTCGATTCCAAAACGCCGCAGGGTGCGGCGCTGCGCGATCTCGGGGACCACACGCTGCGCGGATTTGCGCGAGCCGAACGCCTCTATCAACTTATCGTGCCCGGGCTGCGCGCGGAATTTCCGCCGATCGGCACGCGCGAAGCGCTGCGGACAAATCTTCCGCCGCCGTTGACGAGCTTCATCGGGCGCGAGCTCGCGCTTGCCGGTGTACGCAAGTATGTACGCGCGGCGCGAATGGTCACGTTGGTCGGCGCAGGCGGGACCGGCAAGACGCGGCTCATGCTCGAGGCGGCAGCGGAGCTGATCAGCGCATTTCCGGATGGCGTGTGGCTGATCGAGCTCGCGCCGTTGGCCGACCCCGCGCATATCGCGCAAACCATCGCCGCGGTACTGGGCGCGCGGGCCGAGGGCGACGTTCCTGCGCTCTCGATCGTCGAGAGCGCGCTCGCGGGCAAGCGAAGCTTGCTGCTCCTCGACAATTGCGAACATGTCATCGATGAAGCCGCGCGTGTTGCCCAACTGCTTCTACGCGCGCTGCCCACGCTGCATATTGTCGCCACAAGTCGCGAGGCGCTCGGAGTAGATGGCGAGATCTCATATCGTGTTCCGTCGTTGTCGCTACCGGCATCGGATGGGCAAACGGAAGATGCTATAGCCGACAGCGAAGCGGTCCGCCTCTTCATCGAGCGCGCACGAGCGGTGGTTCCCGACTTCGAGCTCAACCCCGGCAACGGTAATGCGATCGCGGAAATCTGCCGCCGGCTCGATGGCATCCCGCTCGCGCTCGAGCTCGCGGCGGCTCGACTGACGGCGCTCTCCGTCGACGAGCTGGCACAGCGTCTGCACGATCGCTTTCGCCTGCTGACCGGCGGACGCCGCACGGCGCTGCCTCGACAGCGCACACTGCGTGCGCTCGTCGATTGGAGCTACGACTTGTTGTCCGACGACGAGCGCAGCGTGTTGATGACGCTGTCGGCTTTCTCGGGTGGATTTACGCTCACCGCTGCCGAAGCCGTTTGCGACGAGAGCGATCTTCGCGAAACGTCGGTGCTCGACGCGATCGAGCGTCTGGTCGCAAAATCGCTGTTGACCACCGACCAGCATCAAGGAACGCAGACACGCTATTACTTTCTCGAAACGATCCGCCAGTACGCCGCAGAAAAGCTTGTCCACACAGGAGACGCCGATACGGCGCGGCGTCGTCATTTCGACTACTTTGTCGCATTGGCGGAGCATGCGGAGCCCGAGCTTCGCAAAGCGAACGTGCTGGAATGGTTGGACCGGCTCGAGGCCGAGCATGACAATCTGCGCGCGGCGCTCGACTGGGCTGCAGATGTCGACGCGCGAGGACATGCAAGGCTCGCCGGCGCGCTGCACGACTTTTGGGACGTGCGCGGACACTTCGTTGAAGGATTCGAGCGCCTCGAACGCGCGGTCGAGTTGCATGTGACCGAGGACGCGGCGCGGCTTAAGGCGCTGCTCGGAGCGGGCGCGCTCGCGTATCGTCTAGATAAGCGGAGATACGCCGCCGATCTCCTCGATGCGACCGCCGCGCTCGCACAGCGACTTTCCGACACGCGCCGCGAAGCGGAGGCGACCCTGTGGCGGGCGTGCGCTCTGGACGCGGAAGGAGCGGATTTCATCGAGTCAATGGCGGAAAAAGGTCTGGCGCTATCTCGCTCCATCGACAACGCGTGGGGCGTGGGTTTTGCGACCTGGCATTTTGCTTTGGCAATGTATTTGCGGGATCGTCTCGCCGATGCGCAACGTCTATGTTTGGAAAGTGCCGCGCACTTCGATCGTGGAGGCTGCGTCCTGATGGCCGCGCTGGCCCGCACTTCGGCTGGCCAGTGCGCGGTCGACCGCCTCGATTTCGACGGCGCCCGCGCATTGCTCGAAGACGCGTTGGCCGAGCATCTGCGGCTCGGCAACACCCATGACGCGGCAACGACGCAGCGCTTGCTCGGGAAGCTCGATCTCAACGTCGGGCGGCTGACGGAGGCGCTGCGCGCGAGCGAGGAAAGCGCAAGGATCTTCCGAGCGCTGCAAGATCCCAACTGCGGCGCACGCTCGACGCTGGTTCTCGCCGAAGTCCTCCATGCGATGGGCGATGATCCGCTCGCGCTCCAGCATGCAGAGAATTCGACCGCAGTCCAAGCGCGTCTTGGCTTCCACCATAATCTCGCGACGGCGCTATGGCTCACAGGACGCTGCCATGAGACAAGAGGCAATCGCGACGCGGCGCACCGCGCCTACTTTGAAGGCCTGCGTGCGATGATCAAGACACAGGTGACGTCGCCGCTCCCAGGGATTGTCGAAGCGGTTGCCGGCACACACCCCACCTCGTCCATCGCTCCTCGCCTGCTCGGTTATGCGGCGGCGGTCCGTGAAGCGTCGAACCTCGCAGTGTTACCGAGCGACCGTGTCGATATCGGACGATGGATCGCGGCCGTACGCGCCGAGCATCGCGACGCATTCGAAAGCGAATTCGCTGCGGGAAGATCAATGACGCGCGACGACGCAATCGCGATGGCTCTGACTCTGGAAGCGGCGGAACGCACGACGTAGGTGCGATCTAGACGCCGATTGCCCCTTTGACACGCGAGCGCGACAACGGCAGCTCGCGAAGCCGTGTTCCGGTCGCGTGCGCAATCGCATTGGCGAGCGCTGCGGCTGTCGGTCCCTGGGCCGCCTCGCCCGTTCCGAGAAACGGCATGCCGGGGCGCTCGATCACATGCACGTCGACGCTTCCTGGAACGTCGGCAAACCGCGCGATCGGATAACTGCCCCAGTCGGTGCTGGTGATGGCATTTGTACTGAACGAAACCGCTTCGTAGAGCGTCCAGCTCGCGGACTGCACGATGCCGCCCTCGATCTGATTGCGGATGCCGTCGGGGGTGACCGGCTGACCGCTGTCGACAGCCGCAACCGCACGCAGCACTTTGACACGGCCCGATTCGCGTTCGATTTCCACGTCGACTGCCAGCGCAAGATACGCGCCGAGATTCTTGTAGCGCGCGAATGCAAAACCACGTCCACGGCCTTTGCTCGCCGGAAAATTGGCCCAGCCAAAACGCGTAGCGGCCGTCGTGATGACGTCGCGCGCACGCGAATCGTCCAAATGACGCAGGCGAAATTCGATCGGGTCGACGTTCGCCGCCACTGCCAACTCGTCGACGAAGCTCTCAATTGCGAATATGTTGGCGTAAGCGCCGAGTGCACGCAGCGCCGATACGCGCACGGGCATCGCGGGAATGAAATGGTGAACGACGCGCGCGTTCGGAAACTTGTACAGCGGAATCGCGTTGCGATCACCGCCGCCTTCCGGCAATGGAATCGGTTTTGGAACGGGTTGCGTAAACGGCGCTTCGAGATCCCACGCGGGCAGCAGATTGCCTGCGCCACCCGGACGCGTGCTATGCGCGTTGCTCCACACGTCATAGCTCCAGTCGACAACATTGCCATCCGCGTCGAGCGCGGCCTTGATGTCCGCGATCATCGCCGGCCCGTACGGCTCCCACGCGTGCTCCTGCTCGCGCATCCATTGCACGCGCACCGGCCGGTCGGGCAACACGCGCGCGATCAACGCAGCATCGGCGGCGGCATCGTCCGCGCCATTGTGGCCGTAACAGCCGGCGCCTTCGGCATGCACGCATTGAACGCGGTCCTCGGACATGTGCAGCAACTCGGCGATCGATTTGCGCAACGGGTAAACGCCTTGACTGTGCGTCCACACCGTCAGCGTTCCATCCTTCATCAGCGCAATCGCGCATGCCGGCCCAATCGCGCCGTGCATCTGGTAGGGCCGGCGGTAACTCGCTTCGAATCGCCGCGTCGGGGCAGCCGCCTGTCCCTTGGCGTCGAGGTCGACGATCACATCCGCGGGCAAACGTTGCAACGTCCCGTAGACATCGGAGGGATCGGGCAAGCGACCGCGCGTTTCCCAAGAGGCGTTGGTCGCCAGTGCACGCATCGCGACAATCGCTTGAAACTCGCGCTCGGCGACAACCGCAAGAAAGTTTCCGTCGTGGACGATCTTGATGACGCCCGGTAACGTCTCGGCATCCGCCACTTTCACGTCGCGCAATCGCGCGCCATACGCGGGCGGACGAATCACCCGTGCATGGACCATTCCCGGCAATCGGATATCCTGCACATACGCGACACCACCGGTCACTTTGGCCGGAATATCGACGCGCGGAAACGGCTTTCCGACGATCGCATACGTGCGCGGATCCTTGAGCTTCGATTGCGGTTGCGCGCGGACATGCGTCACGTTGTCGCGCACGAGCTCGCCAAACGCCACTTGCCGTCCATCGTCGGCCACCACGAAGCCATCACGCGCGATGAGCTTGTCTGCGGAGAGGGCGAGTTTGTCGGCCGCGCGTGCGATGAGTATTTCGCGCACCTGCGCAGCGGCATTCTGGATCGCGGTGCCGCTGTCCTTCATCGAATTGCTGCCGGCCGTGTAACCTTCGTCGGGCGTTGTCCGCGTATCCGCGGTGACGAGACTGATCGTCGCGGGTTGCACGCCCAATTCTTCCGACGCGATCTGAATCAGCGCCGTCTTGACGCCTTGCCCGAGCTCGCCCTTCCCGGTGCACACGGTGATCGTTCCGTCGGTGGCGATTCGAATCCATGCATCGAGCATCGGCGTCGATGCAAGGCTTCCCGGAAGCTTCGGGCCCTCTTGTGGTCGCTGCGCGAGTAACTCCGAGACTCTTCCCAGCGAAAAGCTGACGACGAGCGCCCCGCTCGTCACGAGGAAACCGCGGCGCGAAAGCGTTATGCCGAGCGATGACGACGGATTCATTTGGCCGTAACGTTCATGCCGGGCGGGCTCTTCGCATTGTTCATCGTCTGCGCGGCGCGCTTCACCGCGCGAAGAATCCGCATATGCGTGCCGCAACGGCACAGATTCGGCATCATGTGTCGCCGAATTTCGTCATCCGTCGGCAAAGGGTTTGCTTCGAGCAACGCTTGCGCCCGCATAATCATGCCGGGAATGCAGTAACCGCACTGCACGGCTTGCTCGTCAATGAACGCTTGCTGCAGTAGACCTGGATTGTTGGTTGTCCCTAGTCCCTCGATCGTCGTGATCTTGCGTCCGGGAAGTGCGGAGATCGGCGTAACGCATGAGAACGCCGCCTTGCCGTCGAGCATCACCGTGCAAGCGCCGCACTGACCAAGTCCACAACCGAATTTCGCACCATTCAACGCGAGATGGTCGCGAAGCACATACAGCAGCGGTGTCGCAGGATCGGCATCGACCGCCTGGGTGCGACCATTAATGTTGAGCTCGATCATCGTTGTTCCATCTTACGAATGGCTCGAACCTGCGCAACGACATCATGCCACGGCGGCCGCCGGCTGAAGCGTTCTCGGACGTAGTTCACCACCGCGACGAGTTGATCGTCGGTGAGCTCCGCTGCGAAGCCGGGCATCATCGCGCCTCTTTCGCCGGTCGCCGGCCATAGGCCGTCTTGGACGATGTGAATCAGATTGCGTGGATCCGATGCGTTCACCGACGTCGTAAGCGCCAGCGGCACCGGCTTGTTGGCATGCAAACCGGAGCCGGAATAGTGACACGTCGCGCACGCGCCCTCGAACACCGCCGCGCCCATATCGGCGACCGCGCCTTTGTCGCGAGCGGGAACAGCGTCGCGTCCAATGCCCGGAACGGCCGCGGATTCCTGCAGTTGCGCGACGGTATTGGCATCGCCGTCCAGCGTCGTTTGACGTGCGGGCCGGCGCATACGGTCTGCGAAGTAGACGGCGATCGCGCGTACGTCGTCGTCGGATACCTTAGCCAAATTCTGAACAACGTCGACCATCGGACCTGCCGCGATCCCGTGGCGAGCATCGGAGCCGTAACGCAAATAACTGAAGAGCTCGTCTGTGGTCCACGGCACTGGCGCAGGCGAATCTTGGTTCATAGCGGGCGCGAGCCATCGCTCCGCGTCGCCGCCACCATATGCATCGCTCAATTTTTCCGCGCCGAGGACGTTGCGCGGCGTATGGCAGGCGCCGCAATGTCCCAAACCTTCGGCGAGATATGCGCCGCGGTTCCACTGCGAGCTCTTCGCGGAGTCGGGCGCAAATCGGCCAGGTCGAAAGTAAAGCGCCTTCCAAGCGCGAAGCGACGTGCGCAAATTCGCCGGAAACGTCAACTCGTTGCGCGGGTGCTCCGCCCGCACGGGGTCGCGCGTCATCACAAACGCATAGATAGCCTTGACGTCCTCTTCCGATACTTTGGTGAAATGGTCGTAGGGAAATGCCGGATACAAGTCACGGCCTTCGCGATCGACGCCTTCATGCATCGCCCGCACGAATTCGGCTTCAGTCCATTTGCCGATGCCGGTGTCCGGATCCGGCGTAATGTTCGTCGAGTAGATTGTGCCGAACGGTGCGGACAACCGCCGGCCCCCGGCATACGCCTTGCCGCCTTCTGCGGTGTGGCAGGTGCCGCAGTTGCCGATCGCCGCGAGCGCTGCACCTTTGGCAATCTGTGTCGCATCGAATTTCGAGTCGTTCGATGGCGCAGTCGCTGCCTCGGTCAACGCAGCAACGAGCGCCCCGACGACGGAGAGCGCTGCGAGACTGGCGTACCGAGCGATCGTTTTCACGACCCCTCTTAGACTGCAGACGCCCTAAGGCCGTTCATTCAAGCAAACGCGCGAGCATGCCCTCCGCCTGGGATAGGTAACCGCTGCCGAACAGGTTCAAATGGTTCAACACGTGATACAGATTGTAGATATCGCGTCGAACTTCATAACCCGCTTCGAGCGGCCATGCGTCGCAATACGCGTCATAAAAATCGGCGTCGAATCCGCCGAACAGTGCAGTCATTGCGATGTCGGCTTCGCGGTCGCCGACGTAGACGGCGGGATCGAAGATCGCTCCTTCGCCGCTTGCAAGGGTCGCCGCGTTGCCGGACCAAAGATCGCCGTGCAGTAACGATGGCTGGGGGTCATGGCTTTTGAGGATCGACGAAAGCGCGGCGCGCAAGCGTTCGCCGTCGCGCTGCAGTTTTCCGCCAAAGCCATTGCGCGCCGCGAGTGCTAACTGTGGCGCCAATCGTTGCTCGCGAAAGAACGCGCACCAGTCATCGGTCCAATGATTGTGTTGTGGCGTCCCTCCGATCCAGTTGTCATGTGCCCAACCGAATCGCTCACCGCCGGGACCACACTGCGGCCTCGCGCGATGGAGCGCTGCGAGCGCACGGCCGAGTGCAGCGCCTTTGCGCTCACCGGTGATGTCCATCCATTCGAGGACCAGAATCGCAATGTCCTCGCACGCCGTTTGCGCCGCAACCTGCGGCACGCGAATCGCCTGTGCCGCTGCCAACGCGTGCAGGCCGTCGGCTTCAGATTCCAGCATCGACGAGTAGCGCCCGGTCGCGGTTTTTACGCAATAGCGGGCGTTTCGTGTGGTCAGCGAGAAAGTTTGGCCCCATGCGCTTTGGCCGATCGGCGTCCAACGTCCGCGCTCCGAAAGGCCCAGGGACCTCTCGACAGCGGCTTGCCATAGCGCGCGATTCAATGTCTTAAAGCCTCGATGCCACGCGCGATGCCGTCGAGCGTAAGCGGAAACATCCGCGGTCCGAGCGCCTGCAAGATCAGTTGTGTCGAGCGCGTGTACTCCCACCCGCGCGCCGGTTCGGGGTTCCACCAGATGACGTTGCGAAAGTGCCCGAAGATGCGGGCGAGCCACGCGAGGCCTGTCTCATCGTTCGCATATTCGATGCTGCCGCCCGTTTGCGTGAGCTCATACGGGCTCATCGCTGCATCGCCGACAAAAATCACGCGCCAGTCAGGTCCGTAGGTTCGAACGACCTCGAGGGTGCCCACGCGTTCGTTGCGTCGGCGCAGGTTGTCGCGCCACACGTGATCGTAGACGCAGTTGTGGAAATAGAAATATTCCAGATGCCGAAACTCCGATTTGGCCGCCGAAAAAAGCTCCTCGCAAAGCTCGACATGCGGATCCATTGACCCGCCCACGTCGAGGAAGAGCAACACCTTGACGCGATTGCGCCGCTCGGGCTGCATGCGCAAGTCGAGCCATCCGGCATTCTTCGCAGTGCCTTCGATCGTCCCATCGAGGTCGAGCTCTTCGGGCACGCCTTCGCGCGCAAAGCGACGCAGGCGGCGAAGCGCGATCTTGATGTTGCGCGTATTGAGCTCGACGTCACCGTCGAGATTGCGAAATGTGCGTTCGTCCCAAACCTTGACGGCGCTTCGCGCGCCACCCCCATCCTGTCCGATGCGGATCCCTTCGGGGTTGTAGCCGTACGCGCCGAATGGACTCGTCCCGCCGGTGCCGATCCATTTCTTCCCGCCCGCATGACGCTTGCGCTGCTCTGCGAGCCTCTGCTTGAACGTCGCGAGCAGCTTATCGAGACCGCCGAGCGATTCGATCAACTTCTTGTCTTCATCGGACAAGTGCCGCAGGAACTCCTTGCGCAACCATTCTTCTGGAATTTCGGCGCGAATGTCGAAGACCGCGTCGACGCCCTTGAAATAGGTGCCGAACGCTAGATCGAAGCGGTCGAAGTGCTGCTCATCCTTGACGAGGCACATCCGCGACAGCGCATAGAAATCATCGAGCGACAGCGACACAACGCGTTGATCGAGCGCTTCAAGCAGCGTCAGGAATTCCCGCGTCGAAACGGGAAGCTTGAAGGCCTTCAGGTGGAGAAAAAATTCGACCAGCATCGGTATTGCAGTCACCGACGCGCCGGTAAATCACGGCGCCGTCAGCGTCCGCCGCCTTCGTTCTCGCCCTTCGCGATCCACCACGAACCGATCGCGGTGGCGACCGCGACAACGCCAAGAAACAGCCAGAACAGCGCAAATCCGCGTGCGTCGGCACGAGCAGCATCGTCGGCCATTCCGTCCAGAGACGAGAATCCGGAAAAAGCGTATCCAAGGCAAAACAGCGCGAAGACCACGGAGCCCCACAGCGAAAATTGCGCGGAGATCTTCATGGCTGCCCTGCACCGGGCCGTTCGAGCAGCGAGCGCAAATGCGCTTTCACCGCGGGCCATTCGTTGTCGATGATGCTGAAGACGACGGTGTCGCGCTTGCTGCCGTCGGGCAGCATCTGATGATTGCGGAGCACGCCGTCCTGCTTGGCGCCGAGACGCAGTATCGCTTCGCGCGACCGGTGATTGAACCAATGCGTCCGGAATTCGACCGCAATGCATTGAAGCGTTTCGAATGCATGCGTCAGCAACAGTAATTTGCACTCCGTGTTGATCGCGGTACGTTGCGCGCGCCGCGCGTACCAGGTATGGCCGATCTCGAGCCGCCGGTTTGCAGCGTCGACGTTGAAGTAGCGCGTCGATCCGACAATGTCGCCGCTTGCCTTGTCGCGCACGACGAACGGCATCGCGCCCAACCGTTCACGCATATCGAGCGCGATGTCGAGCCACGCCGTGGTCTTGTCCGGCGCGGGAACCGATGTATACCAGAGAGTCCAAAGCTCGCCATCGGCCGCGGCCTGCCGAATCGCCGCTTCGTGCTCGCGCGCGAGCGGCTCGAGTGCCGCATGCGTGCCACTGAGAGTCACCGGGTCGATAAATCGGGCACGAGAAGGCACCCCCGCGCTCGCGGCTATCGCCGCTTCGCTGCCCCTTGAGGGGGAGTAATTCGCGCCTTGGGACGGCCCGGCGGCGCTCATCGTCCCGCCCGCGCCATGAACACGACGCGCTCGAACAAGTGGACATCCTGTTCGTTCTTGAGCAACGCGCCATGCAGCGGTGGAATGAACGCCTTGCGATCGGCGCTCTTGAGTGCCTCCGGCGGAATGTCTTCGGCCAACAATAATTTCAGCCAATCGAGAAGTTCTGACGTAGACGGCTTCTTCTTGAGCCCCGGCACGTCGCGCAAATTGAAGAACACCTCGAGCGCTTCCTGTAACAGTGCTTTCTTGAGCCCCGGAAAATGCACGTCGACAATCTGCGTCATCGTTTCCCGATCGGGAAATTGGATGTAATGAAAAAAACACCGTCGTAAAAACGCGTCCGGAAGCTCCTTTTCGTTGTTCGACGTGATTACGACGAGCGGCCGGTGACGCGCGACGATCGTCCGGTGCGTCTCATAGACGTAGAACTCCATCCGGTCGAGCTCGCGGAGCAAATCGTTCGGGAATTCAATGTCGGCCTTGTCGATTTCGTCGATCAGCACGACGGCCGGCATTTCGCTTTCGAATGCTTCCCACAAAACGCCGCGCTTGATGTAATTCGCGATGTCGCCGACGCGACCGTCGCCCAACTGCGAGTCGCGAAGCCGAGAAACGGCGTCGTATTCGTACAGTCCCTGCTGTGCCTTCGTCGTTGACTTGATGTGCCACTGAAACAGCGGACGGCCGAGCGCGCTTGCCACGGTCTCGGCGAGAAGTGTCTTGCCGGTGCCCGGCTCGCCTTTGATCAGCAGCGGCCGTTCGAGCGCAAGCGCCGCGTTGACGGCGAGCTTTAGATCATCGGTGGCAACGTAAGTCGACGAGCCTTCGAAGCGCATGACGTAAATCCGCTAAATGAAACCATTATCACACGCGTCGCACGCGCGCTTTCTTCCAGACCGCGAGCAGCGCTCCGAGCTTTTCCGACGCCGGCAGTCGCTCGTCGGACAGCGCCTCCAGGAAATCGGAAAGCCGCTTCGATTTCACGATCGTGTAGAACGTGAGCACCGTCGTCGGCACAAGAACGATCAGGAAGTAGACCAGCTTTTCCCACGGCGAAACGTCGGCAAGCGCGAACAGGTTCATCCCGAGAAAACCGGTCGCAACGGTCCCGATCAGGCCGAATGCCGTCACCACCGTGAGCCGCACCACGGTATTGGCCTGGCGCCGCAGCGTATCGGTCTCGAGGTAAGCGCTCATGTCCTCGATCTCCTCCCGGATCTCGGCGTAAAGCCGGTCATTGCCGAGGTAGTTCGACGTCATCCGGTAGAGTTCTTTCGCCTGCGGCTGATCGGACACTTCGTGAAACCAGTAGCGGTGAGTGAAGCGCAGGAAGATCTCGAGAAGCTGGCGAATTACTCGCTTGAACCTGCGCACCGACTCCGCATCGCCGATGTCCAGCCGATTGAGCGCGTCCACCATGCGGTCGGACAGCATGAGCAGCGCCGCCTTGTGAATGTGAGGAATGAGGAACAGCAGAAAGTATTGATGTCGAAATTGCCCGAGCAAGCCGCC
This sequence comes from Casimicrobiaceae bacterium, assembly GCA_036505865.1. Lineage (GTDB taxonomy): Bacteria > Pseudomonadota > Gammaproteobacteria > Burkholderiales > Casimicrobiaceae > VBCG01. The sequence goes on from DASXSP010000052.1 coordinate 15,421, forward strand.
GTCGCGATCGACGAAGAATGGATCGTCCGCATCGCCGACCATCGTGAACGCGTGACCGCAGGACATGAGTCGCGTGCCGGGTCTGCCGCCGCGCTCCTCGTTCCAGAACTGGTCATAGCAGTAGCGCTCCTCGAAGTCCCGCACGTAGCGGGCCGAGTACGGCAGCGTGTTCGACGCGCCAGCCCCGGTCACGAGACCCAAGCGGATGAAATCGGCGCGCGTCACCGATCGCGCATCGTCCATGGCGATATAGGCCAGCAGCGGCATGCGACTGTATTCAATCTGCCGGTAGCGGATCAGCCCCTTGTCGCCGGAATTATCCGAGACCAGCGGACGCAGCAAGTAGGTCCAGTGATCGGCAAAGCGCGGCGCACGAAACCGGCCGACAAACGCGAGATAGCGCTCTCGCTGCTCGTAGTCCGAAACGGACAGGACGCTGCCATCGCGTGCAAGCCACTCCGCGCGCGACACGCAATGACCTCCGGTACCGTCTTCCTCCCAATACGTAGGGTACGCGCGTCCGAACCGATGCAGCGTGTTCTGAACCAGCGCGAGCGAAAGGTCGTTTCCGAAGATCTCGACGACGAGAATCGCGACATCGATGTCGTAGAAGAAGCACAGGTCGACGTGGGCGACGCCGAGCGTCACCGACGCGACGTCGGGCGGAGGAAACGTCACCCTCACCGCCGCGATGTCGTTGCGCCGGAATACGCGGATCGGCGAGTCGATCGCGCCGGCGCCGCTGCGCCCCTTCCCCTCTCCGTACAGGAAACGCCGCACGTACGGCAGGAACGTTACGAACTCGCTGTAGTGGCGTTGCTGGAATTGCTCCGGATCGCAACTGAACTCGTCGCGTACCTCGCTCCACGGGTGATCGCGGTCGGGCTTCGCGAGCAGGTCCCAATGTTGCTGGATTTGCGCGCCTTCCTTGAGCGGCATCAGCTGCAGCGGCCACAGCAGGATCTGCCGGAATTGCCGCACGAGCGGGCGCTGCGATTGGTCCGTTTCCGACATCGCCATTCCACGTGCGCCTAGGAAATTCCCTCCATCGCCATTTCAGCCTTTGACGCCGCCAGTCGTCAAGCCGCCGACCACGCGTTCCTGAAATACGGCGATCAAAATGCAGATCGGAACGATCGCGATGATCAACGCCGCGGATATCAGTGGCCATGGAAACGCGAATTCGCCCTGATAGAGCGTGATGCCGACCGACAGCGTCCGCATTGTGACGCGATTCATCATCGTTAACGCAAGCAGGAATTCGTCCCACGCGTTGACGAAGGCGAGAATCGCAGCAGTGAAAACGCCGGGTGCTGCGAGCGGCATCACGATGCGAAACAGCGCGCCCACGCGTGAGCAACCATCGACCATCGCCGCAGCTTCCAGATCCGCCGGAATGTCCTGAAAGAAGCTCGCCATCACCAACGTGCAAACGGGTAACGACAGCACCGCATAAGGCAGGACCAGCGCGAGATACGTGTTCAGCAATCCGAGCTCGCGCATCAGCTTGAACAACGGCACCATCAGCGAAATCAGCGGAAACATCGCCACGGCGAGGAGCAGCGACATGATCAGATTGCGATACGCGAGCCGCAGTCGCGTCAACGCGTAGGCTGCGAGCGCGCCGACGAGAACGCACAGCACGGTCGACAGCGACGCGACGACGAGGCTGTTGAACATGAAGCGCAGGATCGGCTGCGCGGTGAAGGCCGTATTGTAGTTCGCGAACGTTGCCGCTTGCGGAAGGTATGTGATTGGACTCTGGATCAGCTCGGTTTCCGTCTTGAGCGAGGTCAACAGGATCCAGACAGCGGGAAAAAAGCCGTTCACCGCGACGACGATCGCCGCGAACCAGACGACAATGCGCCGCTCGACGTTCATTCATGCCCTACGTTGGGTGTACCGCAAGTACCCTGACGTCAGCACGAGCGACAACGCGAACATCAGCACCGCGAGCGCTGAGCCGTAGCCGAAATCGAGAAAGTCCAGCGTCGTCTTGTAGATATACATGGCCAGCGTTTCGGTCGAATCGCCGGGCCCTCCACCTGTCATCGCAAACGGGATATCGAACGTCTGGATTGCGGTGATCGTGCGAAAGATCAACGCGACGATGATCGACGGCAACAACATCGGCAACGTGATCTCCCAAAACTGTTGCCATCGCGTTGCGCCGTCGACGTCGGCGGCTTCATAGAGCGAACGAGGAATCGTCTGCAGTCCGGCAAGCAGGATGAGCGCCATGAACGACGATGCCTTCCAGATGATCGCGATCGAAATCGCCGCGAACGCGAGCGTCGGGCTCGATAGCCACTGCAACGGCTCGACGCCGATGCGCATCAGCAGATCATTGACGATGCCGGTCTGATACTCGAAGAACCAGCGAAATATCAGTCCGGCAAATACGAGCGGCAGCGCCCATGGGAGCAGCAAGCCGAGTCGCACAGGCCATTTGACGCGAAACGGCATGTTGGCGAGGAGCGCGAGCCCAAGACCGACAAGCAACGCGCCGGGAACGGTGACGATCGCATACAGAATCGTGTTCCACGACGAATGCCAAAAGCGCTCATCGTCGAAAGCTCGCGTGTAGTTTGACAACGCGACAAACGGCTCGGCCGCCGTCGGATTGGCGTTATCGACCGCGTGCAGGCTGTTCCAGAACAGCGTTGCAATCGGATAGACGACGATGACGACGAGCAGCGCGGCAGCCGGCAAAAGCAACAGCGTTCCGAGCGCGCGCTCGGAGAGATCTCTGCGCGACATCCGTGAGGTCATCTGTACGTTGTCATCCCGAGGCGAAGCCGAGGGACCTGCTGTTTCGTCGACGGAGAAAAGCAGGTTCCTCGGGCTGGAAGAGCGTTAGCCTCGGAATGACATGGGTATGCGATCAGCGCAAGAACGGCGACAGGCGGCTCTTCATGTCGTTCAGCGCGACATCCGTGGTCTTGGTTCCGGCGAGATACGCGTTCATGTTGCTGCGGATCACGTCGGAAACCTGCGGGTACTGGGCGCTGACAGGCCGCGACTTCGCTCCTTCGACGACGGGAAGCGCGTCGGCGAACCACGGATTTGCCTTGAGCACTTCGGGATCTTTGAACACCGTTGGAAACACCGGCATGTGGGACGCCAATATCGCCTGCATCTTCGACACTTCGGGCGACGAGAGCCAGCGGACGAGCTTCACCGCTTCAGGCTTGTTCTTCGAGAACGCGGACACGGCGAGCTGCCATCCGCCGATGCACGTCGCGCTTTTGCCGCCTTGATCGTGCGGCAGCATCGTCACGCCGATCTTGCCTTTGACCTTGCTGTCCGCATCGTTCTCGAGGCGGTTCCACACATAGCTCCACGTCATTGCGAAGATCAGATTGCCGGCCTGCATGTCGATGCGGATGCGATCGGTCGGAATTTCGGCGATGTTCTTCGGCAGCACACCCGCCTGCTTCATTCGGCCGTACAGCTGGAATGGTTGCCGCGCCTCAGGTGTATCGAGATTGAGCTTCCCTGACTTGGTGATCTCCGAACCTGCGCCCCACAACGGAACGAGATAGGTGCACACGGTCCCTTCGATCGGCGAGCCGGCCGTCGAGAACCCCTGCAATTGTGGATTCTTCTCGCCGTCCATGACGATCCGTGCCGTCTCCATCATCTCGTCCCACGTCTTCGGCACCGGGCGTTTGTATTTTTCGAGCAGGTCCTTTCGATAGTAGAGAAACTGCGCGTCGGCGAAATACGGTAATGCAATGAGCTTGCCGTTGACCTGATCGGCCTCGGCGTACGCCTTCAAATATTGCGCAAGCACTTTCGGCTTATCGACGCCGAGATACGCGTCGAGCGGCTCTGCCCATCCTTGCGCCGCCCACTGCGCGGGGCGGATGACGTCGATCAAGATCACGTCCAGAACGGAGTCTTTCGACGACAGCACCGTCGAAAGATACTGTTGCTGCGCGTCGGACGTCGCACCGCCGACCTCGACGTCGATCTTCACATTGGGATTCTTTTTCTGATATTCGTCCGCGATCTTGCGCATCACGTCCGGCCGCTGCTGGCCGCCGGTGAAGATGCGTAACGTCGTCTGCTGCGCCGATGCTTGCGCCGCGAACGCCGCGCCGAACGCGATCGCCGCCGCGATTCTCAACGTTTTCATTACCGTTCCCCCTTGCCTAGCAAATCGTCACCAATCGGCGCCGCGGATCGCCACGCCGCTTTCCGGATCAAACAAATGGAAATGGTCGAGCGCCAATGATACGGAGATATCGTCGCCAACGCCGAGCTTTGCAGCAGGGGCGAAACGACCGGTGAACTCGGGCGCATCGGCGCCGTTGCCGAGTTTCAGTACACCCAACGTTTCGGCACCGAGCGGTTCGACCAGCAGCACCTTAGCTCGAACATGGTGCGTTCCACCGATGAGCGCCGCCGGGCCGTCCCAAGGCGCGAATTGCTCCCTCTCCGGGGGCAGCGCAGCGGCGCTAGCCGCAAGCGTGGGGGTACTTCCACTGCCAATGTGTTCCGGCCGCAAGCCAAACGTGACGGTGCGTCCCTGATGGCGGCCGCATTCGGCGATCCGGTTCTCGGGGACCGGCAACTCGATACCGCCGGCGACATGGAGAACCCTTCCGCCCTCGCCGATTCGGCATGGCGCAAAGTTCATCGGTGGCGATCCCGTGAACCCGGCAACGAATTGCGCGGCGGGTCGGTTATAAATGCCGTCCGGCGTGTCGTACTGAACGACGTTGCCTAGCTGCAGCACGACGATACGATCGGCGAGCGTCATCGCTTCGACCTGGTCGTGCGTGACATAAATAATCGTGTTGCCCAGCCGATGATGCAACTTCTTCATCTCGATCCGCATTTCGGCACGCAGCAGCGCATCGAGATTCGACAGCGGCTCATCGAACAGGAATGCCTTTGGTTGGCGCACGATCGCGCGGTCCATCGCGACACGCTGACGCTGGCCGCCGGATAGCTCGCGTGGCTTGCGCTCAAGCAGATGCGCAATTTGCAGAATGTTCGCCGCGTCACCGACACGCATTTTGATCTCAGCGTCGGGACGTTTGCGCAGCCGCAACCCGAACGCCATGTTCTCGAACACCGTCTTATGGGGATACAGCGCGTAGTCCTGGAACACCATCGCGATGTCGCGCTCGCGCGGAGCGAGCTCGTTGACGACAGTGCCGCCGATCATGATCTCGCCGGACGTAATCGATTCCAATCCGGCGATCATCCGCAGCAGCGTCGATTTGCCGCAACCGGAAGGGCCGACGAAGACCACGAACTCGCCCGATTCGATATCGAGGTCGATGCCGTGGATGACTTCGTTCGCGCCGTACGCCTTGGCGACGTTCTTGAGCGACACGGTGGACATGGCGAGGAGGCCGTTAGCCGCTTGTTTGCGCCAAACCGGCGTCAACGATCAGATTCTGTCCCGTAATGCCGCGCGCCTCGTCGGACGCCAGGAATAGCGCTGTGCGCGCGACGTCGCCTTCGGAGAGCCGGAACTTCAAGCATTGTGCGTCCAGAAACGCCTGCTCCTTTTCCGGCGTCAGCCACAAGGCCTTCTGCCGCTCCGTGACGATGGCGCCGGGAACGATCGAGTTGACGCGAATGTTGTAAACGCCCAGCTCGCGCGCAAGCGTGCGCGTGAGCCCGTTGATCGCCGCCTTCGACGTCGAGTACGCGGCGAGCCCCGCGACGCCGCGCATCCACGATACAGAGCCCAGGTTAATGATCGATCCGCCGCCTTCGCGCATCATGCCGGGCGCGACGGCTTGTGCCGCAAAAAAGTGGTGCCGTAAATTGACGGCGAGACTCTCATCCCAAAAGTCTCGCGTGACATCGCTGAACGCACGACGATCGTCACGCGCCGCGTTGTTGATCAACACGCGCAGCGGGCCAAATGTCGCTTCGGCTTCGCCGATGGCCGACTTGAGCGTTTCAGTGTCGCGCACGTCGCAGCGAATGTAGCGGACACGCGAGCTTCCGAACTGTTCAGCAAGCGCTTTAGCAGGCGCATCCGCAATGTCGACGAACGTCACGCGACTTCCTTGCGCAACGAACGCAGCGACAAGTGCAGCGCCAATGCCCGACGCGCCGCCGGAAACAAAAACGCCGCGTCCCGTGAGGTCCGGATATCGCGCACGATCGTCGATACGCTTGGCCAAGCCATTCTCCCCTATGGAACTCTATATGATATCGATGTCGCGTCCGTGAGAATCGCGGGCGCCAGCACACTTCGGAGCACATCATGATGGATATGCCCGTCAATTCGTTCAAGCACGCGATCGCGTCCGGTTCAGTTCCCTATGGCGCATGGCTCGTCAGCGGCGCGCCGGCCACGGCCGAAGCGCTCGGCAGCACTGGGTTCGATTTTCTCGTCGTCGATACCGAGCACACGCCGATCGATCCACCGCAAGTTTCGGAAATTCTGCGCGCGATCTCGGGCACACCGGCATCGGCGATCGTTCGTCCCGCGTGGAACGATATGGTGATGATCAAACGATTGCTCGACATCGGTGCGCAATCGTTATTGATTCCCTTTGTGCAGAACGCCGACGAAGCAAGGCGCGCCGTCGCGCATACGCGCTATCCGCCCGACGGTGTGCGCGGTGTCGCTGCCGTGCATCGCGGAAGTCGCTACGGCAACGTCGCTAACTACGCGAAGAGCGCCGCAAACGAGATTTGCGTGATCGTGCAGATCGAAACGCTCGCCGCGATGGAACAGATCTCCGCGATTGCCGCGGTGCCCGGTGTCGATTCGTTATTCATTGGTCCCGCGGACCTTGCCGCGTCAATGGGCCATCTCGGCGACTTCAGTCATCCCGACGTGCAGGCGAAGATCAAGCACGGCGTCGAGCTCGCGCGCAAGGCCGGAAAACCCATCGGCACCGTCGGCCCGAATCCCGAGATGGTGCTCAAGTATCTCGACTACGGCTTCACCTGGATCGCCATCAACTCCGATCTCGGCATGATGGTCGGTCGCGCGCAAGAGTGGTTAGCCAAGGTCAAGAGCGGCGCGAAGTCCTAGAACGCGATTGACCACGCAATCTCTCGACCTCACCGCGGGTACTGCGCACGTTGGTTTGCTGCCGGGCCTCGGCGGCTCGATCAGCGCCTTCACGCTTGGGGAGCAGGCGGTCTTGCGTTCGACACCAGACGAAGCGCTTGCCGGCTCGAATGTCCGTCTTACGAGCTCTTATCCGCTCGTTCCTTATTCCAACCGAATCCGTGAAGCATGTCTGGTATTCGAAGGGCGCCGAATGCCGTTGATACGAAACTTCGGCGCGAGTCCGCATGCCATCCATGGCGTTGGTTGGCAGCGCGCGTGGACGGTGCGAGCGGCGACGTCGACACGTGCGATGCTCACGCTGGAACACCGCGCACAAGGCGACGATGCGTCGGCGTGGCCGTGGCCGTTTCGCGCCGTCCAGGGATTTGACCTCGTGAGCATCGACGCGCGGCACGCGTTGCTGACCGCCACGCTGACAATCGAAAATGTAGGTGCCGCCGCGTTTCCATTCGGCCTCGGTTGGCATCCCTTTTTCCCGCGCGATTCGACGACGACGCTTCAATTCTCCGCAGCAGGGGTTTGGATCAACGACGCGAGCGAGATGCCGGCCGAGCGACTCGATGCAATCGACGACTGGTCGTTCAAAGCGCCACGGACGTTTGGCGACGCAACGATCGACAATCTCTTTACCGGATGGAACGGCACAGTCACGCTCGGTTCCGCGGAACAGGGTCTCGTGACGACGATCGAAGCTGATTCGGCATGCGACCGCTTGGTTGTCTATGCGCCGGCCGGACGCGACTTTGTCGCAGTCGAACCCGTGACGCATGAAACCGACGCGTTCAATCGCGCCGCTATGGGAGCACAAGGAACGGATATGCGCGTGCTAGCGCCCGGCGCAGCGTATTCTTGTACGATGCGGATAGCCGCTTCGATTCTATGACCACCGCCCCGTCGCGTTCATTCGCCTGCGTACTGGATGCCAAGGCGAGCCTCGGCGAATGCCCCGTGTGGTCCGTCGTCGAGCAGGTGCTCTACTGGGTCGACATCAAGGCACCGGCGTTGCATCGATTCGATCCGGCGACGGGCGATGACACGATGTTTACGATGCCCGAGTCGATCGGCTGTTTCGCTCTCCGAGCGCAAGGCGGATTTGTTGTCGCGCTGCGGAGCGGCATCTGGACGGCGTCATTAAACGGTATGCTCGAGCGCAAGATCGCTGCGGCGCCGTACGATCCCGAACGTTTTCGCTTCAACGACGGACGCTGCGATCCGCAGGGACGCTTCTTCGCCGGCAGCATGAACGAAAAGCGTGACAGCAGTACCGCTGCGTTATATCGCGTTGACCGCGACGGCACGCTCCTTCAAGTCATCGGTGGAATCACGATCAGCAACGGCCTCGCGTGGAGTCCGGACGGACAGACGATGTATCACGCCGACACGCCGACGCATACGATCCACGCCTACGACTACGACACGGCGACCGGTACGCCGTCGAATCCCAAAACGTTCGCGCGGTGGGATGGCGATACGGACCGGCCGGACGGCGGTGCCGTCGACAGTTCCGGCAATTATTGGAGCGCGTTCTACCGCGGCGGCAAAATTGTGCAGCTCTCACCAAGCGGCGCCGTCATCGCCGAATATCCGATTCCGGCGATGTGCCCGACGATGTGCGCGTTCGGCGGCGCGGACTTGAAAACGCTTTACGTCACGAGCGCACGGCAAATGCGTGATGTCGACGAACTGGCCCGATTGCCCCAGTCGGGCGGCGTGTTCGCGATGCGCGTCGACGTCCCGGGATTGCCGGAGCCCAGTTGCTCTATCTAGGAGCGGCGCCGGCCGCCGCATGAAATGCACCTGGATCCGACTGCGTATCTACGCATCGATGCGCATCAGAGCATCGATACGTCCGCATTCGGGGCGTCGTTCGCAACGTCGACCGGCGACATCCTTGAAGTGTCGAGCTTTGGCGAAGGCGTGTTCAGGTTGCGAATCGGGCCGCGCACGCGCCCGGATTACGGCATCGTGCAGGCGCGGGCAACGCCGTGCGATATCTCGCCTTTGACGACGACGCCCTGGCGATTTACGGCGGGAAATGCGACGCTGGAAATCGAGAGTGCTCCACTACGTTTTCAATTGTTGTGGAAAGGCCAACTGGTATTCGCTTCGATCACCGACCAGCATTTCCGCGGCCTTGCGCGTCTGCCGATGTTTGGCCGTGTCCGTGGCGGTGGCCTGTGGACTGCTGCCTTCGCCTTGCGTAGCGGCGAACACGTGTACGGGCTGGGCGAAAAATTTGGACCGCTCGACAAGCGGGGCCAATTGATTCATTCGCAGGTCGAAGATGCGCTTGGCGTCAACACCGGCCTTTCATACAAGAACACGCCCTTCGCATGGAGCGCCGGCAGCGGCCATGGGGCATGGGGTGTTTTCGTTCACACGCCGGGCATGGTGACGCACGGCGTCGGCCATCCGGACTGGTCGCACCGAAGCTACGCATTGTTGGTCGAGGACGAAGCGCTCGATTTGTTTTTCTTCGCTGCTGACACGCCCGCGGCGATTATCGAGCATTACACGGGAGTGACCGGTCGCGCGCCGGCGGTCCCGCGCTGGAGCTTGGGACTATGGGTATCGCGTGCGTATTACAAGACGCCGGAAGATGCCGCCTTGGTCGCTGCGCGATTGCGCGAACGCAAGATTCCGGCGGACGTCATCACGCTGGACGGCCGCGCCGCATGGAACGTCGAGACACGCTTTGATTTCAATTGGGACGCTGAGCGCTTTCCCGATCCCCACGCATCTCTTGGCCGCATCAAGTCGCACGGTTTCAGAATATGCGTCTGGGAATACCCGTATGTCTCGATTCATTCGCCGTTGTTCGACGAGCTTTCAACGCGTGGCTATCTGCTCACCGACGAGGCTGGCGACGCTTACGTCTTTGGCTGGGATACAACGTCCGACACAAGTCCCTTCGGCGACGTGCTGACGCCGCTCGCCGACAGCGGCATCATCGATTTCACTAATCCGGAGGCATACGCATGGTGGCGCGATGAGCATAAGGGGTTGTTCGATGCAGGCGTCGACGTGATCAAGAGCGACTTCGGCGAACATGTCCCGGACGACGCCGTCGCGTTCAACGGCGACAGCGGACGCCGGTTGCACAATGTCTATCCGTTGCTCTACAACCGTTGCGTTTACGAGGCGACCGAGCAGTTCCAATGCGACGGCGACGGTCCGCCGATAATTTGGAGCCGGGCCGCGTGGTCCGGCAGCCACCGTTATCCAATCGGTTGGGGTGGCGATCCGCAAAGCGATTGGGAAGGGCTTGCCGCGTCGATTCGGGGTGGGTTGTCGTGGGGAATGAGCGGCAGCCCTTACCACAGCTCGGACATCGGTGGTTTCTACGGCGCCGAGGCCCCATCGGCAGAGCTCTACGTTCGCTGGCTGCAAATGTCAGTGTTCAGCTCGCACATCCGCATGCACGGCATCGGCGAGCGTGAGCCGTGGGCATTCGGCACGGACGTCGAGGCGATTGCGAGAAAGTGGCTGGCATTTCGCTATCGGCTGATTCCTTATCTCGAATGCGTCATCGCTCAGGCGACGCGAACCGGAATGCCAGTAATGCGCGCGATGCCGCTCGCGTTTCCGACCAATGCGCTCGTGCGCGACTTCGAAACGCAATTCATGTGCGGCGACGCGCTGCTTGTGGCGCCCATCGTGCAGCCGGACGGCGAAGTCGAGGTTGCGCTACCACCCGGGAGTTGGTTCGACTTGAACACGCGGCGGCAATTCGCAGGACGGCAGGTGCTGCGCTACCGCGCGAAGCTCGATCAATTCCCTGTCTTCGGACGCGAAGGCTACGTACTGCCGCTGGGCCGCAACGTCGAGCGTACCGACGAAATCGACGCGGCGGCACCGCTCGAGACGTTGTGGATCTTCGGCAAACCGGCGGCCTCGCTCGACGGCTTCGAGCAAGTACAAATCGATGCGGACAGCGACGGATTGTTCATCGTGCGCGCAGTGCCCAATGTCAGCGCCGAGATCTTCGGCGATCCCGAGGCGGTGACGATCGAGCGCGTAGGGTCCCATCAGTGAGCATCCCTTCGATCGTCGTGACCTGCGGTGAGCCGGCGGGTATCGGCCCGGAACTGCTCGCCATGCTTGCGCAGAAGCAAGCCGAAAAGCGCTGGCCCGCGCGGCTTATCTTTGTCGGCGACCGTGCGGTATTGGCCGAGCGGGCACGACGCATTGGGCTCGCACCCCTCTACGTCCCATACGATCCCGCGGCGTTCGCACCGAAAAATGTGATCGAAGTGTTGCACGAATCACTTGCAGTGCCGCCCGCGCCCGGTCATCCGGACCCGACGAATGCGCAAAGCATTCTTGCGATGCTGGCGCGCGCGTGTGACGGTTGTGTGTCCGGCGAATTTGCGGCAATGGTCACGGCACCGGTACAAAAAAGCGCGATCGAGGACGCCGGCATCGCGTTTTCCGGTCATACCGAATTCCTCGCGGAACGCACGCGCACGGCGCGCGTTGTGATGATGCTCGTCGGCGGTGACAGAGCCGCCCCGCTGCGTGTCGCGCTCGCGACAACGCATCTGCCGCTGAAGGACGTCCCTGCCGCGTTAACGCGCGAGATTGTTCGGACAGTGCTCGAAATCGTCGCGCGCGAGCTCGAGATGAAGTTCGGGATCGCTGCGCCGCGAATCGCCGTTTGCGGTCTCAATCCGCACGCGGGCGAAGGTGGACATCTCGGGCGTGAAGAGATCGACGTCATCGCGCCGGCCATCGCCGATGCCCGGACGCACGGTTGCGATATCACCGGTCCGATTCCTGCCGATACGGTGTTCGTGCCGGCGATCGCAGGTCGTTACGACGCCATCGTCGCGATGTACCACGACCAGGGTTTGCCGGCGCTCAAAGCGGTGAGCTTCGGTCACGGCATCAACATCACACTCGGTTTGCCATTCGTTCGAACGTCGGTCGATCACGGCACGGCGCTCGATCTCGCGCGTGATCCGTCGCTTGCGGGTACTGCCGACCCCGGAAGTCTATTTGCAGCGCTGGACCTTGCGATCGAGCTGTCGACGCCTTCCATGCGCAGTTGATCGCCTTGTAGGACTCGGCGTAGGTGCTTCGCCTACAACGAACTCAGAGTGCATCGTCGCTCACGGCAGAAACTCTGTCGAGCCGCGCTTGCCTTATTCAATGCAACCGGGAAGGAGGCTTTTTATGCGTCGTGTCTCTATCAAATCGGTTCTGGCGGCTGCGGCGTTTGGTGCATTGCTCGGCGGCTGTGCGACGACCGTTGAAATGGGTCCAGGGTACTATCACTACGACACCGGCTTGGCTTATAGGACTGCTCCTGCTGTCGTGTACCAGGAGCCCACCGTCGTCCGTGAGCCTGCTGTCGTTTACCGCGAACCTGCGGTCGTGTATCGGGAACCCGCCGTCGTCTATCGCTCTTATCGTACAACCGTCATCGATCACGGCCAATAGTCGATAGCGTATTGTTGCCGTGCACTAACGGCGACGGCTTCGGCCGTCGCCGTTTTGCTGTCGCGCGTCGGAAAGCGGAGATAATGGCCCATTCCATTCACGCCGAGCCTCCGCCGCTGTGGCGCAAACTCAATCCGAGCGTCGCCGGCATGTTCCGCGACGCCGCTTCGGCCAGAATTTTCTCGTCGACGCGCATTACATTTCGCGCATTGTTGATACGATCAATCCGCGGTCCGGCGACAACATCGTGGAGATCGGACCGGGACTGGCTGCGCTCACCGGGTTGCTGATTGCGCGCGCGGGCCACATCACCGCGATTGAGATTGATCGCGATCTTGCAGCGCGATTACGTGCAGACTTTACGTCGGCGGAACTAACGTTGCACGAGGCCGATGCGTTGTCGTTCGATTTGGTATCGCTGGGCGAACAGCTGCGTATCGTCGGCAACCTACCCTACAACATCAGCTCCCCGCTGTTATTCCACGTCGCAAGGTTCGCCGATCGGCTCGCCGATTTGCACGTGATGCTGCAAAAGGAAGTCGTCGCAAGAATGATCGCCGAGCCGGGGACCTCCGATTACGGCCGCCTCACGGTCATGCTGCAGGCAACGTTTCGAATGACGCGATTGTTTGTCATTCCGCCAGGCGCATTCCGCCCGGCGCCAAAGGTCGATTCGGCATTCGTCCGCCTCGTTCCGCTAGGGGCGGCCAAGCCGGCAATCGACGATGAAGCGCTTTTCGCTCGCATCGTCGCAGCAGCCTTCGGCCAGCGCCGCAAGACGTTGCGCAACGCGCTTGCGTCGATGTGCGATGAAACGCCGATGCGCGCGCTGGGGATTGATCCCGGTGCACGTGGCGAAACGCTCGCCGTGTCGGACTACGTTCGTTTAGCGAATCAACTAGCTGAGCGGTGATGACGGAAGCTCAATCTTCCAGCGTGAAGCCCACTTTTATCGTCACTTGCCAGTGGGCAACCTTGCCATTGTCGATATGTCCTCGGGTTTCGATAACCTCGAACCAGTGCATGTTGCGAACGGTTTTCGCCGCTTTGGCGAGCGCGCTCGCAACGGCATCTTCGATTCCGGTTGTCGACGAACCGGTCAGCTCAAGCTTCTTATAGACGTGTTCACTCATTGAAAACCTCCAGTCAAAGTCATTGACGGCATCTTCCGCGGCGCAATAACGCGTACCGTCTTCGCCCGGGACGTCTCGCCGCGCAATAGAAGTACGTTACGTTGCGGTACGCCGAAAGCGTCGGCGAGGAAGCGCATCAACTCCGCATTCGCCTTGCCTTCGATGGGCGGCGCGGCCAGTCGCACCTTCAATGCGGCGCCGTGCATGCCGGCGAATTCCGATCGCGCCGCACCCGGTTGTACATGGAGCATAAGGACAATGGCGCCGTCGGGATCACGGCGCCATGCGCTGCTCATGTGTGCCCCAGCGCTTGCGGCTTCGCCGCTGCGCTGCCCCCAGAGGGGGAGCAATTCGCGCCTTGAGGCGACCCTGCGGCTCATCCGATAAGCGCCCGCGTAAGCGATGATTCCAACCACGTGACAGGGAGCAGCAACGCAAGTTGCGCGAGAACGATCACAATCAGCGGGGAAAGATCGAGCGTGCCACCGATGGGCGGTACGATCCTTCGCACCGGTCGCAAGAACGGAAACGTCAGCGCGTTCAGCAGTCCCGCGAGCGGGCCGTCAGGCGCAAACCACGACAGAATCGCCTGGATGAACACGACGATGATCAATAGCCATAGCGCGGCACGGATGAGCGCGATGATCGCCGCGACGAACAGAAACAACGCTCCGCTGCCGGCGAGGGAATAGCCGCCGCCGAACGCGAAATAGTAGGCAAGAAGCCACAGCAGCTGAAACAAATACGTTGCAATGAGCGATGCCCAATCGATTCCTTTGAATCCCGGCAAAACCTTTCGCAGCGGCTTGACGACCCAATCGGTGAGCGCCATCACGGCCTGCCCGGCGGGATTGCGAAACGGCGCGCGCAATACCTGCATGACGAAGCGCAACAGCAACGTATACGTCAAAAGTCCGAACACAACGTCGATGATCAGTTTGAGTGCCGGCTCGAGCATCGCCTAGGATTCCTTTCCGAATTCGTCGCCCAGCTCTTGCGCGCGCTTTGCCGCGTCCTTTACGGCTTCGATGACACTTGCCTTGACATGATTCGCTTCAAGCGTCGCCAGCGCCCGTTCGGTCGTGCCGCCTTTCGATGTCACCTGCGCGCGCAACGTTGCCGGGTCGGCGTCGCTTTTTTGCGCAAGCAGCATCGCGCCTGACAGGGTCGCATAAGCGAGCCGGCGCGCATCGGCGGGAGAAAAGCCTAACTCGCGCGCAGACTGCTCGAGCGCTTCGAGAAAGTAGAAGACATACGCGGGCCCGCTGCCGGAGACGCCCGTGACGCCGTCGAGCGCTGCTTCGTCGTTGCACCAAACAATTTCGCCAGCAGCGCGAAGAATCACAGCAACCGCTTCGCGCGCATTCGCATCCACATCAGCGGATGCATAAACGCCGCTGATTCCCGCGCCGACCAACGCCGGCGTGTTGGGCATGGCACGCACGATGCGACGATAGCCGTCGAGCCAGCGCGATAGATCGCGGGTCCGAATGCCCGCCGCAATGGTCAGCACGACGGGAACGTCGCGCACGTGCGGCGCCAGCGCCCTTGCCGCGGTTTGCATCTGTTGTGGCTTGACGGCGAGCACGACAACGCTCGCACCGGCGACTACCTCAGCGGCGGTTTTGGCAGAGACGTGAAGGCCGGAGAAGCGCGCGCGCAGCGCATCGCGTTGCGAGGACAACGGCTCGACGACGCCGAAGTCGCCGGCTTTCGCGCCCGCCGCGATCCGTCCGCCGATAAGAGCGGTGGCCATGTTGCCGCCGCCGATGAACACCGTTCTCGTTGCGCTGGTTTTCACGTCATGCGATCGCTTTGACCCGCGGGCCGAATATCGCCGTGCCCAGACGCACCTCGGTCGCACCTTCTGCGATCGCCGTTTCGAGGTCGGCCGACATTCCCATCGACAGAGTGTCCATCGACATGCCGGCTTCGCAGCATGCATCGAAGCACGCACGCAGCGCGTGAAATTGCTCCCGCTGGCGGACGACGTCGTCCGTCGCCTCCGGGATGCCCATGATGCCGCGCAACGTCAGCCCTGGCAGCCGATGCACGTCTCGCGCCAGCGCGAGCACCTCCGCAGGCGAAACGCCGCTCTTGGTCGATTCGCCGCTCGCGTTCACCTGGATCAGCACATTGAGCGGGCTGCGTTCGGACGGTCGCGCGGCAGCCAGCCGCTCGGCGATCCTCAGCCGATCGATCGTTTCGACCCAGTCGAACCATTCGGCGGCGAGTCGCGCCTTGTTGCTTTGGAGCGGGCCAATCAGATGCCATTCCATATCGCGCAACTCGGCGAGCGCGCGTTGTTTTTCGATTGCTTCCTGCACGTAGTTTTCGCCGAAAGCCCGCTGTCCCAGTGCGTAGATCGATCGAACCGCTTCGGGCGGAAACGTTTTGGACACCGCCAGCAGCTTCACGCTGTTGCGGTCGCGACCCGCCGCCTGCTCGGCATCGGCGATCCGCGCGCGCACAGCTTGCCACGGCTTCTCGTAGTGGCCCATAATCGGTCGGCCTGTTTCCGGCGTGATTCTGGCACGCGAATTGCGTTGCACTTGCCTATTGTGCTGCTACGGTGTGGCCGCCGCTCCAGAACTGCGGGAATTATAGATGGACATCACTGAGCTCCTCGCCTTCGCGGTCAAGAACAAGGCTTCCGACCTCCACCTCTCGGCCGGCTTGCCGCCGCTGATCCGCGTGCACGGCGACATGCGCCGGATCAACTTGCCGCCGATGGAGCACGAAGACGTGCACGCCATGGTGTACGACATCATGAGCGACCATCAGCGCAAGATGTACGAGGAAACGCTCGAGTGTGACTTCAGCTTTGCGGTTCCCAATCTCGCACGCTTTCGTGTCAATGCATTCAACCAGCAGCGCGGCGCCGCGGCTGCGTTTCGCACGATTCCGTCGAAAGTGCTGTCGCTCGAGGAACTCGGCGCGCCCAAAGCGTTTGCGCCGCTGACAGAACGTCCGCGCGGCTTGATCCTCGTCACCGGACCCACCGGCTCGGGCAAGTCGACGACCCTCGCCGCGATGGTCAACCATGTAAACGAAAACGAATACGGCCACATCCTCACGATCGAGGATCCGATCGAATTCCTGCACGAATCGAAGAAGTGCCTGATCAACCAGCGCGAGCTCGGACCGCACACACTGTCGTTTCCGAACGCGCTTCGCGCCGCGTTACGTGAGGACCCTGATTACATTCTGGTCGGCGAAATGCGAGACCTGGAGACGATCCGCCTTGCGCTGACCGCTGCCGAAACCGGCCACCTCGTGTTTGCGACGCTGCACACGAGCTCGGCGGCCAAGACGATCGATCGCATCATCGACGTGTTCCCGGCGGCGGAAAAGGACATGGTGCGGTCGATGCTGTCGGAGTCGCTCGTGGCCGTGATCTCGCAGACGCTGCTCAAGACAAAAGATGGACAGGGCCGGATGGCGGCGCACGAGATCATGATTGGCACCCCGGCAATCCGCAACCTGATCCGCGAGAACAAGGTCGCGCAAATGTATTCGTCGATCCAAACGAGTCAATCGGTCGGCATGCAAACGCTCGATCAATGTTTGGTCGAGCTCGTACGACGCAACCTCGTCATGCCTTCGGAAGCGCGCCAGCGCGCAGTGAACAAGGAGTTGTTCGGCGGCGGGTAGCGTCGGCCGCGGGAGATTCGCAATGGAACAAGAGCGCGCAACCAAGTTCATCCACGACCTGCTCGACCTGCTCGTCAAGCAGAAGGGCTCCGACCTGTTTATCACGGCGGGCTTCCCGCCGGCGATCAAGGTCGACGGCAAGATCACGCCCGTGTCGAAATCAGCGTTGTCTCCACAGCACACGATCGAGCTCGTCCGGAGCGTGATGAACGACAAGCAGGCCGGCGAGTTCGAGGGAACGAAGGAGTGCAATTTCGCGATCAGCCCGCCCGGTGTGGGCCGCTTCCGTGTCAACGCGTTCGTACAGCAAGGACGGATCGGGATGGTGCTGCGGACGATCACCACCGACATTCCGAAGTTCGAGGAGCTGGGCCTGCCGCCGGTGCTGCGTGACATCATCATGTCGAAGCGCGGCATCATGCTGTTCATCGGGGCGACCGGTGCCGGCAAGTCGACGTCGATGGCGTCGCTGCTGGGCTATCGCAACGAAAACAGCTACGGCCACATCATCACGATCGAAGACCCGATCGAGTTCGTCCACGACCATAAGAATTGCATCGTGACGCAGCGTGAAGTCGGCGTCGACACCGACAGCTGGTCGATCGCGCTCAAGAACTCGCTTCGCGCGGCGCCCGACGTCATCCTGATCGGTGAAATCCGCGACCGCGAAACGATGGACTATGCGGTGTCGTTCGCCGAAACGGGCCACTTGTGTCTCGCGACACTGCACGCGAACAGCACGAACCAGGCGCTCGATCGGATCATCAACTTCTTCCCCGAAGAGCGGCGCGCGCAGCTATTGATGGACCTGTCGCTCAATGTGCGCGCGTTCGTCGCGCAACGGCTCATTCCCAGGCGCGATGGTCGTGGCCGTGTGCCGGCCGTTGAAGTGATGTTGAATTCTCCGCTCATCTCCGACTTGATCTTCAAAGGCGACGTCTCGGGCATCAAGGAGATCATGAAGAAGTCGCGCGAGCTCGGCATGCAGACGTTCGATCAGTCACTCTTCGATCTGTTTGAAGCCAACCTGATCAGCTACGAAGACGCGCTCCGCAATGCCGATTCGCTGAACGACCTGCGGCTCGAGATCAAGCTGCACGGCAAGGAAGCGAAAAACCGTAACGTTTTCTCGGGCATCGGCAACCTCGACATCGTTCCCGACGCGACGACGCAAAACACGTTCTAGTCGCCGACTTAGATCCCCCTTGCGCCTCAGTGGCCAATGAAGCCGCTGCGCTGCCCCAACGGGGGATTAGTTCGCACCCGGCGGCGCTCACTTTAGATGTGCTAGGCTCTTGCTTTGAGCGCGCAAATTTATGGGCGGTCTCGACGCCAACACCCCGCTGCCGACAGAGATCAAGCTGCATCAGGCATCGCGCGTCCTCGAGCTCGTGTTCGCCGACGGGAAGACCTTCCGCTTCCCATATGAATTTCTACGTGTCTATTCGCCGTCCGCCGAAGTCCGCGGCCATGGGCCCGGACAGGAAACGTTGCAGACGGGCAAGCGCGACGTAACGATCACCGACGTCGAGTCCGTGGGGCATTACGCCCTTCGTCCCACGTTCTCCGACGGCCACGAGTCGGGCATCTACTCGTGGGATTACCTCTACGACCTTGGAATACGCCAGGACGAGCTCTGGCAGCGCTATATCGCGCGGCTCGCGAAGGCCGGCGCAAGCCGGGAACCGACGTGACGAACGCACGATCATGACCGATCCGACGCATTTCGGTTACGAAAGCGTGACGCCTGCCGAGAAGACGCGCCGCGTCCGCGGCGTGTTCGATTCGGTGGCCGGCAAGTACGATTTGATGAATGACCTGATGTCCGCGGGCCTCCATCGGATGTGGAAGCGCTTCACCGCGGAAGTGTCCGGCGTCCATGCCGGGTCGAAAGTGCTCGATATCGCCGGCGGGACCGGCGATCTCACCCGCCTTTTCCACGCACGCGTTGGCGAGACAGGCACCGTCATCCACACCGACATCAATGGTGCGATGCTTGCGGCGGGACGCGACAAATTGCTCGATGCAGGCGTTGCAGTCCCCAGCGTGCAGTGCGACGCCGAAGCGCTGCCGTTCAAATCGGGCGCCTTCGATTGCGTGTCGATAGCCTTCGGGCTTCGCAACGTGACGCGAAAGGAAGCCGCACTCGCAGAGATGCGGCGCGTGCTCCGACCGGGCGGCGTCGCGCTCGTGCTCGAGTTTTCGCGCGTCTGGGCGCCACTCGCGCCGGCGTATGATTGGTACAGTTTTAAGGTGCTGCCGCGGCTTGGCAAGCGAATCGCGAACGACGAAGCAAGCTACCGTTATCTCGCGGAATCGATTCGTGTTCATCCCGACCAGCACGCGCTGAAGGCGACGATGATCGAAGCCGGCTTCGATCGCGTCGAATACCACAACCTTGCGGCGGGCATTGTCGCCCTCCATATTGGGTACGTGTATTAGCAAGTTCTGTAGGCGCATTACCAGGAGATCACATGAAATCATTTCTCGCTCTCGCAATCGGCGCCATGACCGCAGTCGCGCTTCTTTCTGCCGACGTCGCCGATGCCAAGCGGTTGGGCGGTGGACGGAGTTTCGGCATGCAACGCCAAAACGTTGCGCCCAGCCAACCAGCGCCGAGCGTAGCGCCGCGACCAGGGGCCGCATCCGATCCGGTGATGCCTGCGCAACCCGCGGCGGCCGCAGCGCGTGCAGCAACGCCGGCGGCGCCAGCGCCATCGGGCATGTCCCGCTGGCTCGGGCCGATCGCGGGAATCGCAGCGGGACTCGGACTCGCAGCGCTGATGTCGCATCTCGGGCTCTCCGAATCGTTCGGCAGCTTGTTGCTCGTCGGTCTGCTCGTGATCGGCGCGATCTTCCTCGTCCGACGCTTCTTGTTACCGCGTTCAACGGCGTCGCCGGTTGCCGCGGGTGCGAATCGCACGCCGTACATCGCGTCCACGCCGCCACCGCCACTTGCATCCCGCGTAGAGCCCACCCTCAATAGCGGAACGTCGTCAGCGGTGAAATTCTTGCCGCCGGGATTCGATACGGAGGCGTTTTTGCAGCAGGCGAAGTTGCAGTTTCGCCGACTGCAAGGTGCCTACGACAAGGCCGATCGCACAGCGCTGTCCGATGTCATGACGCCGGCGTTGTTCGCCGAAGTGTCGCGCGAGATCGACGAGCGCGATTCGCACGTGCCGACGGAAGTCGCCGCGCTCGACGCCGAGATTCTCGAGGTCGTCACCGAAGGCCGGCAGCATGTTGCGAGTGTTCGATTCAACGGGCTGGTACGCGAAGACGGCGCGGCACAGCCGAAACCGTTTGTGGAAATCTGGAATCTGGTGAAACCGGTCGACGGCTCATCCGGATGGCTGCTCGCCGGCATCCAGCAAGCCGAAGAGCCCTTGGCCTTGCAGTAGAGGCTAAACAATGCTGGACCCGGCGGCGTTCCCGAGCGAGCTTGCGAATCGAATGCTCCGCGGCGAAACGTGGGCGCGCGACAAGCTCTCGTTGCATGCCGGGCGCGCGTTCGCCATCACCGTCGGACCCGCGAGCGCGGCCTTTCGGATCGGTGCGGACGGCACGCTCGAAAATGCTCCGCTCGCCGGTAGCGCGCCGGATCTTTCTCTGGCGATCTCACCCCTCAATCTCGCATCGTTCCTCGCCGACCCGCGGCAATGGAACGAGCATGTGCGCGAAGACGGCGACGCTGCGCTCGGCGGAACACTGAAGGAGCTCGCGCAGACGCTGCCTTGGTTCGTCGAGCAGGCGTTTGCGCGCGCGATGGGCCCGATCGTCGGCCAGCGCGTCGCGGATGCGGGTCGCCAGCTGCTTGCCTTCCCCGCGTATGCCGCTGAACGCGTCACCGAGAGCATCGTTCGGTATGCGCGCGACGAGGTACAGTTGCTGGCGCGCGGGGACGAGCTCCGACGTTTCCGTGAGGATACCAACGGCATCGCGTCGCGTGTCGATGCACTTGTGACGCGCGTCGCCGCACTATCGGATCGAATGTCCGGCGCACGGCTCGTCTAGCACCACGAATGTCGAAGTCACGCGCTTTGTCGGCAGCGCCGGTTACGCTTGCCAAGTTCAGTCGTCCGCGTCTCTATAACGTCCTCAAGCGCGAGCGCCTGTTCGCGCGGATCGACGCGCTCCGCTCGCATCCGATCATCTGGATCGCCGGCCCGCCGGGTGCCGGGAAATCGACGCTGGTCGGCAGCTATGTCGTGTCGCGCAAGCTCAATGGCATTTGGTTTCAGACGGATAGCACCGACGCTGATCCGGGCACGTTCTTTCATTACCTCACGCTCGCGGCTGCCGATTTGGCGGGTGCGCGAGCAAAGCGTTTGGCGGAGCTGCCGCGCTTCGGTCCCGAATATTTGACGGACCTGACGACGTTCACGCGACGCTTCATGCGTGCGTTCTTTGCGCTTTTTCCGACGGGTTCGCTTCTCGTCGTCGACAACTTCCACGAGGCGCCGGCAAGCGCCGCGTGGCGTTTTGCATTTAGCGAAGGGATTCGCGAGCTGCCGCCTGGATTGAACATCCTGTTTATTTCGCGGATGCCGCCGCCGCCCGAGCTTGGACGCCTCGCCGCGGACCAGTCGGTCACGCAGATCGATTGGGAAGAGCTTCGATTCACCGCGGACGAAGCCGAAGCGATCACGGCGAATACCGGTTTTCCACCGTCGATGCGCGACGCGATCCATCGCGCCAGCGAAGGATGGGCCGCCGGCATCGTGCTCATGCGCGAGCATCTGTCGCGCCACGTCGACGCGCGCGATGAATCGCGGCTGCCCGATGGCAAGGACGCGGTGTTCGCGTATTTCACCGGCGAAATATTCAGTCGCGCGCGTCCCGAGAATCAGCGCACGTTGATGCTGGCGGCGCTACTGCCGACGGTCGGCGCGAGCGATGCGGAAGCCATCACCGGCGATCCCGAAGCGCCGCGCGTGCTCGACTATCTGTACCGCCATCATCTGTTCATCGACCGGCGGCGCAATGGACCCGATCTTGTTTATCAATTTCATGCGTTGTTTCGTGAGTTTCTCCTGGCCGAAGGCCGTCGACGATTGCCGCCGGAGGAACGTAACGCCGCGCTTGATCGCGCAGCCGGGCAGCTGGTGGGTCGCGGCGATTTCGACGCCGCCGCAAAGCTCTATCGCGAAGCGAATGCGTGGGCGGCGCTGACGGGACTTTCGTTGCATGCCGGCGCGCTGCTGCTGGCCGAAGGCCGCGGCAATACGCTCGCTGATTGGATCGACGCGTTGCCGCGCGAGTATCGCGACCGTGAGCCGCGACTCGCGCTCTATCTCGGCGTTGCACTTCTTTATGCCGAACCTCGTCGCGCCAGGGAGCTGTTGAGCGTTGCTTACGATGGCTTCGAAGCCTGCGGCGATCTGCGGCGTATGCTGATGACTGCAGCGCACGCCGTCGATTGTCACTATTTCGAATGGGCGGACTTCGCGCCGCTCGACCGCTGGATTGCCGTCTTCGATCGGCATGTAGGCGCGGCGCCGCCGTTCAACGCCCCGTACGACGCGTTGCGCGTCTATTCGGCGTACTTGATCGCACTGTTGTTCCGCCAGCCCGCGCATCCGCGTATCAGCGCAGTCGCGGCCAAGGTCGAACGCTTGATCGCTGCGGAATCGGCGCTCGAGGTACCGGTCAACTTCCGCGTTAACGCCGCATCGATCCTGTTTAATTACTACAACTGGACGACGAAGGGCGACGTCGCCGACCAACTTATCGCGCGCGCGACGCCCTGGATCGCGGACCCGCAGACAAGCCCGTTGAACCGCGTCTGGTGGCGCGTCCATCTCTCGTTCAATCATCAGATTCACGGACGCTATGCGCAAGCGAAGCGCACGATCGATGAAGCGGAGGCGATTGCACGCGACAATGGCTTGAAGTCGGTGCTGTTCGAGATCTATCACGCGGAGTTGACGCCCGCCGTATCGTCGCGCGACGTGCCGGGCGCGCTTGCCACGTTCGAAAAATTGCGCAGCGTGCTGAACCCGGCGCGGCGGATGGACGTCGCTTATTTTCGTTTCCAGGAATCGTACATTCATGCACTGCTAGGCCGCTCTCGAGAAGCGATTGCCGCCGGGGCCGACGCAACGGCCATTGGTCGTGAGGTCGGCTTGCCGCAGATGCAGATTCCGCATTTCGTTGTGCGTCAGGCGATCTCGTATCTCGACGCCGGTGACGTTGCGTCTGCGCTCGCGCGCTACGATGAGGCCGTCGGATTGGCGAGCGGTGTCGATCGCCGCAACTTCGAGCTGCAGCGGAGCTTCGTGCAGGCGCATGCGGCCTTACGCGATGGGCACGTCGATATCGCCGTCGATCTATTGCGTACCGCGCTAAGCGCGGCACGCGAGCACCAGTATCGCGGTTTCCTGCGACAACTGCCGCAAGTGATGGCGCCATTGTTCGCGGTGGCGCTCGAGCACGGCGTCGAGCGCGAATTCGTGTGCGAACTGATTCGTGAACGGCAGCTCCCAGCGCCGTCGGCCGACACACTGCAATGGCCATGGCCGGTGGCTATCTGTACGCTCGGAGAATTCGTCATTCGTCGCAACGGCGAACCGTTAGTCTCGAAAGGCAAGGCGCAAAAGAAGCCGCTGGAGCTCTTGAAGGCATTGATCGCGCATGGCGGCCGCAACGTCGACGCCGCGATGCTGACAGCGCTGCTGTGGCCCGACGCAGAAGGCGACGTCGCTAAGACATCGTTCGACAGCAATCTGTATCGTCTTCGCAAGTTGCTCGATGTCGATACTGCGCTCGTGCTCGCTGAGGGAAAGTTGTCGTTCAATCCGGCCGTCGTCTGGCTCGATACGTGGGCGTTTGAAGCCGCGCTCGAGGCAGAGCCGGCGCGCTTGAACGCGGCCCTCTCGCTCTACCGGGGACATTTTTTAAGTCTCGAAGCAGCGGCGACCTGGATGCTGCCGCTGCGCGACCGATTGCAGGCAAAGCTGTCGCGAAGCGTGCTCGCGGAGGGACAGAGTCTCGAGCGACGTGGCGACTTTGCGGCGGCGCGCGGACTCTACGAGCGCGCCCTCGAGCTCGACAACCTCGCGGAAGCGATCTATCGCCGCCTGATGGTTTGCCAGCGCGAGCTCGGCGATCCCGCTGGCGCACTGACGACGTACCGGCGCTGCCGTGAGCTCCTATCGATCGTACTGAATCGCAGGCCCGCCGCAGAGACCGAGTCGGTACGTGCCAGCCTGAACGCCGTCTAGCGCGAAGGTCCGGGCCGCCTTCGCCGTCGTCCGGCGATCCGTAAGCCATCTGCAAGTGCCGCCGCGCGACGATGCGCGCCGTACGGGAGCGTCGCTCGACCATGCCGGCCGGCGTCCCGTTCAGAGGAGATCGACATGTGGATCCAGAGGACCGTGCGCACCGCCATCGGCGTCGCTCTCACCGTCTTAGCCGCCATCGGCTTCGCGGCCGAGATCGTGCCGACGTTGGGGCTCGCGCACTACAGCGTGGCAACGTTTTGTGCTTCGAAGGAGATATCGCAATGGGCATCAGACTATTGAAAATCGCGGCTGTTTACCTGTTCGTCGGTGTGTCGATGGGGTTGTACATGGGCATCACGCACCAGTTCACGCTGCACCCGGTGCACGCGCATATCAACCTGCTCGGATGGGCATCGCTCGCCTTGGCCGGGCTGATCTACGTTCAATTCCCCGAAGCGGCGAAGACGCGGCTTGCCCAGATCCATTTCTGGATGCACAACGTGTCGCTGCCGATACTGATGGCGGCGCTTGCGTTTCTGCTGTCGGGCAACGAGGCGTTCGCGCCCGTTGTCGGTATTTCATCGATCGTTACGGCGACGGGACTTGCGATCTTCGTTATCAATATTTGCGTGAATATCCCTTCGGCAATGCGGCCGGTTGCCGCCAACCGCGCATCGCACGCCGGCGCGCTCTCGAAATGAACCAAGACGTTAAGAAACGGCGCGGCGCGGCAGCCAACCGACGCGCCGCACGACCGCCCGACCCTCGTGAAGCGCAAGCGTCCTCGAGCACAGAAAATCCGGGACCATCGGACGCGCCAAAGGCGCCGCGCAAACGACGCCCGCGGTTCGTGCTCTAGCGGAGTTCCGCCACCGGCCTCCTTTCCGCTGAAGATGCTCACGTAGAATCGCGAGCATGCGCATCACGCGCCTTGCCCGCATCGTCATGGTCGCGCTGAAGCACGGCCTGGACGAGTTCGCGCTGGGGCACGAACGCACGCGCGCGTTACGACCGTTCGTCAACGCGTTCTTCTTCTGGCGCGATCTCTCATCGCCGCGCGCGGTTCGTTTGCGTCAAGCGCTCGAGGACCTCGGACCGATCTTCGTCAAGTTTGGTCAGATGTTGTCGACGCGTCGCGATTTGCTGCCGACCGACATCGCCGACGAGCTCGCCAAGCTGCAGGATCGCGTTCCGCCGTTTCCATCCGAGCAGGTCGTCGCGACGTTGACGCGCATTTACAAGAGGCCGCTCGAGCAGGTCTTCAAGGCATTCGATCCGGCGCCCGTCGCAAGCGCGTCTGTCGCGCAAGTCCATTTCGCGCAATTGCCGGATGGCATCGGCGCCAAGTCCGGGGCACAGGTCGCCGTCAAGGTGCTGCGGCCGAACATCGTCGAGGTCATCGAGCACGATCTGACGTTGATGCACACGGCCGCGATGCTCGTCGAACGCCTCTGGAAAGAAGGCAAGCGATTGAAGCCACGCGAAGTTGTCGTCGAATTCGAAAAGACGATTCGCGACGAGCTCGATCTCACCCGCGAAGCGGCCAACTGTTCGCAACTCCGCCGCAATTTCAAGCATTCGCCGCTGCTGCTCATTCCGGAAGTCTATTGGGATTGGACCGACACCGAAGTGTTCGTCATGGAACGGATGGCGGGCATTCCCATCGGGCGTATCGAAGAATTGCCGCGCGCGGGGATCGACCTCAAGCGGCTGTCGCGCGCCGGTGTCGAGATTTTTTTCACACAAGTGTTTCGCGACGGGTTCTTTCACGCCGACATGCACCCGGGAAATATCTTCGTCGCCATCGATCCGGCAAACCACGGCAAGTACATTTCGCTCGACTTCGGCATCATGGGAACGCTGTCCGAGCGCGACAAAAGCTATCTCGCGCAGAATTTTCTGGCGTTCTTTCGCCGCGATTACCACCGCGTCGCAACCGCACACATCGAATCAGGATGGGTGCCGCCTGAGACACGCATCGATGAGCTGGAAAGTGAAATCCGCGTCGTGTGCGAGCCGATCTTCGATCGTCCGCTGAAGGAAATCTCGCTTGCGAAGGTGCTGGTGCAGCTGTTCCGGGCATCGCGACGGTTCAATGTCGAGATTCAGCCGCAGCTCGTGTTGTTGCAGAAGACGCTCTTGAACGTCGAGGGGCTCGGCCGGCAACTCGACCCCGATCTCGACCTTTGGGTGACGGCGAAGCCCTTTCTCGAACGCTGGATGGAAGATCAGATCGGGTTGCGCGCGCTCGAGCGACGTTTGATCGCCGAGGCGCCGTACATCGTTAGTGCGTTGCCCGAGTTGCCGCGCCTTTTGCATCAGCGGCTGCTGGCGCCACCCGTAGCCTCCGATACAGTGATGCGGGAGTTTGTCGCAGCGCAACGAGCGCGCAATCGGTGGCTTGCTGTGGTAGCGCTGCTCCTCGCAGTTACTATTGCGCTGTTGATGCGCCATCTCATCCCATAACACTTTGACGGCGAACGTCGTGCTCGGATTCGACGTGAACCCGCATGGTTCGATCGTCGGCATTGCGCTATTGCTCGCCGCGTGCGGCGCGACGCCACCTCGCGAAGACTTGGGCGAAGCCGAGATCAAGGCGGCGTGGATCGAGCTTGGTCCGAGTGACGCGGCGATCGCGCGAGCGATCACGTCAGCGAATGCGTGTCCATCGATCACCGTCGACGGTAGCGCGTTCACCATGACGGTTCGCGTGGGCGCCGCGATTGTGCCGCTGCGTCCGACAGCGAGTGCGCCTGCCGATTCCAAGCCGTCCGCGTTTCCAGTCACCGTGTGCGAGCACGACGTGCGGCGCGGCGCCACGCAAGCGAGCATCGGCGCCCGGGTGCTTCCATTGCCACGGACGAGTCCCCAGCGGATCGTCGTGCTGGGCGACTCCGGTTGTCGCCTGAAGAATTTCGACAACGCATGGCAAAATTGCGACGACGCCGCAGCATGGCCGTTCGCGAGCGTCGCTGCGACGGCCGCACGCTTTGCGCCTGATCTCGTCATCCACGTCGGCGACTATCACTACCGCGAAAACGCATGCCCGGCGTCGAACGCCGGCTGCCGTGGAAGCCCGTGGGGGTACGGTTGGGATGCATGGCAGGCGGACTTCTTCGCGCCGGCCGCACCACTCCTCGCCGCCGCGCCGTGGATCGTCGTGCGCGGCAATCACGAAGAATGCGCACGTGCGGGCCAGGGTTGGTTTCGATTTCTCGATCCGCGGCCGTTCGAGGCGAAGCGTTCCTGCGACGATCCCGCCGACGACGTCAATGCAAACTACTCCGCTTCATACGCGGTACCCATCGGGGCCGACGTGCAGGTCATTGTGTTCGACTCGGCAAAGGCCGGATACACGCCGCTTCCCGAGTCGGATCCGCAATTTCGCGCGTACCGCGAACAGTTCGAAGAGGCGCGAGCACTCACGAATCGCAGCAGCGTGGCAAGCGTGTTCGCCTCGCATCATCCGCTGTTGGGCTTCGTTCCTCAGAGCGGCGCGCCGCCGCTTCCCGGCAATGCCGCGCTGCTCTCGGTCGCTAGCACGCTATTTGGAACGCGATACTTTCCCGGTGGCGTCGAGTTGGCGCTGCACGGGCACATCCACGATTTTCAGGCGATCGGCTTTGCGAGTCAGCCGGCAACGGTCATTGCAGGCATCGGCGGCGACTATCTCGACGTCGAATTGCCGGATCCGTTTCCACCCACGCTGTCGCCGGCTCCCGGCACCGTTGTCGGCACGATCGCGCACGGTGCGCGTTTCGGTTTCGTCTTGCTCGAACGGCACGAGACACGCTGGCGAGTCAATGCGTACACGCGAGACGGTCGCGTGCTGACGCGCTGCACGCTGTCCGCTGCAACCTTGCTCTGCGACAAAACGGGGCTGCTCGCGGCCTTTTGAGCCGCCGGCCCCACCGCAGTCCTTCAGTGGCTGTGGACGGGATCCTTCGGCTTGCGCCAGCCGTCCGCCATGAGCTCCCATGCGGTCGATGCGACGACTGCAATGCCGGACACCAACATGCTCGTCATCATCATCGGAAGACCCGTAAGACCGAGCACCCATGGTGAAACCGCCGCCCACACTCCAAGCGCGATCATCGTCCATTCGTCCGCTTTGGACGGCAAATCGAGGTCGATGACGGCGAGCGCGCAAATCGCGAGACCCACGAGAACCGCGTTCCACATCCCCGGTCCGACGTCGTCGGCAAAACCGAGCAACCAAGGGGATGCCGCGATCCAGATGCCGAAGAACAACAGAAGATAGTCCTGCCAACGCCAATTGCCCATCACGCCTCCCTCAGGGCATACGCCGACAGCGGCAAAATTAGACCCGGGGCGCGTCCGCTTCGTTCCCTATACAATCCGGCGCAACCGAATCCGAAGGGATTGTCGCGCCGATGGCGCTGCTTGAAATTCAAGGCGTGACCCGCCGCTTCAGCGATTTCACCGCCGTCGACAACGTCAGCCTCGCCATCGAGGCCGGTGAATTCTTCACGTTGCTCGGGCCGTCCGGCTGCGGCAAAACGACGCTGTTACGGATGATCGCCGGATTCGATCTTCCCGACGGCGGCCGCATCCTTCTGAACGGAGAAGATCTCGCCGGCAAGCCCCCGGAAGCTCGGCCCGTGCGCACGGTGTTCCAAAGCTACGCGCTTTTCCCGCACATGACCGTCGAGGGCAACGTCGCATTTCCGCTCCGCATGGCGAAAACGCCCGAGCGCGAGATCGCAGCGAAAATCGACGCAGCGCTCGCGGATGTACGCCTCACAGGCTTCGGCAAGCGGATGCCACAGGAATTATCGGGCGGACAGAAGCAACGTGTGGCCATCGCGCGCGCGCTGGTCACGCATCCGACGGTGCTGTTGCTCGATGAGCCACTCGCCGCGCTGGATGCGAAGCTCCGCGAGGAAATGCAGATCGAGTTGATCGATCTACAGAAGGAAGTCGGCATCACATTCGTCTACGTGACCCATGATCAGACCGAGGCACTCGCGTTGTCGCGACGAATCGCGGTCATGAGTCATGGACGCGTCGAGCAGATGGATGCGCCATCGATCATCTACAACCATCCGCGGACGCGCTTCGTCGCCGACTTCATCGGACACTGTAATCTGCTCTCCGGGCCGGTCGTCGCAAACGCGAACGGAGTCGTCACGCTCGACGTGAAAGGGCTGGGCCCGGTCGACGTGGCGGCTTCTTCACAAATTGCGCCGGGTCTCGCCGGATCGATCGCGCTGCGTCCGGAAAAGATTCGCATCGAAGCACCGTCGTCGCGTCCGCCGGATCGTCATTACCGCGGCACGGTAGCGGAGCTGCTCTACATGGGCGACGTGACGGTCTACAAGGTCGCCACACAAGACGGAACCCGCGTCGAGGCGCTGCGCGCAAACTCGCAGAGCGGACGTGCGCAATTCTTCGAAGTGGGCGATGCCGTCGAGATGAGCTGGCCGGTTGACGCCGGGCATTTCATCGCCGAATGAGCGCTCCGGCGAGGCAAAGCCGAGCAAGGCCCGAAGGGCGCGTCGGAGCGCGATTGAGTGAGGCCGACGACGCGACCCTACATTTGGCACGAGAGACGCAAGGAGGCCGAGAATGAGCGTGGCGCCGATCGGACCCCGGATCGGAAAATGGCTGGTCAGCGGCCCGCCGCTCGCCTATCTCATCGTGTTCTTTGCGGTCCCGACGCTCATCATGGTGCTCGCGTCGTTTCGCTCGCCGGGCGAATTCGGTGGGCTCGCACCGTTGATCGATGAGAACGGCAAGCTCGACCTCAACGTCGAGACGTATACGCGATTCTTTACCGAGCCGATCTACTTCGAGATCTTTGTGAAGTCCGTCTGGTACGCGCTATTGACGACGCTGATCTGCTTACTGCTCGCTTATCCGCTCGCAGTATTGATCGCCAAGAGCCCGAAGAAATATCGCGATCTGCTGTTGCTGCTCGTGATCCTGCCGTTCTGGAGCAACTTCCTGATTCGCATCTACGCGTGGATGATCATTCTGGGCCCGAACGCGGCACTCGCACGCGCCGTCAACAGCGTGCTCGGATCGTTCGGCATCGAACCCGTTCCACTGCTCTTCAGCTCGTTTGCAGTGCTGGTCTGTCTCGTCTACGTACATCTGCCGTTCATGGTGCTGCCGCTTTACGCAAATCTTGAAAAGCACGATCAAGCGTTGCTCGACGCGGCGCAGGATTTGGGCGCGAATGCGTGGAATCGCTTTTGGCGCATCACGTTTCCATTGTCGCTACCCGGCGTGTATGCAGGCGCCGCATTGGTCTTTATTCCCGCGCTGGGTATTTTCGCGATCCCCGACATTCTAGGCGGACCGAACGACAGCTTGATCGGCAATCTGATCAAACAGCAGTTTCTCGAAACACGCGATTGGCCGTTCGGCAGCGTGCTGTCGATCGTGCTGACGCTCGCGGCATTGGCCCTTGCGGGATTCGCGGCGTGGATTGGCCAGCGCGGCGCCGGCTTTGGGGGACCGGAACGTGCGTAAGCGGTCTCCATGGCTCTTGTTGACGGCGATTGCGGCTTACGCATTCCTCTACGTTCCACTGATCATCGTTGTCGTCTACTCGTTCAACAATTCGCGGCTCAACGCCGAATGGGTCGGATTCACCTTCGACTGGTACCGGCAGCTCGCAGAAGACAGCGACATGCTGACCGCCGCCGGTAACTCGCTGTTGATCGGCATCAGCGCCAGTCTCGTATCGACGGCGCTCGGCACGATGGCCGGGATGGCGATGTATCGCTACAAGCAGCGTCTGCTGCCCGTGCTCGTCCTGGCACCGATCGCGATTCCGGAGATCCTGATGGGTGTCAGCCTGTTGATCTTTTTCGTGTTGCTGAACTTCACGCTCGGGCTCATATCAGTGGCGCTTGCGCACATCGCCTTTTGCATCGGATTTGTGGCGATCGTCGTGCGCGCGCGGCTAGCCGGCATGGACGAGGCGCTTACCGAGGCCGCACGCGATTGCGGAGCGTCGCCGTTGCAGGCGTTTCGCTACATTACGCTGCCGTTGATCATGCCCGGCGTCATCGCAGGCGCGTTGATGGCGTTCACGCTGTCGATTGACGATTTCGTCATCACGTTTTTCACAGCCGGCGCCGGCACGGTCACGCTGCCGCTACAGATTTATTCGATGATAAAGATCGCGGTCACGCCCGAGGTCAACGCGGTGTCAACGTTGCTGATGCTGCTGACGTTGATGCTGATCGTCATCGCGTCGAAGCTGTCGCCCAACCTCCTTCGCTCCGACTAGGATCACGCCATGAATCAGATGATTGCCGCGGTCGCCGCCGTTCTCGCCGCTGTTATTACGCTGCCCGCCGGCACCGCGCTCGCCGCCGATCAGCTGCACCTCTACAACTGGAACAATTACATCGCGCCCGAAACGATCAAGCGCTTCGAGCAGCAATGCAAGTGCGAGGTCGTGCAAACGTACTACTCGGACAACGAAGAGCTGCTGGCGAAGCTCGCTGCTGGCGCCAAGGGTTACGACATCCTCGTACCGACGGCCAACGCCGTGCAGGCGCTCGTTCGCGGCGGCCAGCTGAAGCCGATCGACAAGGCGCAGCTTCCCAACTTGAAGAACATCGAACCCGTCTATCTCAACACGCCGTTCGATCCGGGTAACCAGTACTCGGTCCCGTATGCGATGTCGACGACGATCATCGGATACAACGACGAAAAAATGAAGGAGCTCGGCTTGCCCACCGACACGTGGGCGGTCATATTCGATCCGAAATATCTCGAGAAAGTGAAAGGACGCGTTACCGTGCTCGACAGTTCGAGCGAGTTGTTTGCCGCCGCGCTCAAGTATCTCGGCTATTCGGCGAACGACACGGACCCGAAGCATTGGGACGAGGCCACTGCGCTCATCAAGAAAGCGAAGCCTTATTGGGCGGCCTTCAACGCGTCTTCGTACATCAAGGAGCTCACCGTTGGCAACATCTGGCTCGTTCACGGTTACTCGAACGACATCTTTCAGGCGAACCAGGATGCGCAGGCCGCCGGGCGCAAGTTCCACATTCTGCAAGGGATGCCGAAGGAAGGCGCGGTCCTCGCCGTCGACAACATGGTGATCCACAAGAATGCGCCGCGGCCCGATCTCGCGCTCAAGTTCATGAACTTCATGCTCGAGGGGCGCAATTCCGCCGACCTTACGAACCTGATCGGCTCCGGCAATCCCAACATGGACGCGATGAAGTACATCAAACCGGAGATACTGAAGCTGCCCGCGGTATTTCCGCCGAAGGAGCTGCAAGGCAAGCTCGAGCAATTGAAGGACCTCACCGTCGCGCAGCGACGTCTGCGCAATAAGCAGTGGACCGAGATCAAAGCCGCCCGATAGAAACCGCCCGGCAAACGTCCGATGCGCCGCTCACACTGCGCTTGCTATCCGGCAGAACGGACGAGATGGCGGCGCTTCAACGTGTATTGGAGGCAGCGCCCGGTTACTTCCATACCGTAACGGGCTTGCCGCCGGGACACGCCGAGGCGCAAAGTACGTTCACGGCGCTACCTCCGGGGAAGGATTACGACGACAAGCGCGTGTGGGGTCTGTATGCCGGCGCCAACATGATCGGTTGCGCCGATGTCATTCGCGGTTATCCGGTTCACGACAAGGCGATCATTGGGCTCCTGCTCCTCGCGGAAAAGTGGCAGCGTCGCGGTTTCGGCCGAGCGTTCGCGCTGCTGGTCGAACGGGTTATCGGACTTTGGCCGGAGATCGCGACGCTCCGCATTGGTGTCGTCGAGCAGAACGCCGGCGCGCTCGCGTTCTGGCGCAAGCTGGGTTACGTCGAGACCGGAGAAGTGAAAGCCGCGGAAGGACACATGGGTAATGTCGTCGTGCTGGAAAAACCGCTGGCGCGGGATTGATGCATCATCGAACGCGCCTGCCGCACGCGCTCGCGACGCTCTACGCCTTAGCGATCGTTTACGCCTCGCTGCAACCGTTTGGCGATTGGGTCGAGCCGGCGCCGGGCACGCCGTTCTTCCTGTTCACGAGCTGGCCGAATCGATGGTTGCGCTACGACTTGTTGCTCAACATCATCGCGTATTTCCCGTTCGGCTTCTTCGTTGCGTGGCTTCCGACGCGCGCGTCTCCGCTCGTGCGTATCGCACTCGGTACGATTGCCGGAGCGATCCTTTCGTTTTCGATGGAATCGTTGCAGATGTTTCTTCCGCAACGCGTCGCAAGCACGTCCGACCTCCTATCGAACACGCTCGGCGCGTTGTTGGGTGCTGCGGTCGCAGCAGCACTCGCGCGTTCGGAGAATATCAAGCGCACGATCTCGACGGCACGCGCGCGACTCTTTCTCGACGGCCATTTAGGCGACGTGGGGCTTGCGCTTCTCATGCTATGGATCATCGCGCAAATCAATCCGGGGATACCGCTCTTTGCGGTGACATTCGATCCGGAGCCCGGCCGAATACTTGCGTCGTCGACGGCGCCACCAGAAAGCGCTGCACTGGTGATCGAGGCCGCCGAGAGCGCGTTTCAAATGCTGGGTGTGGGATTGTTCCTTGCGTTGCTATTGCGTGAGCGGCGATTCATCGGGGGTGCGGTGCTCGTGCTGATCGGCGCCGCGCTGGTATTGAAAGGCGTAGCGGCCGCCTTGGTCATCAAGCCTGCCGTGTGGGATTCGTGGCAACGTCCTGGCGCCATGATGGGTATCGCCGTTGGTGCGCTGTTGATACTCGCTGCAGTCAATCTTCGTCGTCCGGTCATGGTCGCGGTATGTGGAATCGCATTGCTGTCTTCCGCTGCCGTGCCGCTGCTTGCGCCTGATTTGCTGTCTGCGCGCGCGCCGCTCACGCTCTTCAATTGGCGTTATGGACAACTGCTCAACTACAACGGATTGACGCGCACGATTTTGATTGTGTGGCCGCTGCTCGCCGCCGGCTGGCTGTTTGCGCTGGCGGGCCGGCCGGCATGGGGTCATCCCGACACACTCGTGAATTCTCCCTCGCCGCGTTTGTCGAACATGAAGTGATGCGCAACGGCGCGGGACGCGGTGTGTTTCCGCCCTCCGCTATAATCGATTGCTGTTCATTGCGATCCGATGAGCTATTACCGCCGCCACGTTTTCTTTTGCTGCAACAAGCGTGACCCTCCGGAGCGCTGTTGTGCTGCCTCGGGCGCGCTCGAAATGCAGAAATATGCGAAGGAACGGATAAAAGCGCTCGGACTTGCCGGCAAAGGCGACGTTCGTATCAACAAGGCGGGTTGTCTCGATCGCTGCGAAGAAGGGCCGGTGGTCGTCGTCTATCCCGAGGCGGTTTGGTATACGTACGTCGACCGCCACGACATCGACGAAATCATCGACTCGCACGTCGTTGGCGGCAAGGTCGTCGAGAGGCTTCTCATTTGACGCCGAAGACGACGGAGCGCGAAGTGATCGCCGGTCCTGCAGGCGCGCTCGAAGTTGTCGTCAATGCACCGGTTACGACGCTTTCCGGTATTGCGCTCATTGCGCATCCGCTTCCTCTCGAAGGCGGCACGCTCGACAACAAGGTTGTCTATACGCTCGCGAAGACCTTTTTCGCGCTGGGATACGCTGCCATACGGTTCAATTTTCGCGGTGTGGGCGCGTCCACCGGCGTTTTCGACGAAGGCAATGGCGAGACTGATGATGCGCTCGCGGCACTTGCTCATGGTCGGCAGCGCTACGGCAATGAGCTGCCCATCGTGCTCGCCGGTTTTTCGTTCGGCTCGTTCGTCCAAACGCGCGTGGCGCATCGCGCCAGCGCCGAGCGGATGGTGCTGATCGCGCCCGCGGTCAATCGCTTTCCCACTGAGCGCGTGCCGGCCGACACGATCGTCGTCCACGGCGAGCAAGATGACGTCGTGCCGCTTTCCGACGTGTTTGCGTGGGCACGGCCGCAGGAGTTGCCGATCATCGTGTTTCCCGGTTGTGGCCATTTTTTTCATGGACGCCTGCCGCAATTGCAGCGCGTCATCACGGGTGAGTGGCAGCCTCGCAGCGTCGCAGCGACGACCGCATAGCGCATTACAACGGCGTCGTATACTCGTACGCCGGTTCAGATAACGGCTGAATCATCAAGGAGGAAACGATGAAGCGCACTTTCGTGTTCGCGCTCGCTTTCATGGCGAGTGCATTGATGAGCATCGCTTCGCCGCTGTTCGCGCAAGACAAAATCGACCGACCGGTGAAGATCCTCGTCGGATTTCCTCCCGGCGGTACTGCCGATGTGATGGCGCGCGCGGTTGCCGACAAAATGAAAGACTCGCTCGGACAACCGGTCATCGTTGAAAACCGTCCCGGTGCGATCGGACGCATCGCCGCGGATGCGGTGAAAGCCGCCGCCCCCGACGGTACAACGATCATGGTGATGCCGATCGGACCGATGGCGGTCGTTCCGCACACCTACAAAACGCTCTCATACGATCCGATCAAGGACTTCGCGCCCATCGGGATGGGATCGACGTTCCAATTCGCGATCGCGGCCGGCCCGCAGTCAGGCGCTAAAACCTGGACCGAGTACGTCGCATGGGCGAAGGCGAATCCCGGCAAGTCATCGTATGCAACATCAGGGGCCGGAAGCCTGCCGCATTTTTTCGGCGTGCTCGTCGGCCGCGAGTCCGGAATCGAAATGCTGCACGTTCCGTACAAAGGCTCCGCGGCCTACATGAACGAATTGATCGGCGGTAACGTGCCGACCGCGGTCGACGCGATCGCCGACCTGACCGAGCAGCATCGCGCCGGCAAGGTGAAAATTCTCGCGAGCTCGGGTGCGAAGCGTTCGACCGCGGTCCCTGACGTGCCCACGTTTGAAGAGCTCGGCGTCAAGGGCGTCATCGCGGAAGGTTGGTTCGGCTTTTTTGCGCCGGCGAAAACGCCGAAACCGATCATCGATCTACTGAATCGAAGCCTCAATCAAGCATTGAAGTCGCCCGACGTCGCGGAACGTTTGACGAAGCTCGGCATGGATCCGGCGCCGACAACGCCGGAGGAGTTCGGCCGCATTCTCGCCGCCGACTACGCGAAATGGGGACCGGTCGTAAAGGCGTCGGGCTTTACTGCTGAATGAACGAAGCGGCACAGATCGAACCCGATGTCGCGCGTCGCGTAGCGCGGAGTGCGACTGCCGATGTAGTGTTGCGCGTCGATGGCTTGCGTAAGCGTTACGGCGACAACGAGGTCGTTCGCGGCTTGTCATTCGAGATCCGTCGCGGCGAGTGTTTCGGCCTGCTCGGACCCAACGGCGCCGGCAAGACGACGACGCTTCGCTGCTGCCTGGGCCTGATCGATCCGGACGGTGGCTCGCTCGAGATGGTTGGCGAACCCGTACCGAAGGCAGCACGGGAGGCACGCGTCCGCGTCGGCGTCGTACCGCAGATCGACAATCTCGATCCCGATTTCACCGTCACCGAAAATCTGCGCATTTATGGCGGCTACTTCAACATCGAACGTTCAACACTGAACGCGCGCATTCCGCGGCTGCTGGAATTTGCGGGGTTGGCGGGACGCGCCGACTCGCAAATTCGCGCGCTGTCCGGCGGCATGAAGCGACGGCTGACGCTAGCGCGTGCGCTCATCAACGATCCCGAATTGCTGATCCTCGACGAGCCCACGACAGGCCTCGACCCGCAGGCGCGGCATTTGATTTGGGACGGCCTCCGCCAATTGCTCTCCCAAGGCAAGACGATTTTGCTGACGACGCACTTCATGGATGAGGCCGAGCGACTCGCGACGAGGCTCGCGGTGATCGATCACGGCCGCTTGATTGCATCGGACGCGCCGCGCACGCTGATCGCTACGCATGTCGAACCCGAAGTCGTCGAAGTCTACGGCGATGACGCGAAGGCCTGGGCGGACAGTCATGGCCGGAGACTTGCCCACCGCCTCGAAGTTGCGGGCGAAACAGCGTTTTGCTATGCGCAGGATTCGAAGCCGCTTCTCGCGGACCTCGCGACCCGCGCCGGCGTACGTTATCTGCACCGCCCCGCGAATCTCGAAGACCTTTTCATCAAGCTCACCGGTCGCGAGCTGCGGGATTGATGTTTCCTACCTAGGCGCTTTCGCAAACCGAATACTCCTCGTCAGAAGCCGAATATACGCTGCGCGTTCAATCCTCTCACCCTGTCACGAGCGTTCCCACGCAATCGGTTCACGCGCCCGAGACATCCGGGCATGTCGCCGATCGTATGCGGGTAATCGGAGCCGTACATGACGTTGTCGGCCCCGAACGTGTTGACGCACAACTCGAGAACAGCAGGGGAAAACACAACGGCGTCGGCATAGATGCGCGGCAGGTACTCGGACGGTCGCACCGAGATCTTCTCGTGACAAGCCGGAATGTTGTCGAAACACTGGTCCATTCGCGAGATCAAGTAAGGCAACGCGCCGCCGCCATGCGATGCGATGATCGAAAGGTTCCGGTAGCGGTCGAAAAATCCGTCATAAATCATCCGCGCGATTGCAAGCGATGTATCGAAGGTGAACCCGATCGACGCCGTCAGCTGAAAGCGCGACATGTCCATCTCGGCGACGCCCGGCGGCGCAGTCGGATGTACGAGCACCGGTAGACTGCACGCGTCGATCGCGCTCCAAATCGACGCAAATGCCGGATCGGTGAGCGGTCGACCGTCGATGTTGGCGAGCACCATTACGCCCCGCGCGCCTGCTTCGCGAGCACGATCAAGCTCCGCCAATGCGAGATCGGGATATTGCCAAGGCAGTGACGCGAACCAGCGTAATCGATCGGGGTGCCCCGTCTGCGCAGCCGCCATGTCGTCATTCATGATGCGAGCCGCCCTGAGACTTATTTCCGGGCCGCCCCAGTAGCAATTCGGACACGTGAGCGAAACGACGCCAATGTCGACGCCGTTTTCGTTCATCGCTTTAAGCCGCAAGTCGTAGTCGAACATCGGCGGCACCGGCGTCATGAATGGAGCACCGTCCAAGTGAATCGCGCGCAATCCGCCGCGGACCTCCTTCACTGTGTAACGCGGGCCGCCATGGTCCTGCAACAGCGCGAACCACGCCTCAGTGAGGCAATGCGTGTGAACATCGATGACGGGAATCGCCACGCGAATCGCTCCAATGGAAATTCTTAATCGACTTTCGCGCCGGAATTCTTGATTGCCTTTGCCCACCGCGGCTGCTCGGCCGCAATCATCGCGGCGAACTGCTCGGGCGATTGCGGCGCAAACGGTTCCATTCCGAACTTGACGAGCTGCTCCTTGAACTCGGCGCTTGCCTGAAGCTTCTGCAACTCGCCGGCGAGCATTGTGACAACGCCCTTCGGCGTTCCTGCGGGCGCAACGATGCCCTGCCACGCCTGCCAATCGTATCCAGGCACCGTCGTGGCAATCGAAGGAATATTGGCGACAAGCGTCGTCGGTTTCGCCGCGGATGTCCCGATCGCCACGACTTTCCCCGCCTGGATGTTCGGCACGGCGATCGTCGCATCGCAGAACATGATCTGAGTGTTGCCCATCAGCAAATCCGTCAACGCCGCGGGCGTCCCTTTGTACGGAACGTGCTGGATATCGAGTCCGAATTCGCTTTTGAGCGCTTCCATGAACAGGTGATGCGGACTGCCGCTTCCGACGGACGCATAGTTGTATTTGCCGGGCGCGGCCTTAATCGCGTCGATCATTTCCTTGATGCTCTTGGCCGGAAAGTTCGGGTTCGCGATAAGGAAGAAGTTCACAGTGCCGACCGGAGAGATCGGAGCGAAGTCGCGCACGGGGTTGATCGGTGACGGCTGATACAACGCCGGACTGATGCCAAGCGTCGTGCTCGTAGCCATCAACAACGTATAGCCGTCGGCAGGCTGCTTCGCCACATACTCCGCGCCGACGAGCGTTCCCGCACCCGGCTTGTTCTCGACGATCACCGGCCGCTTCAACGCCGCACCGAGACGATCGGCGATTGTACGCGCGAGAAGATCGGTGAGCGCACCCGGCGGATACGGCACGATCAAATGGATCGGGCGATTGGGATAAGGTTGTTGCGCGATTGCGGCGGGTGCCATTGCGCTCGCGAGAGTCGCGAGCAGCAGCGCGACAATGCGGGTCTTCGCGTACGTCCGCCCGTACATGCTCAATGCTCCATCGTTATGTCCGACCGCGTTCATTTTCGCACGACGGTATATGATCGCCCGTCCCGCTGTCCAAGTCCCACGAGCACCGCCATGCGCACCGCGACTTTATTGTTACCGCCGAGCATCTCGTATCGCTTCGCGCCGGTGTGGCGGCGCAATTTGCTTGTTTGGCGAAAGCTTGCGATCGCGAGCATTCTCGGGAATATCGCCGATCCGCTGCTCTACATGCTGGCCCTCGGCTACGGTTTGGGATCGCTGATCGGCGAAGTCGGCGGCATGACGTACATCGCGTTCATCGGCACCGGGATGGTCTGTCAAAGCGCGATGTTCACAGCGAGCTTCGAGGGAATGTACTCCGCCTTCTCGCGCATGCATGTTCAGCGGACCTGGGATGGCATCATCAACGCGCCGATCGCGCTCGACGATGTCGTATTAGCGGAATGGATCTGGTGCGCGTCGAAGGCGGTGCTGTCCACGATAGCGATTCTCGCGGTGATCATGGCGCTCGGATACGGCCACACGTGGCTGGTGGTTTGGATTCTTCCGCTGGGCTTTCTGGTCGGGCTGGTCTTCGGCGCGTTCGGGCTCGTCATGAATGCGCTCGCGCCGGGCTACGACTTTTTCACCTACTTCTTCACGCTCGTATTGACGCCGATGCTGCTGTTCTCCGGCGTCTACTTTCCGACGGAACAGATGCCGGCGACCTTGGCGTCGATCGCCAATGTGCTGCCGCTCAAGCACGCGATCGACATCGCGCGTCCGTTGATGATGGGGCGCGTGCCAAGCGACATCCCAGTGCATATCGCCATGCTGGCCGTTTATGCCGCCGTCGCGTATTACGTTGCGCTGGTGCTGACGCGGCGGCGGTTGTTGAAGTAAGTCGAGCGCGCCATGCTGATCGTCAAGTCCTTGCACATCATTTCGATGGTCACGTGGTTCGCGGGACTGTTCTACTTGCCGCGTTTATTCGTCTATCACGCGCTCGCAACAGCCGACGATCGCGTCGGCATCGAGCGATTCAAAACGATGGAGCGCAAGCTCTACCACGGCATCATGACGCCCGCAGCCGTGTTGACGATCGCGTTTGGATTGTGGCTGTGGCTTGGATACGGGATTACCGGCGGCTGGCTGTACGTCAAACTCGCTCTGGTCGTGTTGCTCGTCGCGTTTCACATTTATCTCGGCAAGTTAATGCGCGACTTCGCTCGCGATCGAAACCTCCACAGCCATGTGTTCTACCGCTGGTTGAACGAGATTCCCGCGCTGCCGATTCTGATCGCGATCGTATTCCTCGTTGTGATGAAGCCGTTCTGACCGTCGAGGTCAATCGACGATGACCGAGCGCTACTTCGCTCCCTGCCCGCGCGGTCTCGAAGCAGCATTGTCCGACGAGCTAACGCGAATAGGCGCGTCCGAAATCGCGACAACTGACGGCGGCGTCGCGTTCGCCGGCGATCTCGCGCTGGCGATGCATGCAAACCTCCAATCGCGGCTCGCAAGCCGCATTCTGTGGCGCGTCGGCGGCGGACCGTATCGGAATGAGAAGGACATCTATGCGCTCGTCCACGCGATCGATTGGCACCGACTATTCAAGCCTGAACGGACGCTTCGCGTCGACGTGGCGGCGACACGCTCACCGCTTACCAGCCTCGAGTTCGTGACGCTGCGAACCAAAGACGCGGTCTGCGATCGTTTTCGCACGGAGCGCGGCATTCGTCCGTCGATCGACAAGCGCGCGCCGGATGTCCGCATCTACGTTTACCTGACGGATCGCGATGCAATCGTCTACCTCGACACATCGGGTGAGCCGCTGTTCAAGCGCGGGTATCGTCGCGACGCCGAAGAAGCGCCGCTGCGCGAGAACCTCGCGGCCGGATTGCTTGCGCTCGCGCGTTGGAAGCCGGCGCAGACGCTGCTCGATCCGATGTGCGGCAGCGGCACGATCGTGATCGAGGCTGCGATGATCGCGGCAGAGCGCGCGCCCGGGCTCAAGCGGTCATTCGGGTTCCAAAAGCTCATGTGGTACGACGGGCCAATCTGGCAACGGATCAAGCAGAGCGCGCATGATCGCGTGTGCGCTCCGCCGACCACCACAACATTGTTTGGGAGCGATGTCGAAGCCACGGTCGTCGCGAAGGCCACGTCGAATCTGAAAGCAGCAGAGCTCGAGGGATTCGCCGCATTTGAGCGCGCCGACGCGCTCTTGCGGGACGCACCCGCACCGTCGGGCATTCTATTAACAAACGCGCCGTACGGTGTTCGTCTCTCCGACCAGCAGCAACTCGCAGCGTTCTACCCGCGCCTGGGCGACGCGCTCAAGCGGCGCTTCACGGGCTGGACCGCGTACTTGTTCTCAGGCGACATGCGCCTGCCGAAGTTGCTGGGGCTCAAAGTCGCGAAGCGCACGCCGCTTTTCAACGGCGCCCTCGACTGTCGGCTATTCGAAATCCCTCTCGTTGCCGGATCGATGCGCGATGGGCCGATGCTAAAATCAAAAACGACTTAATGGGAAGATTCGACCACCATGCCACTATTACCTGCGCGCCACTACGAATCGGAGCCGAGCCGATTCATCCGCGAGTTGTTGCAACGCAAGCCGCAATTGGTCGATGAAATGCGCAAAGGACGCGCCATTTTCTGGGACAAGCGCCCTTCCGATCTCGAGGAAGAGCGGAAGATGGACGAGGGCCAGTTGCCGCAGAAGCCGTACGAGTATTACAACCTCTGAAGGGCTGGAATTCCGTCGTTCGTGGGGGTCCGCCGCTATGTCAGGCAATTTCGATTTGGTCATTCGCGGCGGCATTGTCGTTGATGGCACCGGAGGCGAGCCGTTCGAAGCCGACGTGGCGATCACCGGATCGCGGATCGCCGCGATCGGCACGATTGCGAATGCCGCGCGGAGCGAAATTGACGCGAAGGGCCGTATCGTCACGCCCGGTTTTGTCGACATTCATACGCATTACGACGGACAAGTCACGTGGGAGAACCGGCTCGTTCCCTCGTCGTCGCACGGCGTGACGACCGTAGTCATGGGCAACTGCGGCGTCGGCTTCGCACCGTGCCGATCGGATCAGCACGATTTGCTGGTTCGGTTGATGGAAGGGGTCGAAGACATTCCGCATCCGGTGCTCGTCGACGGCTTGCCATGGACGTGGGAGTCGTATCCGCAATATCTTGATTTTCTCGGGACGCGCCATTACGACATGGACGTCTGCGGCTACGTGCCACACGCGGCGATTCGCGTCTACGTCATGGGCACGCGCGGCGCTGACCGCGAGCGCGCCACCGAAGCCGATCTCCAGCAGATGACCCGACTCGTGCGCGAAGCCGTCGATGCAGGCGCGATGGGCTTCTCCACGTCGCGAACATTCTTCCATCGCTCGAGCGACGGCAAATCAACGCCCAGCTTCGAGGCCGCCGAAAATGAATTGACCGCGCTCGCGCTTGCGCTTAAACAATGCGGCAAGGGCGCCATGCAGTTGATCACCGATTTCGACAATCCCGCAGAAACGCTGGCGATGCTTCGCCGGCTCGTCGAGGCGTCGGGCCGCCCACTGTCGGTTTCGCTACTCGAAGGAACGTATGGTCCGATGACGCTCGGCTGGCGCGACGTGCTCGACTGGGCCGCCAACTCAACCTCTGCAGGATTCCCGATCAAGGCACAGGTGCTGGGTCGCGCGATCGGCGTGATGCTGGGACACGAGTTGACGCTCAATCCGTTCTACACGACCGAGACGTACGCCCAGCTCGCGCATCTTCCGTTCGACGAAAAGATTCGCGCGCTCAAACGGCCGGAGGTACGCGCGCGCATATTGTCCGAAGCGGTCGATCCCGATCCCGCGATCGTTCTCGGCCGGCTCGTGCGCGAATTCGATCACATGTTCATTCTCGGCGATCCTCCGGATTACGAGCAGCCTCTCGAGCAGACCATTGCGGCACAAGCGAGCCGCATCGGCGTGACGCCGACGGAGCTTGCCTACGATCTCTTGTTGCAGCGCGATGGACACAACGCGTTGTATGTCACGCTGTGCAACTATGAATACGGATCGCTCGATTCATCGCTTGAAATGATGCGGCATCCCGGCGCCGTGCTGGGCCTTGGCGACGG
Source organism: Casimicrobiaceae bacterium (assembly GCA_036505865.1). Taxonomy (GTDB): domain Bacteria; phylum Pseudomonadota; class Gammaproteobacteria; order Burkholderiales; family Casimicrobiaceae; genus VBCG01. The sequence goes on from DASXSP010000052.1 coordinate 59,125, forward strand.
CGGCGCTCACTGCGGCACTATTTGCGACGGCAGTTATCCGACGTTCATGCTGACGCACTGGGTTCGCGAGCGCCAGCGTGGCGAGCGCATGTCGTTAGCGTCGGTCGTCAAAGCGTTGAGTCTCGACACCGCACAAACGGTGGGCTTGTTGGATCGCGGAAGAATTGCTGTGGGTTGCAAGGCTGACCTCAACGTCATTGATTTCGACCGTCTCATGCTGCATGCACCGGAGGTCGCGCGCGATCTTCCCAGCGGAGGACGTCGGTTGGTTCAACGCGCAGAAGGCTACACGGCGACAATCGTGAGCGGTACCGTCGTGTATCGAGATGGCGCGAACACCGGTGCGCTTCCCGGTCGCCTGGTGCGCGGTCCGCAAGCCCCTCCGATGCACTAAGGCTCACATGTCATCCCGAGCCGAGCGGAGCGAGTCCTCAGCGGAGCGAAGGAGTTGCTGTTAGTCTTTCTGCGAGGGAACCGCTGTTGTCTTTTGTGAGACTTTCCCGTGGATGAAATAGTGCGGCGTCCTATCAATGGCGGATTCGAACCCGAGCGCAGCGAGCCGTCGATTCAGCGCCGCAGTGTCGTGAAACAACTTGACGATCCGGTATTGACTTCCATCGTTCAGCTTGCGCGTGACGATCCCTGACTCCGCGTCGAGCGGCGGATGATCGCGCGCGGTTGACGTTGGATCGAGGGCGGAATCGATCACATAGGCATCGCCGCGCGACGTTAGCGCCTGCCGCACAACTGACCAGAACGGATCGAAGCGCGCAAGCGGAACATGCGACAGCCAGAAGCTCATGAAGACGAGGTCGTAGCGCTTCGACGGCGTCCACTCAAACAGGTCGGCAAGCACGTAATTGACGTTTTGATGATTGACTCGTGCGCGATTGCAGGCAATCACTTCGGGCGACGCGTCGACGGCCGTAACATGGCGCACACGCGGAGCAAGGTGGCGCGTAAACAATCCGGTGCCGCAGGCAAGCTCGAGGACTTCCTGCGGCCCTACGGCATCGAGAAAAGCGAACAAAGACGTCTCCACGATCTCGACATCTGCGAACCATGCAGCGTTCCGATCCACGCCGCGGTCATAGCGACCGGCGCGAAACCACCATTCGTCGTATTCGCCGGCTCGTGCACGGTAATACGCGATCTGCTCGGCAATGAGCGGCGCATCGGTCGAGGGTGCGACGATCGACATTCGGCGATGATAACGCGCGCCCGAACCAAGCGGCCGCCAGCGGTCCCGTGATGAAAGTCGACCAGGCTCGAGGGCGCGAACGGTTTCGTACCGTGCGTATCTTTGCGATCGTTCTGGGCATTGCCGCGGCGCTCGCCGGCGCCGAGTTTTATGCGCTATGGCAATCGCGGCACATCGATACACCGGCGCCGGTTGCCCATGTTGTGCCCAAAGCGCCCGTCGAGGGTCCGGTCGGCGTCATCGACGTGCCCGCTGACGAAGCGATCATCGGACCGCAGGTTCGCGTTTCGGGATGGGCGCTTGATCCCGTTGGAATCGCGCGCGTCGAGATCCGTCTGGATGATCTGCGCTTCAATGCGGTCATCGGCATTGCGCGCCCCGATGTCGCGCAGGTCAAGAAGGACTTTCCGCAGAGTGATCGTGCCGGCTTCGAATTCACCGGCGATTTCACGGCACACCCGGCGATGCCTGGCGTGGACAGACGCATTATTTCGGTCGTCGCGGTTGCACAGGATGGCCGCGAGAGTGTGATCGGTCGAAAAAGTGTTATCGAGCCGAGCGCGCTGACGCGTTGGCGCGACGTTCCTCGATCCGCATCTCCACCGTTCTACCTATTGCCTGCGCTTTCGGGTATCAAGCTCGGCGCCGCGGCGCAGCTCGACACGCAATATTCGCCGTATCTCTCGCGAACCGTACGCGTCGGCATGCGCGTGCCGATCCTCTACCTGCGCACGACCAAGGGCGCAGCGGCCGACTATGCGTTCGATGCCGACTGGGACATTGAACGGCGCTGCGGCGAGCGGCGGATCGCCGAAGATTCACTGACGGCGACGCTCGACCGTGTGAAAGCCACGAAATTGCCGGTGCTGATCACGCTGAACGGCGGCATCTGGGCCGATGCTGCATGCGACATTCCGGCGTGGGACATCAACGACAAGCTCGAGCAGGACGTTGCGAACTGCCAGTGGAACGAAAAGAACCAGGTGATGCCGGACAACGCGCGCAAGGATCTGCCGGGATCGCAACACGCGCCGGAGCTCGGCCGCTCGCTGACGTTCAACGTGTACGCGCGCGATGTGCGCCGCTACAAGAAGCGCAACCTGCAACAGGCGGCGCAAGTGATCGTCGCTTTCATGCGCGAGCACCCTGAGCTCGTTGTCGGCGTCACGCTCGATCCCGACACGTACTTGAATCCGTTCTTCGGCGAAGAGCAGTGGTACGACTACAACCCCGGCACGGTGAAGCAGTTTCGCCATTGGCTTGCCGGCACCGGCCCTTACGAAGGCGCAACGGAGCCCGGCGTACCGGATCTTTCCTCATATCGCCGCCGCAAGCCGCTCGCGCTCGCCGATGCGGGCAAGCTTGCGAAGCGCGAATTTCGTACGTGGAACGACGTCGATCCGCCACGCGTTTTCTCGCGCGATCCCACACATCCGTTCTGGCAAGACCCGTGGGTGCGCGAATGGGAGATGTTTCGCCGTCATCTGGTGGATCTCCATTACGACGAGCTATCGCAATGGGTGGTCGAGGTCGGCATGCCGCGCGACCGGATCTGGTCCGCACAGGGATTCATGGCGCCGGCCGGCACTGCGATGCCTTTCGCGCTCGCAATCGACAGTCCCGTCAAGAATTACGATTCCGGCGGCATGTCGGTCGAAGGCGCGAAGCCGCAATACGGACATCTGGGTGGCATTCTTTACGGGGCCTCGGCGGTCAACGCCATTCCGATGGAAAACGGTCGCAGCCTCTTCGCGACGTTGGCGGCCATCGATCCGGGGTTTGCGATTGTCGAATTCAATACGGCGGACTTGCGCGCGCCCGATGTCCCGCCAACCTACGAAGCCGGCTATCGTGCGCTGCGCGATTTGTGGAACGCCGGAGCACGCTTCATCTCGCCGATGGCGTGGAACGGCAGCAACGGCTCGGAAGTCGGGAAACCGGGTTACGTGACTTTCACGGCGTGGCGCAATACGCCGCTCGAGGAAGCGGCGCGCGACTTTCTTCTCGCCCGGGCAGGGCTGCCACTCGGATCGCTGCTATGGACATTCGGCACGCCGCGGCACGCCGATGGCGATGGGTGGACCGCCGAATCGGGCTCGATTGCGCTTTCTGCGGGCTCGTTGCGATTGACGTCGAATGCCGAAGGTCGTGTCGTGATCGTCTCGCCGCGCGGACTGGCGCTCACGCCTGAACATATCGGCCGCATCGTCGTGGGGCTGCCGACTGACGCCATGATTCGCAGCCTGAGCGTCTACGTTCGTGGAACGGGAAGCTCGAGCTGGCAAGTCGTAGGATCGGGCCGAAACGGCGCGATCGTCCCGTCGGATGCCGGACGCATCGTCGCATTGCGCGCGAAGTCCGGAGCGCCGGCCGATCAATTGAAGATTGAAATCGCCTTCGAAGCGCCAGCGAGCGACATTCCGCTCACGCGCATCGCCGTTCTTCGCGCCCGCTGAAAACGCGGCCGCGCGCGACGAACTTACCGTTTATCGGCCAGACCACGCGGTTTAGGTAGCCAAGGCGGTTTTTGCGATTTTTCGCGTGGATTTCCCATGTTCGTTGGGCTACCCTTACGCGCTGTCAATCCCAACGCCGTGGACCCGTCAATCCCAACGCCACCATGCGCTTGATTCGCGTCTTCGCGACGATCGTGGTTCTTGTGTCATTTGGTGCGCCGCCGGCATGGGCGGCGCAAGGATTCAAGTTTTCCAATCCCGATCCCGTTGACGAACAGGAAAAGGCGGAGAAGGAAGCACGCGACGCGCAAGTGTACGAACAGTTGTCGACACCTTGCCGCCAAAAGATCAAAGACAAGAAAATCATGGTCGTGATCGGCGAGCGCCAGTCGAACGGCGTGATCTTCGCGCAACAGCAAAATTACGGTCCGCATTTCGATGCGATCAACCGTCGTCTGCGCTACCTTGGCCTTCGCACGTACACGCCCGACGAGATCCGTCGGCAGATCGCACAAGCGGAGATCGACGCGTATTTCCGTAACGATCCGAATGCAGCGCTCAGTGCATCGAAACGACTCGGCGCGAGCTTCATCTTGCGCGGTTTGATCTCGTCGCAAGCCAGCCGCAACGCGATGATGCCCGTCAATCAGGTGTTCATCGACATGGACTTCACACTGACCGGAACCGATGGGCGGGTCATTTCGGACGCGCAGGCCAATACCGGCTCGTACGCAGGTGCGAACGTTTCCCGGATGGCGCTCACACTCGTCAATGAGAAAGCCGACGAGGTCGTCGCCAAACTTTATTCCGATTACTGCCGCAACGCGGCGCCGATGCGATAGTCAATTGCGCCGGTTGGTTACTTTGATTGAAGATTCAGGAAGGATACGCACATGAGCACATTGGTAGGGAGAAGCAGTCTGACATTGGGCGCCGCGCTGCTCGCATCGGCTTCTGTTGCCTTCGCGCAACCGCAGTTCGGCAATCCGTCGCCAACCGCCGGTTCGGAAACATCGCAAAAGGCGAACGCGGCCGCAGACCAGGCAGCGTACCGTCCCGTCGCTTACACAAATGCGAACAAGCCGGGCCCGGCGCTGATCGTGTTGCCCGGCGATATCAAAAGCAACAATGCGACGTTCTTACAAAAATTTACGCCGAACAACATCGCCGACTTCGGTGAGGTGGAGTTGTCGTCCGCAAACTTTCAGGTACTTGAACGCTCGAACCTCGGCGGCGCGCTGAACGAATTCGCGCTCGCGTACAACTTGGGGGATCCCGAAGCGGCGCGCAAATTCCTGCGGATGGGCAAGCTCAAGAGCACCAAATACGTCGTGAAATTCGACATCCTGAAGGCCGAGCAGATCGCCTCGGCGCAGAAGGGATTCGACGGTCGCGCGCTGGGTCAAATGGCAGGCTTGCTCGGCGCCTACAGCGGCTCGCTCGGCGGCGCGCGCGCCGGTGCGGTGGGCGGGACGGCTCTCGGTTCGGTGCATTCGGACGAGTCGACGGGCGTCTGGCTGATCGGCATGCGCTACAAGATCATCAACGCCGAGACGACGGAGCAGGTTGCAAACGGTTATACCGAGGAGAAGATGGAAGTTGGCGCGACGTCGCAATCGGTGCTGGGCGTCTCGCAGTCGCAACAAGGGGGCGTGGGATTGGATACGATGGTGCAGCGCTTGGTCCAGAAGGCCGTTTGGGAAATCGACAACAAGTACAAGTAGTGACGCGAGCAGCCGGCGAGGGGCCCCGCGAAGCGGGGATCGACGGCAAGTGCGAGTCGTCACACGAGGCCGACTCGCGTTGTAGCGATCCGCGCTAACGAAGCAGGGAGGCCGAGATCTGCTCAGGGAGCGACGACGCCGGCGAGTGCCGGCGTCGTCGTCTTGACGATTCACGAGGGAGGCCGCGATGACAGACATCGACAAACTCGGCAAATACGAGATCCGGCGCGAGCTCGGACGCGGTGCAATGGGCATCGTGTACGAAGGCTACGATCCGCTGATCAAGCGGAGCGTCGCGCTCAAGACCATTCGCGCCGATCAACTCTCCGGTGAAAACGCCGAGACGGTGATCGCGCGTTTTCGCCGCGAAGCGCAAGCGGCGGGACGCCTGTCGCATCCGAACATCGTATCGATCTACGACTTCGGCGAGGAGGAAGGCGTCTGGTATATCGCGATGGAGTTCGTCAACGGCCGCGAGCTGAAAGATTACTTCCAGGCGAATGAGCGCTTCACAACTGCCGACACCGTGCGGATCATGACGAAGATCCTCGATGCGCTGGACTACTCGCATCGGCAGGGCGTCATTCATCGGGATATCAAGCCCGCCAATATCATTCTTTTGCCTGACGGCGCGGTGAAGGTCGCCGATTTCGGTATCGCTCACATCGAGACGTCGAACATGACGCAAGTCGGCACGACGCTCGGCACGCCCGCGTACATGTCGCCCGAGCAGATCATGGGATTGCCGGTCGACGGCCGTTCCGATCTCTTTTCGGCGGGCGTCATTCTCTATCAGTTCTTGACCGGCGAAAGGCCGTTCAGCGGTACGTCAACCATCACGATGCGCAAGGTGCTGGAGGAGAATCCACTGCCGCCTTCGCGATTCAACGTGCAGGCGCCGGCCGAGATGGACGCGGTCGTGCAAAAGGCGCTCGCCAAGCGGCCCGACGAACGCTTCCAAAACGCGAGCGAATTTGCCGCGGCGCTCAACGCGGTCGCCCACGGCGAAGCAGCGACATCGTCGCCGCAAACCGTCGCGGCCGCTTCCGAGGCGACCGTATTGGCGACGGCGCCGGCTCGGCCATCTGCTGCGGCCGTTGCGAACGGACAGCCTTCGAGCGCTCCAGCAGCATCGACGCCGGCCCGGAGCTCGCAGACGACCGCGATTGCGATCGTCGCCGCCGCTGCGATTGTCGCCGTAGGCGTCGGTGCGTGGTTCGTCATGCAGCGCGGCGCCGTCACAAGCGCGACCACGGCGTCATCGGTATCAACAGTCGCGCCGGTGAGCGCCATCTCACAGCCCGCGAAGACGCCGGCGGTGTCCGTCGCCGCAGAAACAGCGAAAGCGGATCCCGCGGCGCTATCGATCTCCGCGGTCGGACTGATCGATCCGACCGATCCGCGGTATCAAAGCGACAAGGCGTTGTTGCAAAGCGACCTGCGCGCCGATTCCAAGAGCCAGTTGATCGAGAAGGCGTTGACGCTGTTGCTCGACCGCAAATCCTTTGCCAAGAACTACGACGTACTGAAGGACAGGTTGTTGTCGCAGAGCGGCAACTACATCACGGCCGTCGTGCAGGAAAGCGCGCCGCAAGTCGGCAAGGACGGCTTGATGTCGATGACGACGCAGGCGGTGGTGAACGTTAAGGCCGTGCAGAAATCGCTCAACCAAATGTCGCGCGACGAACGGATCGACTTTATTCGCGCCAACGGCGATCCGAAAATCGCCGTGCGCATTCTCGCCCGCGATGCCGATCAGCCCGACGCGCAGGCGCAACCATCACCGGTCGCCGAAAATCTATTGAAGGAGCGGATCAAGTCGTTCGGCTTTCGCACCTGGTCTGACGAAGGTGCGCGGCCCGCCGCTGATCCGAATGGCGCGGATTTCGTGGTACTGGGTGAAGTTGCGATCAAGAAGCTGTCGATGCGTCTTCAGGCGTCGGGGCTCACGGTCAGCAAGTACGCGCTCGCCTCGTGGACGGTGAAGTGCATCGATCGCGCAACCGGCGAAGAGATCTACCACAATACGACGCTGCCGACGGGCCTCGGAAGCTGGGCCAGCGAAGGCGAAGCATTGCGGGCAATCGGCGCAAAGATCGCCGACGAGCTGTCGCGCGATTTGTTCTTGCAGCACGTCAACGCGACGGGCCAGAAAGTGACTGTCAGCATCGACGGTATGCCGGACACGGTGCCCGATGAGTTGCTGCGTCGTGAACTGGTTGGATTGCCGGCCGTGATTTCTGCGATCCCTTCCGCCGGCAAGACGCGCACGTATGATCTGCAGCTTGGAGGCAGCGGTGCAAGCGGCGATCTCGTCGCCGCCGGCGTACTCGCTCCGCTGAACGCCAAGCTCGGTCAAGCCTGCTTTAGTTTGGGGACCATCGCGGCCGATGCCGTTGCGGTCGTTTTCGACAAGAGCTGCGCCGATCCGTCAATATTGGGCCGACTCGAAACGAATCCTCCCGCCGGTCTTTACGGCGCACCACCGTCGCGGCAAAAGACAGTGATCAAGAATCCGGAGATGCTGCGGAAGCTGACCGTATAGCCGCAAGCGCGAAACGAGCGCCGCCGGGCCTCGGCCGCCTTGGATCTCCGATGTGAATCGTTGCAGCAAGAGTCGGCCTCATGTGACGACTCGCATTTGCCGTCGATCCCCGCATCGCAGGGCCCCTCGCCGGCTGCTCGCGTCACTATCCCGCGGCGCGAATTACTCCCCCTCCCGGGGCAGCGCAGCCGCGAAGCGGCAAGCGTGGGGGTCCTCCCTCTAGCGCTCGTCGATCTTGTATTCGACATACGCGCGATCGCGCGTTTGGCGTACGAATTCTTGAAACTGCTCGTCACTTTTCCGTTCTCGCAGCGCTCGGCGCGCCTGCTCGCGACGCCGTTCAAGTGTAATGTCCTGCTTGCGCCGCTCGATCACTTCGATCAGGTGCCACCCGAACGGCGTGCGCACCACCGGCGACAGCTCATTCACCGCGAGCTTGTTCATTGCGCGCTCGAAGTCGGGAACGGTATCACCGGGAGAGATCCAGCCGAGATCGCCGCCCTTTGCGCTCGTCGCGTCCTCCGAATTGACGCGCGCCAAATCGTCGAACTTTGCACCACCCGTGATTCGCTCGCGCAGCCGCTCGATCTTGAGCTTCGCTTCCGTTTCCGACGACGTCTCGTTCACTTTGACGAGGATGTGGCGTGCGTGCGACTGATCGACGACGGTCGGCTGATCGCGGCTCCGCATCTCAACGACCTTGAAGATATGGAAACCTGCCGGCGAACGAAGCACGTTGGAAACGTCGCCGGCTTTCATCTTTTGCGCCGGCTCGGTGAAAATCGAAGGAAGCCGCGCCGCGGTGCGCCATCCGAGGCTGCCGCCTGACGTGGCATCCGGCGCGTCGGAGAAACTCGCCGCTACTTCGGCGAACTCCTTACCGCCTTTGATTTGTGTCAATGCGTCTTCGGCGCGGCGCCGACGCGTCTCGATTTGGTCGGCGGACGCTTGCTCGGGCACAGTAACGTAAATGTGCGCCAGCAAGTATTCGCGCTCGCCGCCCGCCTGAGATGCAACGGTCGCCAGATAGTTGTCGACTTCCGCGTCGGTCACGAGAATCTTGCTGTCGACTTCACGATCGCGCAGCCGTTGCATCAGCACCTGGCGGCGGATGTCCTCGCGATAGTTCGCGTACGGAATGTTTTCCTTTTCGAGCACCTTGCGAAATTCATCGGGGGATAACTTGTTTTCCTCCGCAATGCGCAGGATCGTGCGTTCGACGATCGTGTCATCGACTCGAATGCCGGTCTCCTTGGCAAACTGCGTGAGCGCGCGTTCGGTGATCAGCCGCTCGAGCACCTGCTTATCGAGCACATCGGTGGATGGCGCCTGCACGTTCGACGCCTTGAGTTGCTCGAGCAGGATGCGCTTTTGCTCGCGCAGGTCCCATTGCGTCAACGCTTCGTCGTTGACGACGGCGATGACACGATCCAGTGGAACGACGGTCGGCGCTGCACGCGGCGCGGGCGCCTGCGCCAGTACAATGCTTGCGAATGCAGCAGCACCAACGCCCACTGCGCGCGTAACGAACGAAACGGTCATCGATTGCTCCGCGATTCGATTCAGTAACCTGGGACCGGATCGAGGCTGCGATCACGCATACGCAGCGTCGGATCGTTGGTGGGCACATACCCGGGAACGCTCCGCCGCAGAAGCTCAAGCGGGCTCGTTCCGACGCGTGCGAGCCCGTTAAGTTCGAGCTGGAGGAAGATTCCCGTCGACGTCTGCTGCGTCGTTGTCGTGAGTCGCTGCCCAACCACCCGCAGCACCCAGCAATCGCCATTGTACTCGATGCCCGCGACCGATTCCAACGTCTTCTTGTCAGTGAGCGAGTAGTTCCAGCGGCCAAGCAGCGTCAGATGTTCAGAGACCGGCCATTGACCCGAAAGATCGATTTGCTTGATCTGCGTGATTCCGCCAATCGGATCGAGGAGCTCGCGCGTATAGCGCCAGACCGCGTTGAGTGCACGCCCCGGCGACGGCGTATAGCGGACGCCGGCATTGAAGCGCTCGAATTGGGTCGCATCGAAGTTGTACTGCAGCAAGCTCGACAACGTCCAGACCTCGTTCAAGCGGCCATCGACTCCGGCGAGAAAGTCCGACTTGCCGGCTTTTCGCGGCGCTTCGTTAAGCGTCACGAGTTGATCCGCAAAATAGAAACGTTCGCCGACCGCAACGCGTAACCGTTCTGCGCCGGTGCCCGGATCGAGAAAGCGCGACGTGAGCGCCAGCGTGAGCTCGTTCGCGTCGCCGATCCGATCGTTGCCGAGGTAGCGATTTTCAGAAAAGAGTTGCGTGAAATTGAAGTCGTCGAGCGCCGTGTCGAACACCGGCGTCTGGTCCTGTTTTCGAAATGGAATGTAGACATAGAAGGCGCGCGGCTCCAGCGTCTGAATGATGTCGGTGTCGAATATCCGATCTTCGCGCTCGAACACCAAACCTGCATCGAGGCTTGCAATCGGAACGGTGACCCGAGGACGTTGATCGGGCAACGTGGGCGTCGTGGTATTGAGATCGTATTGACGGTAATTCACGCTGCCACGCGCAGTGAAAAACCACGCGGCGCTGCGCTCGTTCCAGGCAACGCTGGGATACAGCACAAAGCGGCTGCCGGTCGGCGTCAACGCGCCCTGCGCGAAATCGGCGTATTCCGACAGGCCGCTCCATGTCAGTCCCAGCAAATCCGTTTCCCTCAATGTTCCGAGAATTTGCGGCAGGCGGTTGTACGGCGGAATCACCGGCGCGTTCGGATCCTGCAGCGTCTGAAAGCTTTGAGCGCGCGCAAGCAGCGACCACGGCCCGTGCGATGCGACGAGCCCAACGTCGCGCGGAAGCGACTTCTGCGACGTGATCGCGACGCGATCCGCGAGGTCGGCGAAATAGGTGTCGTCCGAAACCTTGGTAGCGTTCACAAAACCAGCCAGCCAAGGCGTGAACTGCTCGTTATGTTTGATGCTCAGCAGATAGCGTGGCTCGCCTGTGACGCGGTCGTTCAACCCTTCCACATTCATTTCGCCGGTTGCCTGACCAAGCGGTGCGGTTGGGTCGCCGAGCAGATAACGGAATTGCGCTCCAATCTGCAATCCGCGTTTGGTCATGAGCCGGGGCGTAATCGTCGCGTCGTAATTGGGCGCGAGATTCAAGTAATACGGCGCCGATACCTCGAATCCACGTTGGCCCGATGAGCCGAACAGCGGCGTCAGGAAACCCGATTTGCGTTCGTTCGACAGCGGAAATTCGAGCCACGGCGAATACATCACCGGAACGTCCATGAAATAAACCGAAGCGCGGTGCGCCGTCGCGACCTTGCGGAGGTTGTCGACCTCGAGCTCGTCGCTCTTCAAATACCAGTCGCGGTTGGGCGCGACGCATGTCGTGTAACGCGCATCGGTCACTTCGTAGCGGTCAGGACCGGCGAAGCGGATTTCGCTCGCCGAACCGCTGCCGCTCACATCGGCGACAAAGAATCGCGGCGTCTTGAAGAATCCGATCTCGGTGTCGCGCGTGTAGCGAAGCTCGGGACCGGTGATCCAGTCGAAATTACGACGGATGACGACATTGCCCTTGGCCCAAATTTCGTCGTTGATGACGTCGTAGTTGAGCCAATCGGCGAGAACGGTTTCGTAACGCGATCGAAGCTCGACGCGGCCTTCTGCGGTAATGCGCTCTTCGCCGCCTTCGACTCGATCGGCACGCAGAAACAAAACGCCGCGCGGAAGCTCTTCTGGCGTTGGCGCCGCGGGCGGGCGTGGCTGACCCGGTCGCAACGGCGGTGCAGCAGCACTCTTGGGCGCCGGCGGCGCCAATTCAGGCGATGGCTTGAGTGTGAGCTCCGCCGCAGACGCGAATGCCGCGGGCATCGCTGCACCGACGACGGCGACAAGTCCAGCCATCGGACCGGCGAACCACTTCATGGACGGAAGGAAACGCAAGTGGGTCTGCCAGCCTGCTAAAATGCTGGCATTCTAGTAGAAAAAGTGCGCAAGAAACTCTGCACAGCTGAGAGATGCGATTTCAACGGAAACAAGCTGGTCAACAACACACAACCCGGCGACGCGCGCGCCACCGCGCTTTCTGATTGGCTCAACGTCGTGCTGGGTACGAGCGACTATTCGCTCGCACCGGCGTCGGAGGACGCGAGCTTTCGCCGCTATTTTCGCGTGACGCTCACAACGCCGCATCCGATAAGCGGAGACGCGCTGACGTTGATCGTGATGGATGCGCCGCCGCCGCGCGAGCAATGCGCACCTTTTGTCCGTATCGCTCACCTCCTTGCGGATGCCGGCGTCCACGCGCCGGTGGTTCTCGCACAAGATCTCGATCGTGGCTTTCTGCTGCTGACCGACCTTGGCACGACGACGTATCTGCAAGCGCTCGATGATGCGAGTGCAAACGCGCTTTTCGGCGACGCGATCGATGCGCTTGTTCGTTGGCAGCTCGCGACGCAAGAAGGCGCACTGCCACCCTATGATGAAACGCTGTTGCGGCGCGAGCTCGATCTCTTTCCCGAGTGGTATGTGGGCCGGCATCTTGGACAGCCGCTGTCGGATGTCGACCGCCAATCGTTGACGACGGTCTTTGACCGCATTATCGCCGCCAATCTCGCGCAATCGACGGTCTTCGTGCATCGCGACTTCATGCCGCGCAACCTGATGCGAACGACGCCCAATCCGGGCGTTCTCGATTTCCAGGATGCCGTGATCGGTCCGATCAGCTACGACGTCGCATGTCTCTTCAAGGACGCGTTCATCAGTTGGCCCGACGAGCGCGTATTGGACTGGACGATCCGCTATTGGGAACGCGCGCGGCGCGCACGGCTGCCCGTGCCGGCCGATTTCAGCGACTTCTGGCGCGATGTGGAATGGATGGGGTTACAGCGTCATCTCAAAGTGCTGGGCATCTTCGCGCGCATCCGTCATCGCGATGGCAAGTCCGGCTACGTTGAAGATACGCCCCGCTTCATCGCGTATGTGCGTCCGGTCGTCGGGCGTTATCGCGAGCTCGCGCCGCTCGCGAAATTCATCGATCGACTCGAGCAGCGCGCGTCGAGCGTCGGCTACACATTTTAGGAACGCATATACGGCTATGTTCGGCGCAATGATCCTTGCGGCGGGGCGCGGCGAACGGATGCGCCCGCTCTCAGATAAAACGCCAAAGCCGCTGCTGCGCGTCGGCGGAAAGCCGCTGATCGTCTGGCAGATCGAGGCGCTCGAGCGTGCAGGCTTTCGCGATCTCGTCGTTAACGCATCGCATCACGCGAACCAGTTGATTGGTTTTTTGAACGACGGCAGCGCTTTCGGCGTACAGATCAAATGGTCGGTCGAAGCGACGCCTCTGGAAACAGCGGGCGGCGTTGCGACGGCGTCGCCATTGTTGCCGCCGGGTCCCGCATTGATCGTGTCCGGCGACATCTGGACAACGTTCGACTATTCGACCCTGATTCCGCGCGCCCAGGCAATGGCCCGCGATCCAAATGCGCCGCGCGCGCATCTCGTCATGGTGCCCAATCCGCCCTACCACGTTGAAGGCGACTTTGCGCTTCGCGACGGCATGCTGAGCGCCGAAGGCGACGCGAAGCTTGTTTACGGCAACATCGGGCTGCACGACACGGCGCTCTTTCGTGAGCTGCCGCGAGGCGTTCCGCTGCGGTTGTTACCGCTATGGCGTGACTGGATGGCGCGTGGGCTTGTCTCCGGCGAGTGCTTTACAGGAGCGTGGGCCAATGTCGGAACGCCGGCCGATCTCGCGAGCCTCGATGCGCAGCTTACGGAATCGTTGCCGGCGTCCGAATAACGCTCGTCACCCGCAAACAGATCGTATCGATGGCCACCTCAAACCCGCTGCTCGAATTTCCCGGCTTGCTGCGCTTCGACGCCATCGAACCGGCGCATGTGACGCCTGCAATCGATGAGCTATTGACAGAGGCGTGCGCGATGATCGAAGCGGTCGCCGCGGATGCGCGGCCGCCCACGTGGGACAACGTCGTGACGCCGCTAGTCGATCGCCTCGATCGTCTCGACCGTGCGTGGAGCGCTGTGCGCCATCTGAACGCAGTCGTCAACACGCCGGCGTTGCGTGAGGCGGTTCACGCCAATCTGCCGAAAGTCACGTCGTTCTACGCGGACCTTGGACAAGACGTCCGACTGTTCGGCAAGTATCGCGGGCTGAAGGCGTCGCCGCAATTCGCCATGCTGGACGCGGCAGAGAGAAGGATGATCGACAACGAGATCCGCGATTTTCGTCTTGGCGGCGCCGAACTTTCGGAAGACCGGAAGGCATGGTTCAAAGCGATTCAACAAGAACTCGCCGATCTCGCTGCGCAGTTCGATGAGCATTTGCTCGACACGACCAACACCTGGTCGCTTTACGTTGAACGCGAGTCCGACCTCGCAGGAATCCCCGCCGACGTGAAGATCGACGCGCGTTCCGCCGCGGAAGCAGATGGTCGACCCGGTTGGAAGCTGACGCTGCGCATGCCGTGCTATCTGCCCGTGATGCAGTATGCCGATAACCGCGAGCTGCGACGCACGCTCCACTACGCATTTGCGACGCGAGCCTCCGAGCTCGGCATGAAGCCGGAATGGAACAACGCTCCGTTGATCGATCGAATCCTGCGGTTGCGTAAGCAAGCTGCGCAGCTTTTAGGTTATAGCAACTTCGCTGAGCTGTCCCTCGTACCCAAGATGGCGCAGTCGCCCGAAGAAGTCCTGGGTTTTCTGCGCGATCTCGGTCGGCGCTCGAAGCCTTACGCCGAGCGCGACTACGCCGAGCTCACGACCTTCGCAAGAGACGAACTTGGCATGTCGGATTTTGCGCCGTGGGACCACGCGTACGCTGCGGAGAAGCTCAAGGCATCCCGCTATGCGTTTTCCGAACAGGAGGTGCGGCAGTATTTTCCAGAAGACAAGGTGCTGGCGGGGTTGTTTCGAATCGTCGAGACGCTCTACGGCGTCACGATTCGAGCGGCGGACGCGCCTGTTTGGCATCCCGCCGTGCGCTTTTTTGAAATGCGTGATCGCGATGCCAGCCTCGTCGGGCAGTTCTATTTCGATTTGTACGCGCGGGCCGGCAAGCAAGGCGGCGCCTGGATGGACGACGCGATCAACCGCCGGCGGATCGACGGATCGATTCAGCATCCAGTCGCGTACATGACGTGCAATCTTTCGTCGCCATCGTCGGAAAAACCCGCGACCTTCACACACCGCGAAGTCATCACTTTGTTCCACGAATTCGGACACGGCCTCCATCATCTGCTTACGCAGATCGACGTTCCCGGCGTCTCGGGCCTCCAGGGTGTCGAGTGGGACGCCGTCGAGCTGCCATCGCAGTTCATGGAAAATTTTTGCTGGGAATGGGATGTCATCGCCTCGATGAGCGCGCATGTCGATACCGCAGAGCCGTTGCCACGCGCGCTGTTCGATCGCATGCTTGCGGCGAGGAATTTCGAAAGCGGCATGGCGATGGCGCGTCAGATCGAAATGGCCCTGTTCGATATGTTGTTGCACGCCGAATTCGATCCCGACACGCAGGAACCTTGGGAAAGCGCCGAAGCGCTGCTCGCGGCAGTCCGTCGCGAGGTCGCCGTCGTTCCCCGTCCCGATTACGATCGATTCATCAACAGCTTCACGCACATCTTCGAAGGCGGCTACGCCGCCGGCTATTACAGCTACAAATGGGCCGAGGTCCTCTCCGCAGACGCCTACAGCGTGTTCGAGGAACAAGGCGTTCTCTCGCCCGGTCTGGGGGCGCGGTTTCGAGACGAGGTGCTCGCACGAGGCGGCAGCCGGCCGGCGCTCGACTCTTTTGTGGCATTCAGGGGACGGCCCCCACAACTTGACGCGCTTCTGCGCCAGAATGGCATGACGATGGCATCGTAGTGTGGTATTCCTGTAGCGTTTGAAGGGAGCCGATCATGGACCGATCATCCGTTGCGTTGACAGCGCTCGCCGGCATCGTCGCGTTGGGCCTCGGGTTCGGCGCGAGTGCGCAGGAAAAGCAGTTCTATCGTTACACCGATGCGGACGGGCATGTGGTCTACACCGACAAGGCGCCGCCGCCGAGCGCGAAAAACGTCCAGCCCAAGAAGATCACCGCGAACGTCATCGAGACGAACGAGATTCCGCTCGCCGCGCAGCTCGCTTCGCAAAAATATCCGGTGACGTTGTATACGTACGACTGCGGCGAGCTGTGTCGCAATGCCGAAGCGCTGCTCAATCGTCGCGGTGTTCCTTTCGCGACGGTGAACGTCGCTGAGCCGGACGGCATGGCCAAGCTGCAGGCGTTGACGGGCGCCAACTCGGTACCGGTGCTGCAGGTCGGCGAAAAATTGGTCGCCAAGGGATTGCTCGAGGCGCGTTGGCAGTCGATGTTGGACGAGGCGGGCTACCCAAAGACCCCTACGCCTCGCCGTACACCGCCCGCCCGTGCGAGTGAACCCACCGCGCGCGCTGAAACGGCCTCACCGACGGCTGCTGCGCCCGCTTCTCCGGCCACACCCGCTTCTCCGGCCGCGCCTGCGGCCGACGGCGGATATCCGAAGTAAGCAGTCTATCGGACGCTCGCGCTACGAGCGCTCCGCGACCGCCGTAAAAAACTGGGCGTCGGTGAGCTCGATCTTCGACGCATAGTTCCACCATGCCTCGCGGGTGCGCAATCCGCATGTCGCCAACAGCGTGGTCAACTGGAACGGCGTATAGGCGCGAATGTCTTCACACGTCTCAATGCGCTGCTGCACCACGCCATCGCTCGACACGATTTCGTAACGGCGCTCGACGCGATTGACGCGATCCGACACCGCTGTGATGCGCTTCGATCGCATCAGCGAATGTGCGCCAAACGGCCGGACGTAGTCGCGCGTGAAATCGCGAACGGGCTCGACCGGGCGACTTATAAACGCGTCAATGACGACCATGCCGCCAGGCGCCAAAACACGCTTAACCTCAGCCAGCATTTGGTTTGCATCGTCTTCCGCCGTCATGTATGTGATCAGCGAATACGGACACAGCACGACGTCGAAATGCCTGCCGAAGCCAAGTAGACGCACGTCCATCACGGATGCACGAACGGGTAGCCCGCGCGCCTCCGCCTTGCGAAGAAGCTCTGCCAACATCTTCTGTGAGCGGTCGATGCCAACAATTTCGATACCGTTCGCGTGAAGCTCGAGCAGGATGCGACCGTTACCGCAGCCCAGTTCCAGCACACGACCACCGTGTGCGGCGCATACGCGGCGATAGAAGCCGACGTCGTCGAAGCGCATGTTCTGCGCCATGTCCACGTCGTACAGGTGTGCGATGGAATCGTAAGCGGGGGCCGCGTAGTTCTCACGAGCCATTTTGCGTTCCAAGCAACTGATCGTACAAAGCGCGCTGCAGTTGCGCGCTGTGTGTCCACTGGTAGCGCGCGAGGCGCGAGGCGTCGGGCACTTCGATTCGGTGCCGCAGCGACGAGTCGCGAAGGAGCTCGATAATCGGCTTGGTCATGGTTGCGACGTCGTCGGCCAGAACGAGACCGGCAAATGCCCCTTCGCGAAATCCCCGCGCGCCGTCGATCGTGCTCACGCACACGCGGCCCGCGGTCAATGATTCGATCAGTTTGATGGATGATCCACGAATGCCGGACACAGGGTTTATCGTCAACACGCTCGCATCGAGCAGCGCTCGGACGTCATCGCGATGGTCGAAAACCTCGACGCCGCGTTGGGCGAACGCGGGCTCGCCTCGTATCTTCGTTTTTGCGTGATCGCCGCCGAGAACCACGATTTGCGCTTCTGGAATGGCTTCCTTGACGACGGGGAACGCGTCGCGCAGAAATCGCCGTATGCCCTCCAAATTCGGCGCGTAACGAAACGGCCCCATGAACAGAAGCTGTGACGAATCCGATGGGCGATAGGCGCCGAGCTCGATGCTGCTGCCGTTGGGTATGCAATGCACATGTCTGTGTTTGAGAATCTTGTGATCCTCGACTGAACAGACAGTGATGGCATCGTAGCGATCCAGCGTCTCGTTCTCGAAGCGGCGAGCCTCCGTCGGCGATGCAAAATCGTCGGGGGTAACGGCATCGTGTAAACCGAGGACCCAGCGCTCATTGTCCGTGCGTAGCCGGATCAGCTCGGCAAGCTCGGCGTATTCAATCTGCACAAGCGCAGGCCGATAGCGATCCAGCGCGTGTTGCACAGTCTCGGCGATAGCCGGATGACAATGCGTTCGTATTCGCCGCTCGAGCGGCGTGGCGGTGTCGGTGTCGGCGTCAGCATCCGCACGCTCGATACGCCAAACCAGATGCACGGCACACAGCTCGTCGAATCCGGCGAAGCTTCGACCATCATAGAGCGAGGCTTCGTCGCTGACGAGAATGATGTCGAATTCGTGTCGCAAATGCGCGAGCAGCCCGGCAATCCGACGCGCGCCGCCGTGGCGAGGAGGATAGACGGCAAACGGTGTGACGACGAGGAGTCGCGGACGATGGCGCGCATTATTTTGGCTAAACGGCCGCAACCGGTAACTGAAAGACGCCGGTGCGAGCGCGACAGCCGCTCGGCAAGGATCGCTGAGGACGGGAGCGCGCGCGATGGACGATGCGTGGTGCGCCGCCAGTCGCGCCCGAAATGTTTCCGCAGCGACGTGCTTAGCAGCCAGCTCGCGCTGGGTCTCGTACGGCTGATCGCAAACTCGATTCATCAGCCAGGCGATATCGAAAGGCGTTGCGCGGTTGCGTGCGTCGAAAAGCAGCCGGTTGCGTGCGACGATTCGATCGATTTCCGTGGCCGTATAGAAGCGGGCAGCCGTCGCGCGATGCCGGTGGAAGGCATGCGACTCGGGACATAGCAGAACGGTATAGCCATCGCGTCTGCCGCGTATGCCCCATTCGACGTCCTCCCAGTAGAAAGGATCATAGCAACGGGATTGTTCCACGTAGCGTGACAGCGGCACGGTGCGGAAGAGCGTTGCGCCACCGGAACCGGCGAGATGCGTGCGGACGCGGCTGTCGTCGCCGATCGGCGCATGAAAAACGTGGGCGCCGTCGCGATTGATATACCAATCGGTGAATCCGGTTTCCTCGCGACGACCATCCGCGCTGCGCTGAAAGATCTGCGAGCTCACCGAAAAGACGGCGCCGTCACGGCGCGATGCAACCTCGATAAGCGCTTCACGGTCAAGCGTCATGTCGTTGTTCATCAGATATACCCAATCATGACGAACACGCGCAAGACCGTGCGCAATCGCGGCACCGAATCCGAGCGGCTCTGCGATGTGAACGAACTCTACCGTAGGAAACGAGTCATGGAGGCCGGCATACGTTGCTTCGGGCGCACCGTTGGCGATGACGACGACCTGATGTGGCTCATCGACGCGCTCGAGGGCTATCAACGCCGACGACAACGCTTCGACAAGCATTTGGCCCCCATCGCGGTCCGGAATAACAATCGTCAGGCCGGGCTGCCATGGCACGCGATCGAAGCGCGTGACGTTGGAGTTTCGCGGCCATGTTGCGCCAAGCGCGTCGGCGGCACGTAGCGCAAAGTAGAGCGGAGCGAGCCGCATTCGCTGCCGCCATCGTGTGCCCCACATCAACGTGATGGCTCAGACGACGGACGGCGCGAGCGCAATCCGCGCAATTTCACGCGGCTCGCGATAGGCAAGCGCCAGCGCCTGTTCGGCGAACATTGCAGTCCAAACATTAAATTGAGCCACGCTTGCGTCAGGCGCAAACGGCACGGCGCCGTCGGCACGTACGCATTGTGCGAGCGTGTCGGCGAGACTGTCCAATTGACACCGCGACGACGATCGGTTTTCGCGGGTGTTCAAGAGCAAACCGGCGCGGATCGTTTGCGCGACGATATCGAGACGTAACGGTCCCGCGCGGTCCAGCGCTTCCGGCACTCGGCTCATTTTCTTTGTGCGTTGAAGCAGCGCATCGAAGCGAGCAGTAACCTTCGGCAGCCTGGCGCCGAACGCAGCGTCGCGCGGAAGCGCGAGGAATCCTTCGACAGCATAAAGAAACGGATGCGTCTCCTCGTGCGACACTTGAAACAGCATGTCGATGCTGGCATCGAACGTCCGCTGCGCCGCGACCCGCAATGTCATCGGCACCTCATGCAATGCATGGGAAGCGTCGATGATGCCTGCTGCCGCCTTGGCGAGGTATGGCCCCCGCCGCGTCGACCATCGGTCCGGAAAAGGTCCGTCGTTGCGGTGCCTGAGGCATGCATCGAACTGGCCATCCGCACCGATCAACCGCGACAGCCAATGGCACGTTTGCTTGACGATTGTGTCCGGAGGAGGAACCAATCGCGCGCGAACGGCAGAGCCGATTCCGCGCAATACCATCGCAACGTCGAAGGCGAAGAGGGCGTCGTTGCGCCAGTCTTCGCGCTCCGCGACAACGTAGATTCGTGTCGCGGGTATTTCGTCGGCTTCGAGCCACTGCGCGAGCCAACGCAGCGCGGCCTCCGCCCGCGAAACGTAAGCCGGTTGGCGGCCGTGTCGCTGCGTCATCCATGCGAGCCATTGCAAATAATATCCGGTGATTTCCGGATACACGTACTCTGCGCGGCCATCGGCTCCAATCCATCCGGCGACAGCGCCCGCATGCGCGTTTGCAACTTGCTGCGCCGGACTGACAAGCAACCAGCGCGCGACTCGCGCCGCGCCGATGTCGTGAACCCGATGTTCGATCGCCGCGGCGCGCGTCGCGGCGGCCGATCTTGCTGGCGTCATCACGCGATTGCGCGCTCCATCATGGTTGTTCGAAGGATTCGGGCGATCCGTTGCGCGGCATCGCCCGCGCCGAAGGGCGCATCGCGGTCGATGGGAACGGGCCGTTCACGTGGTGTGTCGAGCGCCGCTTGCGCGGCCGCGACCAGCAGACGTTCATCGACGGCGACGAGCCGAACAAACCCCGTAGCGATCGCTTCCGGGCGTTCGGTGTTGCAGCGTGGTACCAGCAAAGGCGTACCGAGGTGGGGCGCCTCTTCCTGAATGCCGCCGGAATCGCTAATGATGAGCGAGGCCTCCATTGCGGCTGCGATGAAATCGCGGTAGGGCATCGGGGCGACGAGCTCGAAAGCAGGGTGCGTGCCCAACCTCCTTCGAATCGGATCCGCGACGCGCGGATTTGGATGGACGGGGAAGGTCATCGTAAGCTCGGGTCGTAGTGCCGACAGCTGTAGCAGCGCGCTACATACGATCTCTGCGTTTCGATCATAATTTTCGCGTCGGTGGAGTGTGATCAGCACGCGGTCGCGCTTGTGCGGCTGTCGATTCGCGTTGCTGCGATCGAGCGCCCAACGAAGGCTGTCGATGCCAGTGTTGCCGGTGCGATGAATTGCCGTGGCCGGAACGCCTTCTCCGCGCAAGTGCAAAACAGCCGCATTCGTCGGGGCGAAGTGAACATCGGCGACGCGCGCGATGCGGCGCCGAAACCATTCTTCGGGAAACGGCTCGCTCGCGGACGGCGTGCGGAGTCCTGCTTCGACGTGTGCAACGGAGCAGCCGCTATCGCGTCCGGCAACAGCAGCGGCGTAGGACGTCAGCGTGTCTCCCTGTACGAGGACACATCGCGGACGGTAGCGCTCGACCACGGCACGCAACTCGGTCCGCAAATGCTCGAACGACGCGAGCAAGTTGGGCAGCGTCGGCAGTGATCCGAGCTCAACATCGTGCCGGATGCCAAATTCCTCGAATGCGGTCCGAACGGCGCCGAGGTGTTGTCCGCTGTTCACTACAACGGCGCTCAGCGCGCGATCGGCATCGAGCGCCCATACAACGGGCGCGAGCTTGATTGATTCAGGCCGGGTTCCCGCGATAACGAGCACTGCAGCAGTGCTCGCGCCTCCACGCGTTCGGCCGGCACTTGGCCGAATCCACTTCATTGGCAGGGCAGCATTAAAATGCGCTGGCTCAGAAGCCTACCGCGTCCTCTTTATGGCACGCAATCAGGCGTGAGCCGATCGTCCGGCTGTTCAACGGCCGCCGGCCTCCCGTTTTGTTATTTTTTGACGGACTTCGCGGAGTTCTCGTCGTCCGTCGCAACGTCGAATGTACCGGACTTTTTGCGGGTTGGCCGCAACTATTTGACGGCGCCGCGATTCGATTGAGCGCGGCGACTAGGGTGCAGTGCGACTTAAGTCGCAGATTGTTGCGCTCAATGAAGCTGCATGGGCGGATCGGCGCGCCGACACCGCGGCGAAAGCCGCGTTTAGAAATTGATCGGCGAGGGCACGAGAACCAATGGCGGAATGTTGCTGTCGGTGCCGCTGCTAAGCAGGTAGTGGTCATTGATCGCCGGATTCCAATCGTATGGCGTCGTTTCCACATACACGCCGCGCGCTTGGGCGTAATGGCGGCTGATCACGATTGCGTTATCTATAGGACTGACTTGATTGACCGTCGGTACATATCCCGATGCTTGCCACCATTGAAATTGGGAGGCCATCGCACCGACGCCCAATTCCGAAACCAAAAGATACGGATCGGCCGGCGCCTCGAGATCAAGCAGCATTGCGACGCGTGTAAACGAACCGACGGGAGTCGGTAACGCGCTTATAGGCACGAACGGCGATTCGCGGGCTATGTCGAACCATTCACCTTGAGATACCGCTGGATTTGCTGGGTCGTATCCGGGAACGGGACTTGCGATTGGATTGGACCGGAACTTGAATGTCTGTCCTTCGTGGGCCTTGCACTGCTCATAAGTAAGTTGCGGGTGCAGCTGATCGCAAAACGATTCCTTGAATGTGTAGATCTTCGCACAAGGTGGTTCCGAAGAGATGATTCCGTATGCGCAATAGAGATACTGGTCCCAAGTATTGAACACGTAGATATACGTAGGCTCGGAGATGTCTTTCGTCGCCACCGCGATGCCATCCGGTTCTTCGCCGAGCGGGCCTCGATAGACAACTTGGAGGTAAAGGTCCGTAGCATTGATTGGAATAGGATTGGGAAAGCTAAACGAGACTGGTGTCGCGCTTTGATTAATGCCGGCTGGAACCGTCTGAGGCTGCGACACAACGATTTCTTCCGATGACGCGCGGCAGCTTTGCCAGTCGACGCCTGGCGAACCATATTCGCCGCCAAGGTCCGAGCGGTAGCAGTTGTTGCGATGAAACTTGGCGATTGCCAGTAACGTGCCCGGCGAATTGTTGGGTATGAGCTCGATCACCGGTTGTCCGCTTTGATCGGTACCGGCCGATGTAACGTTCTTGATTTTCAGCTTGATTTTGTGGAAACCATCCACGTTGGGTTGATTATCGATCGTGTGATCGATGATTCCATAGACGCCTTCGTCCGGCAGCGTGATTTCAAGCTGGCCTCGGAAGAAGTAGTTGATGAGCCCTGCGGAGTAGGCGACGGCACGCGGAATCAGAAGTTGATGAGCGGCGTCATAGTTGAATCGATTGAGAGCGAAAACAAGATATCCGCCATTGCCCGTAGACGAATAAACCTGCGCCAAGTCACCGTCGAGCAGCGCGTCGCTCAGTGCTCTTTTGTTTTCGACCGAGGTCCCGGACAGCGCATCCGTGACCGACGTTGCGAAGAAGTGAACCGTCCCGGACAGCGACGTGCCGGGAAGCAAAGTTTGAATGTTCGCGACTTCGGATGGCGAATACCAGTCCGAGACCGTTGGCCAGTGCGGCGACGAATAGGGCGTCGAGATCGTGCCTGCGGAGAAGAAATTCCTATTCGTGTATTCGGAGATTCCTTTGCCGGGTCCGATGTCGCTTCCGGGGGCGGTCGTGCGCCAAAAATCACGCGGCTTCTTGAACGGATTATTGGCGGCGATGCCCGGTGGAAACACCGGGTCGGAGCCAGAAGACAAAAATGGAAGATTTCGTCTGACTTGACGGAGTGGATCCGTTGGATGATCTAAGTCGGTATACTTTTCAAATAGGCTTGGCCCAAATATTTGATTGAGCCCGAGAGCGGAAGTGAGCACGACGCACGCCGCCTGGTCGCAATGTGGATCATTTCGTACATGCTGAGGTTGCGCCATATCTTGCAAATGGTGCATGACGTGACCGACGGTTTGAAACAGCCGTCCAAAAAACCCCTTTCTCTGGGCCTCGGAGTTGGCGGTCAGCGCGCCGTAAAGATAGTCCCGGGCGTCACGTAACGAAAAATCTTGGTACGCGAGGGGCCCGGGCGATCCGTTGTACGCGGTGAGCTCTTCTAGTGCCCAATCAGGGGATTTGACGGACCACGACGATCCAATCGAGCCGCCAACATCTAAACCACGATCGTATACAGGGTCGTAGAAGTGCCGCAGCGGTTGAAACCAGTGTTGTGTGATGCCGAGGTTGTCTTCCCATTTGGCGCCCAATTCAATCAGTTCGAGTATTGAACGCGGTGCGCCACCCTCAGAACTCCGGAAGGCTTGTCGCGGGTCGTCAATCGTTAGAGTCATTAGTCCCAATTGACTAAAAGAATTCGTAAGCGATGAAACTTCAGCGGCCTTCTGGCTGATTGCTGCATGAGTGTCGACATCGTACGCGGCCACCAAAGTGCTGCCAACCGAGATGGACGCCAGGGCAAATCCACGCAGCATAGTGTTCACAACGCTGCGAACACAAGGCGTTCTATTTGGCACATTCCCTCCCGTGTTCTGCGCTTCCACCTGGAACCAAGACCAACGTACTTCGATCAAGCGCTTTAAGCCGCGATCTTTCGCACGCGAGCGCGTTTATCATCCGCGGGACTCTGTCGGCATCCCCACTATCCGTGACGTTCGACAGAGCGGTCGTCAATCCCATAAGGTCATTGGCTTGTTTCCGTGGATCTGGATCGGCCTTCCTCATCTGCAACCTCTTGCCGCTGAGGTGTGATTTACGATGCGGACCCGGAATCGATGCGCCTATTGCGTAATCGTTTCCTC
>DASXSP010000053.1:0-14526 GCA_036505865.1 Casimicrobiaceae bacterium
GGGCGACGCGGTGATTGGCAATCCGCCAGGACGTTGCGGGCTGCTGCGCGAAAAGGTGATGGACGACCCCGCGCAGCTGCGCCGCAGCGTGCGCAAGCTTCTTGACTTGGAATTCGATGCGCTTTTGTTCGGAGACGGCACGCCGATTATCGAAGGCGCCAAAGCGCGGCTCACGGAGCTTGTTGAATCATTCCCGAATTGAGCGATGACGCGCGCGCCGGCATTCGCTACTTGGACCGTACACAGTTTCGTGCGCCGTCGCGCTCTGCTGACGATCGCAGGAATCGCTGTATTGTCGTCAATTGTTCTGGGTCAAACGCGGGAGCGCGTCTATCGGATCGCCTACGTTGGTCAGCAGAATCACGAATTGACCGATGCCTTTCGTGCAAGGCTGGCTGAACTTGGCTATGTCGAGGGAAAGAACCTCGAAATTCGGTACTTCCCCGCTCCGGAAATCAATCCGGACGATCTCACTGGCGCAACCCGTGAGGCGCTGGCCTGGAAACCGGACGTGATTCGTGCCTCCTGGACGCACAACGTGCGTCGAGTGGCTGCACTCACGTCCACGATCCCTATTGTCTTCAATGGCGTTAGCGAACCGGTCACGAGCGGGTTGGTCGGCAGTCTCGCGCACCCCGGTGGCAACGTGACCGGCGTAACGATCATGCAGACTGAGCTCACCGCCAAGCGGCTGGAACTCGTGCGGGAGTTGCTTCCGCGCGCGAAGCGCATCGCCTTGATCGTTGATTCCACGTTGCGGCCGGCCAAGGCCATGGACGAGATCCAGCTCAGCGCTCGCAGGCTGGGGCTCACATTGGAGGAGTTCGATCCGTCACGCGAGCCGCGACACTACATCGGTGCGTTGGAAAGCATAGCGAAGGCGCGGCCCGACGCGGTGATCCATGTGTTCGCGACGCCCGATGCGAGAGACCTTGCTTTGGGTGCGCGACAGCCTGTCAACCCTATCGATCTGTTGTACGACCTTCAGCGCGTGCATCGGATTCCCGTGGTCTGGACGGAGACCGGAGGGGTCGAGCGTGGAATTCTGGCTGGGCTTGGCGGAACGTGGCAGGAGCAAGCACAGATCACTGCTGATCAGACGGCAACGATCTTCCGGGGAACGCCGGTAGGCGAAATTCCCATTCAGCGGCTAACGCGTATCGTGGTCGCCATCAATCTCAAGGCAGCGAAGGAATTGGGTATCACAGTGCCGCAGTCGGCGCTCAACGGCGCCGATATCGTGGTCGAGTAAGCGGCCACGAGTGGCATGCCACAACGCGAGAGACCGCGTTCAATTGAGCGCGGTCTCTCGCTAGGCAATAGGGACCAAACGGATCCCGCATTCATTCCGGTTCGACGCAGACGAAGTTCGCCGCATCGTCGATGCTGCCAACGCCGTTTCATCGCGCGACTGCTGGATAGGGGCAAAGCGGCCGCGTGCGATCGACGACCGTTCCGATCTTGTGGCTTGCGATGATGCGATCCGGTTCAATTTCCTTTTCTACCCAATCTTCAATCGCCGTCATCATGTCGAAGATGTTGGGGCCTTTAGCGGCGGCGTTATAGCAATGCGACATCCCCGGCGCCATGTAGAGGCGGTGCCATTTCTGGATCTTCTTGTACGGCTTCTTCGTTTCCTCAGCGTTGTTCGCAAGTGCTGCAGCCTCGTCGTAGTACGCGATGCTAAGTCTTGGCGGCACCGGATTGTGATCGGCCCAACCATGGTACTGAATGATCTTGCTGTGGCCTTCCTTGAATGCGCGAAGATCGGACGATGGACTGAGAATCGCCGTCAGGAAGGCATCCGTTGCGAAGTATTGGTTGAAATCGCTCGGAACGCGAAAATCGAATGACTGCCAGTCCCATGTGGGGTCGCCGAATACAATCCATCTTGCCCAGCTGATGGCTAATGCGGTGGGGCTGACGGGACCAATGGTGAAATTGGCTGGCCACAGCGCCTCGCTGCCGCGTTCATGCCCGGGATACACGACCTCTCCCGTCATGGGATTGATCAGTCCGTTGTATCCCGCGTTGGCAGACTCCACCTGCTCCGCGGTCAGACACGTGTTCGTGTCTTGACCCGTCGCGCAGAGCAACTGTTCGGGTTCGTAGTGGCACGCACGAGGGTCGTCGATTAGTCCATCCGCAAGCCCATCGAGTGAATCGCAAGCGGCCAACACAGCATTGGCCAACAGTGACGCTTTTACTGCCGGTATGTTGTAGGCGAGATTCTTCTGCACCCGAATGGCTAAGTCGAGGCCGTACGCTGAAGCCCCAGGGGGATCGAGCGTAGGCGAGCCCGCAACGATGCCATCGTCATCATCGGGATAACGGGTCGCTTCCACCAAACCTTGGCGTCCGCCTGTCGAGCAACCGTACCAGTATGAACGTCTGGGCTTCGTTCCGTAGAAGGCCTCGGTGATCGCTTTGCCGTTCACGGTCATTTCGTGTGTCGCGCGATACGCGAAATCGATCAGCTGCTCTGGAAAGTCGTACGCGAATTTCGCGGGATCGGTTCCAGCGGGATGTCCCATATCGCTGTTCGCGACCGCGTATCCTCTTCGAAGCTGCACGGCTAACGAATCGGTGAGCGAAAGAATGGGCTCGTAAATGATGGTGCCCGCGGTCGTGCCGTTGCCGGTTCCGGCGAAACGACCGTTCCAGTTCGAAAGCGGCATCCAGACTTCGAATTGGATGTTCGACTGCGATGTCGGCTTGATGGTGCCTGCGACGCGACAGAAGGGCGGAAGGTTGGCGATCACGCGAGGCGTGAAAGCGGGTGGAACAGCGACGTTTATCGAGCCGGAAGTCTCTTCAAGAGCAAGCGTAATCGTCGTATCCGGCAAGGCGAGCTCTGCAAGGCTCGCGCACGATCGTGCCGGGTAGGGCGCGGTCATCTCGCTTTCTGACACGTTCTTTTCGGCGGTGGCGTGAAGAGATATTGCGAGCACCGACGCGCCCGTCATGAAAATCAAAAACTCTGTACGCGTTGATTGCTTCATTGATGTCTCCTGATCGGTTGATCGAGTGCGTCAATACGAAACTCGCGGGGCGCACGCGACCCACTATAGAAATCGAATTGCCGCAAGGAAATCGCCTCGAGGGACTAAACCGATCGGACGAGCCATCAGCCAAATGGACTCGATCGAGTGAGCGATTGCGTTCGCTTCCGATTGACGCAACTAATGAACTGCCAAGCGAAGCACGTCGCACGAGAGGGCGCAGCGTCGAAGGGAAAATGCAATCGCTGCGGAGTATGATGATTCGTACGAGACGCGTCAGAGCCTGCGCGAACGATCGTGCCAGACGAACGATCAGCGAACGAATCTGAAATGCTGCGGGCCGACGCCGCTGCGCCTAATTTGTCGGTGAGAATTCGCGGCCGGTTGTTCCGACGGTACGTCGCGTTGTTTGTGGCCGTCGTCTGCACTGCGTTGATCGTCAACGCGCTTGCAGGAATGTGGTTCTTGTATCAAGACCACAAGAGCGCCCTTATCCGTACTCAGCATGAGCAGGCCGAGGCCGCAGCGGCCAAGATCAGCCATTTCATAAAGGACATCGAGAGCCAAATCGGCTGGACGACGCAATCGTCGTGGCCGACCGCAACGATCGAGCAGCGGCGCTACGATGCCCAGCGACTTTTTCGTCAGGTGCCGGCGATCACCGAGTTCTCGCAGCTCGATCCGGATGGTCGCGAGCAGCTCCACATGTCGAGACTTTCGCTGGATACGCTCGGGAGCGGAATGAACTTTTCCGATGACCCCAAATTTTCTGCGACGGTCGCCCAGAAGGTGTATTTCGGTCCTGTCTATTTTCGCAATGAGTCGGAACCTCACATGACCATCGCGTTGGCTGGTCGGCGCCGCAATACGGGTGTAAGCGTGGCCGAGGTCAATCTCAAGTTCATATGGGACGTGGTATCCCAAATCAAGGTTGGCGAAGCGGGACACGCCTACATTGTCGATGCAGCCGGGCGTCTGATCGCACATCCGAATATTCGCCTCGTACTTCGCAACACCGATTTCTCGCCTCTTGAACAAGTTCGCGCCGTGCGCGGTGAATCGCAGCTTTTGCCTGAGAAGCTACAGGTCGTGCGCAACATCGACGGACGCGAGGTGTTGATGGCGCACGCCTCGGTCGCACCGCTTGGCTGGCTTGTGTTTGTGGAAACGCCGGTCAACGAAGCCTACGCGCCACTTTATGCTTCGCTTCACCGCTCGAGTGTGCTGTTCACGGGAGCGCTCGTGCTCGCCATTCTCACCGGCCTTTACCTGGCATGTCGGATGATCGTGCCGATCCAGGCATTGCGGGCGGGCGCCGAAAGGATCGGAAGAGGCAATCTGAGTCAGCGTATTTCGATTACGACCGGTGACGAGCTCGAGGGACTCGCCCATCAGTTCAACGACATGGCGAGCCGTCTGCAAGCGTCCCATGCGCAGCTCGAGGAGTCGCACGCCTTGCTGGAAAAGAAAGTCGCGTTGCGCACTCGCGAGCTCGCGCGCTCGCTCGAAGAGCTTCGTGCTCTCGGCGAAGTCGCCCAAGCCGTCAATTCAACGTTGAATCTGGACACCGTATTGACGACCATCGTGACCAAGGCCGTTCAGCTCTCACGGACGGACGCTGGCGCGATTTACGTGTTCGATGAGTCGCGTCACGAGTTCAGCCTCCGTGCGACGCATGGGATGGATGAGTCGATGATCGCGGCAATAAACGACCAGCGTATTGGCGTCGGTGACACGATGCTCGGCCAGGCCGCCGAGCGTCGCGAGCCCGTTCAAATAGCTGATCTTCGCGTTGCGTCGCGCTCGGTAACGCAACGGATCGTATTGGGCGCGGGCTATAACTCTGTTCTGGTCATTCCGCTTCTCGGGTCCGACCAAATCGTCGGCGCGCTGGTCGTTCGGCGTAAGGAGCCCGGTCCGTTCGAGCAGTCTGCCATCGAACTCCTACAAACGTTCGCGGCGCAATCGGTACTGGCGATCCAAAACGCCCGTATGTTCAGCGAACTGGAAGATCAAGGGCGACAACTCGAGCTCGCGAGTCGACAAAAATCACGTTTCCTTGCTGCAGCGAGCCACGACCTGCGTCAGCCTTTGCATGCGCTAAGCGTGTGGGCTGGATTGTTGCGCACCAGCTTGACCAGTCCGCAGGCGGTAGAGCGATGGGAGAAATTGAATGCTTCGGTGGCGTCGCTCGACACAATGTTTTCAGGTCTCCTCGACTTGTCGAGATTCGATACGGGCAGCATCACTCCCGACAAATGCAGGCTCTCGCTCCAAAAACTCTTCAGCGGACTCGACAACGATTATCGTGGCGAGGCGCAAGCGAAGGGAATCGAATTGCGGATCGTCGACACCGACTTGTGGATATGGTCCGACCCGCTGTGGCTTGAACGCATATTGCGCAACCTGCTCGCCAATGCAATCAAATACACAGAAGAGGGATCGGTATCTCTGTTGTGCGATGAAGGCGCAGACACCATTCGACTGATCGTCCGCGACACGGGGATAGGCATCAACCAGAACGATCAGCAGCACATCTTCGAAGAATACTATCAAGTGGGCAACGTAGCTCGTCGCGTCGATCGCGGCGTTGGACTCGGGCTCGCGATCGTCAAGCGCGCATGCGATCTACTCAATCATCCCATCATCGTGCGCTCGGAACCCGGCGTTGGCAGCGAATTCGTTCTTGTTCTTCCGCGATCTGATTCTGACTCGTTGGCAGCTATTGGAAAAAGCGACGTGGAGGAGGACGAATTCGGGTTGCGGATTCGTCGTGGTCGTCATCGAAGACGACAACAACACAGCAGCGGCAATGACTGAATTGCTCGAGGAATCCCACTGTGTTCCCGTCGTGCGCCAGGACACCGATGCAGCAATCGCGTTTCTGTCATCGCATCACCTTAGACCGCACGCGATCCTCGCCGACTGCCGCCTGCGTGACAATCTCACCGGGATCGAGGCGATAAAGACTGTGCGCGCTAAATACGGCCCAGTACCCGCTGCGCTCGTGTCCGGGGAGATCGGTGTAGTCGAATTGCAGGCGGAACATCAGTTGGACTACCCAGTCCTTCGAAAACCACTCGACCCTGTGAGGATCAGAACCCTCCTTCAAGCGTTCCAACTGGCCGGCTTACAGGCAGGTGATCGAGGAACCCAAAGGGGGAACGGCCAATGAAGATCTTGCTCGTCGATGATCACGCACTATTTCGCGAAGGACTTGCCGAGCTTCTAAAAGTCCTTGATCCCGACGTGCAGACGCTCCAAGCCGCAGACGCAAACGGAGCGCTGCGCGAGATAAAGCACCACGGTGATCTCGACCTAGTGCTTCTCGATCTGCATATGCCCGGTGCTAGTGGCCTGGAGCTGCTCTGCGCGATCAAGGAGCAGTTGCCATCGGTGCCAGTGGTCGTTTTGTCCTCAGATGAAACGCGTGGATCGGTGCTGAGCGCACTTGAAAAAGGTGCCATGGGCTACATCCCGAAGTCCTCGACTTCGCGGGTTATGACGCAGGCACTTCGCCTGGTACTGGTCGGTGGAATTTACCTGCCGACCGTCGTGCTGCAAGGGAGTGCCGACGCCGGTGCGAAACATCCCGAAGTGTCGAAGTCCCCAGATCTGGGCCTCACGCCGCGGCAAATGGATGTCCTGCGCTGCGTATTGTGCGGAATGTCGACCAAGCTTATTTGTCGTGAGCTCGGTCTCCAGGAAAGCACGGTAAAGAGCCACATTCATGCTGTCTTCAATGCCTTACAAGTCCGCACACGGACACAGGCGATCATCGTGGCGAGTCAAAGGGGAGTGCAGCTGGGCGCCGCGTCACGAGCTTAAAGGACCGCGTCACGCGGAGACGACATACAGGCATGGATCAAGCGATTTTCGACGGAGCCCGACGACCTGAGAAAAAACGTACAGTCAACCTCGTCGGATCACTGCTGGAAGCAGGTGAATCCCCGACCCGGACGACTCGTCAGCCAAGCGACCGGACCGCAAAGACGCTTGCCTGCGCCGAGCGCGTAGTCGTGGATGGTCGTCACGAGCTTCTCGTAATCGGCGTCGCCCTGCGCGTAACCGGAGAAGTTGCCAAGGTCGCTCGAAGCAACGAAGACGCCCGTGACACCGGGAACCTTGGCGATCTTGTCCACGTTCTTCACACCCTCCGGCGTTTCGATCATCAGCGGAACTCGAATCAGGGAGCCTTAATGCCTGCGCGCTTCACCACGTCGCCCTTGATCGCGTAGTCGTCCGCGAGAAGTCGCGCGAAGTCGCCGCTGTTGCGATAAACCGCTTCCTGGCTTGCCTGACGCACCGCGCGTCGATAGCGCTCGTCGGCGACAACCTTTTGGCACGTCGAATCGATTTTCTGCGCGATGTCGACTGACAGTCCCTTCGGTGCGAACAGTCCGCCGAACGCTGAGCTTACGACGGGGTAGCCGAGCTCCTTCACCGTCGGCGTGTCGGGAATTTCCGCCTGCCGCACGTCGGCGAACGTCGCGAGCGGTCGGAACCCCTGCGCGCGCGCGCCGCCAATATTCAGCATCGCGCTATCGATCTCGCCCGACTTGAGCGCGACGATAGCCTGTGGATCTCCCCGAAACGGCACGCCGAGCATGTCGACGTTGGCCGCGATCAAGAGCTGACTGATTGCAAGATGCGGCGCCGTCGCGACGCCGCCGAACCCGTACGACACCTTACCCGGCTGGGCCTTCGCGGCGGCGACAAGATCTCCGAGCGTCTTGTACGGACTGTCAGGTCGCACCGCCAGCACGTACTGCACTGCGAAGATCTGACACAAGGGCATCAGATTGTCCGGCTTGTACGCGAGTGTCGGGATGACGTGCGGCTGCACCGTGATCGGGCCGTTGGGCGTGAACGCGAGCGTGTAACCGTCGGGCTTGGCCGACGCCACGACTCCAGTGCCGATCGTCCCCGCCGCGCCGTCGCGGGGAACGACCACGACGGATTGGTGCAGCAGCTCACTGAACATTTCCGCAAAGGGTCGAGCGATCACGTCGACGCCGCCGCCGGCAGGAAATGGGACGATGAGTTGGATCGGCCGTTCGGGCCAGGTCTGTTGCGCGGACGTGACGCCGCACATTGCGCATGCGATCGATAGCGAAGCTACGCGCGCGATGGAAGATATGCTCATGCAGTTCTCCATTCGGGCAAACGCGTCAAGTTGACGCCCACGCCGAGCCCGTGCGAGGTTGGTAACGCGCTCGTTCCTCCTCTTGGATCGGGCAACTCGCCGTGAAGGAGGTCGAAGAACAACGGACTTTCCTCGTACTGAAATTCAAGAAACGGGAAGGAAGGGAGCAGGGCGCTTACATGCACGCTGTGGGCGTGCGCGATCGGTCCGCTGGGGTTGTGCGGCGAGCAAAGTGTGCCGCGGGCCGACGCGGCTTCGCCGATGCGCAGCGTTTCGACCAAACCGCCGGTGTACTTCACGTCCGGCATGATGACGTCGTAGACATCCGCGTCGAGGAACGATTGGAACGCATCGAAACCGATCAGTGTTTCGCACCCAGCAAGTCGCACGCCAATATCGTTCGCTTGGGACCGAAGCCTGCGCAGCGCCGGAAACATCGATGGTTCCTCGAGCAATGGACATTCGAACCAGTAGAGCGACGACGATTCCAGCTCTCGCAGCACCTCGCTTGCAGAGGCTTCGGTCAATCGCCAGTGGCAGTCGACGAGCAATTTCCTGTCCTCACCGATCGAGGCGCGCACGGCATTCACTCGCTCGATTCCGGCAGCTAACAGACGTCGACCGGCGGCGCCGGCGGCGGTTTCGGGACGTGCGTCGTCGAACGGTGCAATCTTGATCGCGTTGAAGCCGCGGCTCGTTGCTTCGCGGGCGCGTGCCGCAAAGCCGGAGGGCGTCCGGTCAAGCGTCCCGCGATTGATGTTGGCGTACAGCTCGATGGTCGTCCGGCATGGATTGCCGAGCACGTTCACCAGCGGCTGGTGGCGCTCCTGCGCGGATAAATCCCAGAGTGCTTGATCGATCGCGCTGATCGCTGCAGCTTCCGCCAAGCTTTCGCCGCAAGTTCCAACCATCGCGGACGTTTCGATCGACCGGGGCAGCGCGCGTCCCGTGATAGCGGGCGTCAAGCGCGCGACGTTCGCGTGAACGGCGGAGGCTTCCCCCTGCAACGTTGCCTCGCCCCATCCGTACCGGCCCGCGGCGTCGCGAACGCGCACGAACGTCCAGGTGGTTTTCTCGGAGATTCGCCCGGAAAAGACGGCGATGTCGACGATGGTGGGCATCGTTCACGCGGCCGCGTCCGATGATGCGAGCGCTGCATTGGCGAGCATCCGCGCGATCAGTTCCTGTTTGGCCTTCGCCGCATGCGCCATTGCCAAGGATGCAGCCACGTCCGCGTCATGCGCCGCAAGCGCGCCGATGATGTGCCGATGATCGGAGATCACGCCGGCGGGCCGATCTTCGCCGTAGCCATGCAATGTCCACAGCGCGGCGATAAGGCGCCGATGTCGATCCAGCACGATCTCGGCTTCCGGATTGCAAGCCGCTTCATTGATCACACTGTGAAACTGGCGATTGATCCTCAGTAGCGCCGCGTAGTCACGCACGCGCGCCCGCGCCTCGAACTCCGCTTGAATCGTTTCGAGTACTGCGATTCGGCTCTTCTCGATCCGCTCCGCAGCCCGGCGAGCGAGCATCGCCTCGATCGCGATGCGCAAGTCGAAGATGTTGCGCACGAAGTCGATGTCGACAATGCGCACCCTGGCCGCGCGATTGGGCGCCAGCACGATGAGTCCTTCGCCCTGGAGTTGGCGCAATGCTTCACGCACCGGCATATGACCCACCGAATACCGACTGGCCAAAAGGTCCAATGTGATACGACTGCCAAACGGCAGTGCGCCCGCAACAATGTCGTCGCGGATGCGGTCGCAGATCGTGATCGACGCGGTGGTGGACGAGTCCGCCATTTGAAACGAACTCTATCTCAGCGAGCCATCCTTGATCAAGGAGATTGCATTAAGTCCGAGCGGGGCGACCGAGCAGCCCGTGCAAAGTACCTTGGCGATGTATGATTTGATCAAGAACGATCCAATCACAGCAGAGGTCTCGATGTCTAAATGGTTCTCCATGACAGGGAAAAGAGCCTTGGTGACCGGCGCGAGCATGAGCATCGGGCGCAGCATTGCGCTGGGGTTCGCCGATCACGGCGCATCCGTCGCGGTTCACTACTCGGCCGCGGCCGACGCGCAGGCGGGCTTGCCGAATGCAGCGCGCGAAACGCTCGAAGAACTGCGAGCACGCGGCGTTGACAGCTGTCTGGTCGAAGCCGATTTGGAGTCCGAAGGCGCCAGTCGCCGTACCGTCGAGCTGGCAACCGCGCAGCTTGGCGCGATCGATGTGCTGGTGGTCTGCGCCTCGATTCAGACCCGGATTCCGTTCTCCGAAGTGACGCCGGACCAGATCAAGCGCCAGACTGCGATCAATTTGTGCGCCACCGTCGAGTTGCTGCAGGCGGCGTTGCCACCGATGAAAGATCGAAACTGGGGCCGCATTCTCATGATCGGCAGTATCAATCAGCTCCGCCCGGCGCCGGATCTGGCGATATACGCGGCGCTCAAATCGGCACAGCACAATCTGTGCGTCAATCTCGCGAGGCAATACGCGCCGTTCAATGTCATGATCAACACGCTGTCACCCGGCCTCGTCGCGACCGAGCGGAACCGATGGCGTCGCGCCAACGAAGAGGAATGGCGCAGGATTCAGACCACTGCAGCCGCGCCAATCGGTCGTGCGGCGCTGCCCGACGAGATGGTCGGCGCCGCAATACTCCTGTGCTCCGATGCCGCGAGCTACATCACGGGCGTCGATCTAATGGCGACGGGCGGCGCCCACTTGCCGATGAGTTAGTCGCGGCTTTTAGCGGAGGTAGTAATCTTAGCTCGCAAGAGATCGGACTTTTAGGCGGGATCGCTCTATGGCCGTTTCCGACAACGCATCACTGCGAGGCGTCTTTCCAATTGCGCCGACGCCCTTTACCGAGACGGGCGAGCTCGACCTCGACAGCCAGAACCGGGTGCTCGATTGCATGATCGACCAAGGTGTCGATGGCATCTGCATCCTCGCCAACTACTCCGAGCAGTTCCTGCTGTCGGACGAAGAGCGCGATACGTTGATGGATGTCTGCCTGACGCACGTTGCCGGCCGCGTCCCTGTTATCGTCACCTGCAGTCACTTCAGTACGCGCATCGCCGCGGCTCGAGGGAAAAAGGCCGCGGAGGCCGGCGCCGCGATGTTGATGTTGATGCCGCCGTATCACGGCACCGGACTGCGCGCTGACGAGAGGGGCATCATCGAGCATTTTGCGCGGGTAGCCGACACGGCTGCCATTCCGATCATGGTCCAGGATGCGCCATTGAGCGGGGTGACGCTGACGGTGCCATTCCTGCTCAGGCTTGCGCGCGAGGCGCCGGCGGTTCGCTATTTCAAGATCGAAGTGCCCGGCGCTGCCGCCAAGTTGCGCGGCCTCATCGAAGCAGGCGGCGATGTGATCCAGGGTCCTTTCGATGGTGAAGAATCGATCACGCTGATGGCCGATCTCGATGCGGGCGCGACTGGCACGATGCCGAGCGCGCTTCTGCCCGATCTGATCCGGCCGATCGTCATCGAGCATCTGGCGGGACGCCGCGCCGAGGCCGCGAAGCGCTATGCGCGTGTGCTGCCGCTCATCAACTTCGAGAATCGGCAGTGCGGCTTGCGCGCCACGAAGGTCGCGATGATGGAGGGCGGCGTAATCACGAGCGATGCCGTGCGCCATCCGCTCGAGCGGCTCAATCCTGCCGCGCGCGCAGGATTGCTGGAGCTCGCGCGGGAGGTCGATCCGCTCGTGCTGCGTTGGGGGAAGTGATCGCCGGCGCGTATCGATTGAGCGCGCTAAATGAAAGCTCGATGAGGAATGGACGTGAGAGAGCGCCTGACAATTGCCCAATGCCTGCCGGTCGATAGGTCGCAGGCAACTCTGATCGGTCGAATTTGGTCACCAGCGGTCGCTGGGCCGATCGTCGCCCTCGTGCGCGATGACGCGCTCTACGACCTGTCGCGCCTTGCGCCGACGGTGCGCGACCTGCTGGATCTCGACGATCCGGTCATAGCGATTCGCAACATCGAATCCCTTCCGCGTGTCGGCGATCTTGCCGCGATACTCGCCAACTCGTCGGAGCGTCACCGCGACGTCCATGCACCTTGGTTGCTCGCGCCTTGCGACCTGCAGGCGATCAAGGCAAGTGGCGTGACATTCGTGTCCAGCATGCTTGAGCGCGTCATCGAGGAGCAGGCGCGCGGCGACCCTGCGAAGGCCGAAGCCGTGCGTCGCTCGATCGTCGGGGTCATCGGCGACAATTTGTCCGCGATACGCCCCGGCTCGCCCGACGCAGCGCGGCTGAAAGAAGTTCTGATCGAACAACACGCGTGGTCGCAGTATCTCGAAGTCGGTATCGGACCAGACGCCGAGATATTCACCAAGTCGCAGCCGATGTCGGCGGTCGGCCTTGGCGCGGACGTTGGCCTACATCCGAAATCGACGTGGAACAATCCCGAGCCGGAGATTGTGCTCGCTGTGAACGGCGCCGGCCACACCGTAGGCGCAACGCTTGGCAACGACGTCAATCTGCGCGACTTCGAAGGCCGCAGCGCTCTCCTCCTTGGCAAGGCGAAGGACAACAACGCGTCGTGTGCAATCGGGCCGTTGATTCGCCTTTTTGACGAGAACTTTGGCATCGACGATGTACGGCGGTGCGAGCTTGCAATGCGAGTGGACGGACCCGACGGCTTCGTGCTGGATGGAGCGAGCCCGATGGACAAGATCAGCCGCGATCCACTCGATCTGGTATCGCAGGCGATTGGACCGAACCATCAGTACCCGGACGGATTGATGCTCTTTTTGGGCACCATGTTCGCGCCAACCAAAGACCGGCTGGCGCCCGGCGAAGGATTCACGCATGTCATCGGCGATATCGTCACGGTATCCACGCCGCTGTTGGGCGCCCTAATGAATCGCGTCGATCACGCCGATAAGATCGCGCCATGGACGTTCGGAACCTCCGCATTAATGCGCAACCTCGCGAAGCGCGGGCTTCTCTAACTTCGCGGTTATCGTCGTTTGGAGTTACCCATGACCACCAGCACGTTTCGCAATTACATCGCAGGCGATTGGGTCGCGGGTGCTTCCGCGATTGCCAATCGCAACCCATCGGATGTCAACGACGTGATCGGCGAGTACGCGCAAGCCGACGCCGCGCAGGCGCGCGTCGCGATTGCAGCCGCGAAGGACGCGTTCCCAGCATGGTCGATGGGCTCCATTCAGGAGCGCGCGAATATCCTCGATCGCGCGGGCAACGAGATCCTAGCGCGCAAGGACGAGCTCGGCAGGCTGCTGTCGAGAGAGGAAGGCAAGACGCTTCCGGAAGGTGTAGGCGAAGTGATGCGCGCCGGCTACATCTTCAAATTCTTCGCTGGAGAAGTGTTGCGGCTCGCCGGAGAAAAATTGCCGTCGGTGCGTCCCGGCGTGGAGGTCGAGATCACGCGCGAGCCGCTTGGCGTAGTGGGGCTCATCA
The DNA here is from genome assembly GCA_036505865.1 of Casimicrobiaceae bacterium. GTDB lineage: Bacteria > Pseudomonadota > Gammaproteobacteria > Burkholderiales > Casimicrobiaceae > VBCG01. Next base: position 13,596 of record DASXSP010000053.1, read on the forward strand.
CGCCATGGAATTTCCCCATTGCAATTCCTGCGTGGAAGATTGCGCCGGCGCTGGCCTATGGCAACACGGTCGTCATGAAGCCTGCGGAGCTCGTGCCCGGTTGCGCGTGGGCGCTCGCGGACATTCTGGCGAAGGCAGGGCTGCCGGCGGGCGTATTCAATCTCGTCATGGGTCGCGGCTCGATCGTCGGCGAAGCGCTCGTCACGCATCCGGATGTCGCGGCCCTCGGCTTTACGGGTTCAGTGGAAACCGGCCGCGCGATTGCCGCCAAGGCCGTCGCGCGCATGGCGAAGCTGCAGCTCGAGATGGGCGGAAAAAATCCGATGGTCGTGCTGGACGATGCGGACATTGCAACCGCCGTGAACTGCGCGGTGCAGGGCGCGTATTACTCCACCGGGCAGCGGTGCACCGCGTCCTCGCGGCTCATCGTCACCGCGGGCATCCATGACCGCTTTGTCGCCGAGATGAAGGAGAAGCTCGCCGCGCTCAAGGTCGACGACGCGCTTGCGCCCGAGACCGACATCGGCCCAGTCGTCGATCAAGTGCAATTAGGCACCGATCTCAAGTACCTGGACATCGGCAAGAGCGAGGGAGCGGTGCTCGCGCACGGCGGCGAGCGAGTCCAGCGCGAAAAGGAGGGCTACTACCTCGCGCCAGCGCTATTCACGGAGGCCACCAACACGATGCGCATCGCGCGCGAGGAGATCTTCGGCCCTGTCGCTTGCGTCATCCGCGCGAAAGATTACGACGAGGCCCTGGCGCTGGCGAACGACACGCCCTTCGGGCTGTGCTCGGGCATTGTCACGACGTCGCTTAAGCATGCTTCGCACTTCAAGCGCCATGCGCAAGCGGGGATGGTGATGGTCAATGTGCCCACCGCCGGCGTCGATTATCACGTGCCGTTCGGGGGTCGCAAGGGGTCGAGCTACGG
>DASXSP010000054.1:0-36475 GCA_036505865.1 Casimicrobiaceae bacterium
AATCCTAGCGCACCCAATGCGATCCACGCGACGATAATGCTGACGATTAGATCGAGTGCGCCGATGGTCACACGGCCCCCATGCTTGCGGCTATCGCCGCTGCGCTGCCCCCAGAGGGGGAGTATTCGCGCCTTGGGACGGCCCTGCGGCGCTCAGCCGCTCCGTCATGCGCTTAATCAAGCCGTGACGCCTTTAGGTACTGTCGGCGCACTCGATCTAATCGTCAGCATTATCGTCGCGTGGATCGCATTGGGTGCGCTAGGATTAGTGCGACCCCATTCGCTGCGGTTCGTAAGTCGCTTCATATTCCCCGCCGGCGCGTGTGTCGCACTGTTGCTGGCAGTCATCGCATTTCTGTCGCTCAATGCGCCGCCGCAAGCGTCGGTGATGCCGCTCGGCCTGCCCGATCTTCCGTTTCACGTGCGGCTCGATCCGCTTTCTGCGTTCTTCCTGCTGTTGATCGGCGCCGCTGCGTTCGGTGTGTCGCTTTTTTCAGCGGGCTATTTCCGCTCGAGCGAAGGCACGCCGCCGGGGCTCATCTGCTTTCAGTATCACGTCTTTCTGGCAGCGATGGCGAGCGTTGTGATCGCCGACGACGCGTATGCGTTCATGGTGGCGTGGGAAGCGATGGCGCTTGCGTCATTCTTCCTCGTCACGACTGAGCATCGGATACCCGAAATCAGGCGCGCGGGTTTTCTTTATCTGCTGATCGCACACATCGGCGCAATCGCGATCTTGTTGTGCTTCGGCGTGCTGCAGGCGGGTGGCGCCGATTACACGTTCGACACGATGCGCAGCATCACGCTCATCGGTGCATGGCCCACGGCCGCTTATTTTCTCGCGCTCGTCGGATTCGGCGCCAAGGCGGGACTACTACCGCTTCATGTGTGGCTCCCGGAAGCGCATCCTGCTGCACCGTCGCCGGTTTCTGCGCTGATGAGCGGCGTGATGCTGAAGACCGCGATCTACGGCTTGCTGCGCGTCACGTTCGATCTCATGCACGTGCAACTTTGGTGGTGGGGCGTCGTGGCACTTGCCCTCGGCGTCGTGACCGCGCTGTTCGGCGTCATTTACGCCGCCGTGCAGACCGACATGAAGCGGTTGCTTGCGTACTCTTCGGTGGAGAACATCGGGATCATCGTCGCCGGCTTCGGATTGACGATCCTGTTTCGCGCGTACGACAAAAACCTGCTCGCCGCAATTACGCTAACAGCCGTTCTCTATCACGCGCTGAACCATGCATTCTTCAAGACGTTGCTGTTCCTCGTCACTGGCTCCGTACTGCACGCGACGAAGGAGCGTAGTCTTGGCAAGCTCGGCGGGCTGATTCACCGGATGCCATGGGTTGCGTGGCTCGGCCTCGTCGGTACGTTGGCGATCGCGGGTTTGCCGCCGCTCAACGGCTTCGTGTCAGAATGGCTGCTCCTGCAGGCGTTCCTGTTCACGCCGAGCCTTCCCCAATCGTTCGTCAATATGCTCGTGCCGCTCGCTGCTGCCGGCATCGTGTTGGCCGTTGCGCTCGCTGCTTACGTGATGGTCAAGTTCTACGGCGTGATTTTCTTAGGACGACCACGGGAAGCGAACTTGGCGTACGCCCACGACGCCGGTCGCTTCGAACGCTTCGCTTTTGTGTGGCTCGCGGCTGGTTGCATCGCGCTCGGTCTCTTTCCTGTTAATGTCATCCAGGCGATCGATCCAATCAACGAGATGTTGCTGCACGCGTCCGCGATTCCGGCGGGAGGCAGCAACTGGCTGCTTCTTGCGCCGATCAATGCCGATCGCTCGAGCTACAGCCCGCTGATCGTGCTCATCGTCATCGTCGCAATCGTGGCGCTGACCATGCGCCTCGTTCATCGCTTCTATCACGGCCGCGTACGGACGGCGCCGCCATGGGATTGCGGTTTCCCGTTGCAAACGCCGCGAATGCAGGACTCGGCGGAAGGTTTTGGCCAACCGATACGACAGGTCTTCGAGCCGTTCTTCCACATGGAGCGGCATCTGCCGACGCCGTTCGATTCGGCGCCGCGTTATTTCGTGCGCATCGGTGACCCGTTCTGGTCGTGGATCTATCTGCCGATCGTACGGACGGCTGACTTCGCGGCGCGCATCGTCGGACTGATTCAGCAAGGTCGGATTTCGGTCTATTTGACGTATAGCTTCTTCACACTGCTCGCGCTGTTGTTCTTCGTTCGATGACGATCGCGAGCTTTCTGACGCAGCTCCTCGAACTGGCGATCGCCGTCGCGCTCGCTCCGCTGCTGGTTGGCTGGGTCAACATGTGCCGCGCCTGGTTGCAAAATAAATCAGCACCCTCGCTGTTTCTTCCCTACCGGACGATCCGCAAGCTATTCATGAAAGACGCCGTCGTGGCGCAAAACGCGTCGGCGATCTTTCGAACCACGCCGTATATCGTCTTCGGTGCGATGTGCTGTGCGGCGGCGATCGTGCCGTCGCTCGCGACCGACCTACCGTTTGCGCAGGCGGCCGATGCGATCGCATTGGTTGGCCTGTTTGCGCTCGCGCGCGTTTTCATCGCACTGGCAGCGATGGACATCGGCACGGCGTTCGGTACGCTCGGCGCCAGGCGTGAGATGTTCGTCGGCTTTCTCGCCGAACCTGCGCTGCTGATGGTGCTCTTCACGGCGTCACTCATCTCAGGGTCCACGTCGTTGCCGACGATCGTCGACGCGCTTGCGCACCGCGAACTTGCGATCTACCCGAGCCTCGCATTCGCGGGCGTCGCCTTTACGATGGTTTCCCTCGCCGAGAACGCACGGATCCCCATCGATAACCCATCGACGCACCTCGAGCTCACAATGATCCACGAGGCGATGGTGCTCGAATATTCGGCGCGGCACCTTGCGCTGCTCGAATGGGCATCGGCGCTCAAGCTCTTCAATTATTCGTGTATCGGACTGGCGCTCTTTTTTCCGTTCGGAATCGCTGCCGCCGGTGATTGGCTGGCAATGATCGGCGCGGCGCCCGCGTTGATCTTCAAGCTGGCGATCGGTGGTGTGGCGCTCGCATTCATCGAGACATTGTCGGCAAAGCTCCGCATCTTTCGCGCGCCGGAATTTCTCGGGACGGCATTCCTGCTCGCGGTGCTGGCAATGCTGGTCAATCTATTACTCGGCGGTTAGGGCATCTCCGATGGCAGGCGTTCCTCTCTACGCGCAATTCATCAACCTGCTCGCTGCGATTCTGCTGTTGCTGGCATTCGCCATGCTCGCGCAGCGCCGTGTTCTGACGCTCATCGATCTGTTCGCTGCACAAGGATTGGCGCTGGCGATTTCGACTGGCATCGTCGCGTACGGCACGTCGCAGCCGCATCTCTACTTCTCGACTGCGCTCACGTTGGTCCTGAAGGTAATCCTGTTGCCGTGGATCCTGCACCGGCTGATCCGCCGGCTCGATGTTCGTTGGGAATTCGAGGGGCTGATCAACATTCCGACAACGATGCTGATCGGCATTGTGCTCGTCGTGTTCTCGTTCAATCTTGCGCTGCCAATTTCGCAGCTTGCGAGCACTGTGACGCGCTCGACGCTTGGCATCGCGATGGCGAGTGTCATGCTGTCGTTCTTGATGATGATCACGCGACGCAAAGCGATCCCTCAAGTGATCGGCTTCCTGGCGATGGAGAATGGGCTCTTCTTTGCCGCAACGAGCGCCACGTACGGCATGCCGATGGTCGTCGAGCTTGGGATCGCGCTCGACGTGCTGGTCGGCATGCTGATCCTCGGCGTGTTCTTCTTCCAGATCCGCGAGCAGTTCGACAGCCTTGATTTGCGGCATTTGGAAAAGCTGAAGGAGGAGGAGTGAGCGAGCCGGCCGAAGGCCAGGCGCGAAGCGCGCGTCGGCGAGCGACCGACAGCGGCCGACGCGGGGTGGTTACTTTCCAAGTCGGCGGTGCAAGGAGGCCGCCCGATCAGTGATCGAAGTCGTCCTCGTCCTCACGCTGCCGCTCGTCGGCGCCGCCGTGCTCGCACTGATCGGCGAGCGCGATTACGCGCCGGAGGTCAATGTACTCGCAAGCTTCTGCACGTTCGTCGCGGCGGCCGCGCTCACTGCGCGCGTGATTTCGTCCGGACCGATGCTCGTCCTCGATCGATTGTTTTTCGTCGATCCGTTCAACGTGTTCCTGGTCGCGCTTACCGCGTTCGTCGGCTTCACGACATCGCTGTTTTCGCGCCCGTATATGCGAATCGAGCGCGCGCACGGTCGGCTCTCGACGGGACGGTTGCGCCTCTATCACAGCATGTATCAGCTGTTCAATTTCACGATGCTGCTGGCGCTGCTGACTAACAACATGGGCATTCTGTGGGTCGCGCTCGAAGGCGCAACGCTCGCGACCGTGTTGCTCGTTTCGTTGTATCGCACGCCCGCGAGCCTGGAAGCGGCTTGGAAATATTTCATTCTGTGTGGCGTGGGTATTGCGCAGGCGCTGTTCGGCACGATCCTGCTCTATTTCGCCGCCGAAAAGGTGCTCGGGGCAGGCGGCGGCGCGTTGCTGTGGACCGAGCTCAACGGCGTCAAGGGCGACCTCGAACCCACAGTGTTGTCGCTCGCCTTCGTCTTCCTTCTGGTGGGTTACGGCACGAAGGTGGGGCTCGTGCCTTTGCACAACTGGCTTCCCGACGCACACGCCGAAGGTCCGACGCCTGTCTCAGCGGTGCTTTCCGGACTGTTGCTCAATGTCGCGCTCTATGCAGTCGTCCGCTGCAAGGTGCTCGTCGAAGCGTCCGCGCACACGTCGTTCGCGAAGGAGCTGATGATGGGCTTCGGCCTCCTGTCGGTCGTCGTCGCGGCGTTTCTTTTATCGCGGCAGAAGGACATCAAGCGATTGTTCGCGTATTCGTCGATCGAGCACATGGGCATCATCACATTTGCGTTCGGCATGGGCGGGCCTGTCGCCAACTTTGCCGGCATGCTGCATATGACCGTGCACTCTCTGACGAAATCGGCGATTTTCTTTGCCGTCGGCCACGCGACGCAAAAAGCCGGAACGCAACTGATCGACGGAATACGCGGCCTCATCACGTTGAGCCCGATGATCGGATGGGCGCTTGCGCTCGGCGCGCTGGCGATTCTCGGCATGCCACCGTTCGGCGTATTTGCGAGCGAGTTCCTGATCCTGACGACCGCGATGCGCGATCAACCGTGGGCGACGCCGTTCTTGTTGATTGCGCTCGGTATCGCGTTCGCGGCGGTGTTTTCGAAGGTCCAGCCGATGGTGTTTGGCGAAACAAGCGCGCAACGACTGCCGCACCGTCCGGCACTAATCCCCGTATTCGTCCACCTCGGTTTGGTGCTGATGCTCGGTCTATGGATTCCGCCGTATCTCGCCGAATGGTATCGGCAAGCCGCGCGACTGATTGGATGAGCGCGCGATGAATCTTTCCGGACTGGGGCTCGCAGCGGCCAATCTCCCCGGCGCGATACCGGCACAACGCGTTGCCGTGAGCTCGGGACAGCTCCTCGCTGCGTGCCGCGTCGGATGGGAGCAAGGCGCGCGGCTCGTCGCGTTGTGGATCAGTGATGATCGCGATCGCGAACGTGGATTCTGCTTGCGCATCGCGCTTCACGATCAGGATGGCATCACGCTACTCGAATACACGATACCCGACGCTTCGTCGGTGTACCCGGACATTTCCACGATCTTTCCGGCGGCCAACCGGATGCAACGCGCGGCGTTCGATCTCGTCGGTGTCGCGTCGGAAAGCGATGATCAGCGACCGTGGCTATGGCTTGCCAGTTGGCCGATCGACAAGTTTCCGTTGCAACGTGATTTCGTCGCGTCGCCGAAATGGGAACCCGGCGAGGAGACGTACACGTTCGTCAAGGTCGAAGGCGACGGCGTGCATGAGATTCCGGTCGGACCGGTGCACGCCGGAATCATCGAGCCCGGCCATTTCCGCTTCCAAGTCGTCGGCGAAAAGGTGCTGCGCCTTGAAGAACGGCTGGGTTACGTGCACAAAGGTATCGAGAAGCGTTTCGAGTCGCTGAAAATTGACGAAGCTCATCGGCTCGCCGGTCGTGTATCGGGCGACAGCACCGTTGCCTATGCATGGGCCTATGCGCAAGCGGTCGAAGCGATTGCCGATATCACGGCGCCGCCGCGTGCCGCGTGGCTACGCGCGCTCGCGCTCGAACGCGAACGGATCGCCAATCACCTCGGCGATCTGGGCTACCTCGGCAACGACGGTGGCTTCGCGTTCGGTCTCGCGCAGTTCTCGCGTCTGAAGGAAGACGTCCTGCGATTGAACCTCACGGCATTCGGCCATCGAATGATGATGGATTATGTCGTTCCGGGTGGTGTCGTGTCATCACTCGATCCAACACACGCCGCGCAAATCCGCGACCAATGCTTGGCGCTTGAACGTGAAATTCGGATTCTGCGCGACATTTACGACGAGCATGCCGGGTTGCAGGACCGTTTTCGCTCGTGCGGTCGCGCAACGCCCGAACTCGCGCAACAACTTGGTCTGACGGGTCTTTGCGGACGCGCAAGTGGACAGGCATTCGATCTCCGCTGCGATTTCCCGCTCCCGCCCTACGACGTGATCGCGCCGCGCAAAATGACGCAGACCGATGGCGACGTGGCCGCACGCGTTGCAGTGCGCTTCGACGAGCTGATGGATTCGCTGCGTCTATGTCGCGCAATCGTCGACGGGATTCCGCAGGGGGAGTGCGCTGCGGCGATCGCGGAGACCCCCGCGTTTCGTCTCGGCTTTGGCTTCGTCGAAGGCTGGCGCGGTCCGGTGTTCATTGCGCTCGAAACAGGACCAGGCGGAGCGATCCGCCGCTGTCATCCGCACGATCCGTCATGGTCGAACTGGCCGGTGCTCGAGCACGCGGTGATCGGCAACATCGTTCCGGACTTTCCGCTGATCAACAAGAGCTTCAATCTGACGTACAGCGGTCACGATCTCTGACGGTGCGAAACCATGTTGACGATACTCCGCCAGATTGCGGTCACCGGCATTAAAACCGAAACCATGCCTGCGCCAGCCGATGAGAACGTCGTCGTCGCGCGCTTGCAGGAAGAAGTTCTGCGCACGCTCGGCCGTGCGTTGACGATCCGCCAAGTTGACGCGGGTTCCTGCAACGGTTGCGAGCTGGAAATCCACGCGCTCGCTAATCCGTACTACAACATCGAGGGCGTCGGCATCCGCTTTGTCGCGAGCCCTCGCCATGCCGACATGCTGCTCGTCACCGGACCGGTCTCGAAACACATGGCGATCGCTCTCAGACGCACGTACGACGCGACGCCCGATCCGAAGCTCATCGTCGCAGTCGGCGACTGCGGCTGCACCGGCGGCATCTTCGGCGAGAGTTACGCGAGCCTCGGCGCCGTTGCGAACGTGATTCCCGTCGACGTCGCGATTCCCGGTTGTCCACCGACGCCGACGGCGTTGCTTCGGGGTATTCTCGCTGCGATCACCGCGCATGCCCCGCCAAATGCCGAGACCGCATCGGGTTCGCCCACCGAATAATCGGCTCGCGTACGCAAACCTGTCGCCTGTAGACTATCGATCGGCCACCGTCGCGGGGCCTTAGCAGAACGCGAACGAGAGTTTCGAGGGAGCGCATGTCCGGTACAGCGAAGAAGTCCCGCATCGTCAAGAAGTCGGCTGCACGCAACAAATCTGGCCCACCGAAGCCGCGTGGCAGCGTCCGCAAATCGGGCGCATCCAAGAAGCTTCTGGCGACTAAGAAGCCAACCGCCGCTCGCAAACCGAATGCTGCGCAACCGCCGCAGAGCGCGAAGCGTGCGGCCGGAACGGACACGAGTCTCAACGCCACCCGCGAGTTGCTGAAGCAGCGCAACGCGGAGCTGGCGATCATCAACTCGATCCAGCAAGGCTTAGCGACCAAGCTGGATTTCCAGGCCATCATCGATCTGGTCGGCGACAAGCTGGGCGAAGTTTTCAAGACGCCGGACCTCGGCATCATGTGGTACGACGAAAGCGCCAACCTAATCAACTACCTCTACGCATATGAACACGGCAAGCGACTAACGATTGCGCCTCACTCGCCGACCCCCGGCGGGCCGTTCGAGACGATGAAGAAGACGCGCGCCCCAGTCGTAGTGGGCTCCACTGCGGATTATGAACGATTGGGGATAAAGCTGGTCCCTGGCACTGACCGCAGTAAGTCGATGATCAGAGTCCCGATCATTAGCAGTGACCGAGTGCTCGGCAACATCAGCATCGAAGACTACGAGCGCGAGAACGCCTACGGCGAGTCCGATGTCCACCTGCTGACGACGATCGCGGCTTCGCTCGGCACCGCGCTCGAGAACGCGCGGTTGTTCGACGAAACGCAGCGATTGCTGAAAGAGACCGAGCAGCGCAACGCCGAGCTCGCAATCATCAACTCGATCCAGCAGGGTCTCGCTGCCGAGCTCAACTTCCAGGCGATCGTCGACCTCGTCGGCGACAAGTTGCGCGAAGTGTTTGACACGCCGGATCTCGGCATCGTTTGGCACGACGAGAAGGCTGACCTGTTGCACTACCTCTACGCGTTCGAGCACGGCAAACGGCTGACGGTCCCTCCGCACGCGCCAAATCCCGGGGGCAACTTCGAAACGATCAAGAAGACGCGGTCCCCTCGCTTGCTACGGACCACCGCAGACTATCCGACGTCAGCGATCCCGGGCACGGACGCGAGCAAGTCGATGATCAGCGTGCCGATCATCAGCGGCGACCGCGTCCTCGGCCTGATCAACATCGAGAACTACGAGCGCGAGAACGCGTTCAGCGAGTCGGATGTTCGCCTGCTGACGACAATCTCGGCGTCGCTCGGTACCGCGCTGGAAAACGCGCGCCTGTTCGACGAGACCCAGCGTTTGCTCAAGGAAACCGAGCAACGCAACGCCGAGCTGGCGATCATCAACAGTGTGCAGGCGGCCCTCGCCGCCGAGCTGAACATCCAGGGCATTTACGACGCGGTCGGCGACAAGATCCGCGAGATCTTCCGCAACACCGATATGGGGATCCGCATCTACGACCCGAAGACCAAACTCGTTCACTACCCCTACACCTACGAGAACGGGCAAAGGCTCACGATACCGAGCCGTCCACTGAGGGACCGAGGCTTTGCCGCCCATGTCATCGGCACCCGCGAGACACTGGTCGTCAACGAAAAGATGGACGAGGTCTCCGCCCGTTATGGAAGCTCCATTCTTCCCGGGACCGGTGAAGAGAAGTCAGCAGTGTACGTGCCTCTAGTGATAGGTGATCAAGGCCGGGGACTGATCAACCTGAACGACATGAAGCGCGAGCACGCCTTCAGCGATTCCGACGTGCGCCTGCTGCAGACGCTCGCGAACAGCATGAGCGTCGCGCTCGAGAACGCGCGGCTGTTCGACGAGACACAGCGACTGTTCAAGGCCGAGCAGCAGCGCGCAGCGGAGCTGGCCGTCATCAACAGCATTCAGCACGGGATGGCCGCGAAGCTCGATTTCCAGGCGATCGTCGATCTCGTTGGCGACAAGCTGCGCGAAGTCTTCAACACCGGCGATATCGGCGTTCGCTCGTATGATCCGACGACGAATCTCGTGCACTTTCTGTACGAGTACGAGCACGGCGTGCGACTCACGCTGGCGCCCAAGACGCCACCCGCTGACGGGCCCTTCATCAAGGCGATCCAGACACGCAAGCCAGTCATATTCAACAGCCCTGCCGAAGCGAACCTGCTCGGGGCCGTGAAGATTCCGGGAACCGATATGAGCCTGTCGGGCGCCTTCGTTCCCATACTCGGCAGCGATCGCATTATCGGTGTCGTCACGCTCGGAGATTACCAACGCGAGAATGCGTACGGCGAAGCCGAAGTTCGCCTCATCAGCACAGTCGCCGCCAGCATGGGGGTCGCGCTCGAGAACGCGCGGCTGTTCGACGAAACGCAGCGACTGCTGAAAGAGACCGAGCAGCGCAACGCCGAGCTGGCGATCATCAACAGCGTGCAGGCGGCGCTGGCGGCCGAGCTCAACATGCAGGGGATCTACGACGCGGTGGGCGACAAGATCCGGGAGATCTTCAACCAGGCGGATTTGGGAATCCGCATCTATGACCCGCTGACCAAGTCAATTCACTTCCCCTATGTCTATGAACGCGGGCAACGAATTGCGATCGAGTCGTCGCCGCTGCGCGAGAAGGGGTTCTCAGCCCATGTGCTGCGCACTCGCGAGACGCTGGTCATCAATGAGGATATGGCACGACACGTGGAAGCATTCGGAAGCAGTGTCCTGCCCGGTACGCAGATGGAGAAATCGGCGGTCTACGTGCCGCTCATAGCGGGCGACCAGGCGCGCGGGCTCATCAATCTGATCGACATGGAGCGCGAGCACGCGTTCAGCGAATCCGACGTCCGCTTGTTGCAAACGCTATCGAACAGCATGAGCGTCGCGCTCGAGAACGCGCGGCTCTTCGACGAAACACAGCGGCTGTTCAAGGAAAGCGAACAGCGTGCGGCCGAGCTCGCGATCATCAACAGCGTGCAACAGGGACTGGCGGCAGAGCTCGATTTCCAGGCGATCATCGATTTGGTCGGCGACAAGATCGCGGAGATCTTCGCGACACCGAGCATGTCGATCGCACTTCACGATCGAACGACCAATATTCTGTCGATGCCGTATTTGCTCGAGCACGGCAAGCGCTTCCCAGTTGATCCCGTGCCGCTCGCGGGCGGCTTGTCCGGCCATGTGATTCGCACGCGGCAGCCACTCGTCATCAATCGCGATTTTCTACGCCGCGTGAGTGAGCTTGGTGCTAGACAGATCGGCGACCCCGATTCTCCGGTTCCCGACGGCAGCTACCTCGGCGTTCCGATTCTCAAGGGTGACATCGCGCGCGGCGTGATCGCGATTTATTCCGATCGCACTGACGCGTTCACCGACTCGGACACGCACCTCCTGACGACGCTCGCCAACACGATGAGCGTGGCGCTCGAGAATGCACGCCTGTTCGACGAGACCCAGCGCCGCTCGCGGGAAACGGCTGCGCTGGCCGAGGTCGGACGCGACATTTCATCGACGCTCGACCTGGCAGCGGTGATGGACCGGATCGCCCAACACGCGAAGGACCTTTTGCACGGCGACAACAGTGCGATCTTCCTGCCGGAGCCGTCGGGTAAAACGTATCGCGCGATCGTCGCGCTCGGGACCGTAGGCGAAGCGATCAAGGCGACGGAAATCCAAGCAGGCGTCGGCATCATCGGCAGCCTCGTTGCCGCGGGCCGCGCCGAATACATCAACGACACGCAGGCCGATCCGCGGGCGATTCAGATCGCCGGTACTGACCGTACAGCGAACGAGCGTCTCATGGTTGCGCCGCTCGTGGCAGGCAAGACTGTCAAGGGCGCAATGGCCGTATGGCGCACGGGCGGCCGCGCGTTCGACGACGCCGAACTGGAGTTCTTGACCGGCCTCTCGCTGCAGGCGACCGTCGCCATCGAGAACTCGCGGCTGTTCGACCAGACGAAGGAGGCGCTCGAACGCCAGACGGCGACGGCCGAAGTCCTGCGCGTGATCAGTGAGTCGCCGACCGATGTGCAACCGGTTCTGGACGCCGTGGCGGAGCGCGCCGGCGTGCTGTGCCGCGCGGACGGCAGTCGCGTTTGGCTCGCGGTCGACGGACAGTTGCGCGCGATGACGAGCTACGGCCCCGCGTATGAGGCGTCGAACTCGGAAGTGCTGCCGATACGCCCGACGTCGATCGGCGGCCGGGCGTTCCTGGAGCGCCGGTTCGTGCATGTCGAGGACGTGGTGCCGCTGATCGACACCGAATATCCCGATGTGCGCGAGCTCCAGGCACGCTATGGTTTCCGCACGGTCCTCAACGTCCCGCTGCTGCGCGAAGGCGAAGCCGTCGGCGTGATCTCTCTGTTGCGCAACGAGGCGCGCCCGTTCGCGCCGGCAGAGATAAGCCTGCTGCAGACGTTCGCCGATCAGGCCGTGATCGCCATCGAGAACGTGCGCCTGTTCAACGAAACGAAGGAAGCGCTCGAACAGCAGACCGCCACGGCCGAAGTCCTGCAGGTGATCAGCAGCTCGGTCGCCGACACCGCACCGGTGTTCGACAAGATCCTCGACAGCTGCCAGCATCTCTTCTCCACCGAGCAGCTCGGCATCTTCCTCGCCGGCGACGACGGTTTCGTGCATGCGGCCGCGTGGCGAGGTTCGGCGCTTTCCGCGATCGCACGCACGTTTCCGAAGCCGCTCGAGCAGACGATGACGTCGCGCGTGATCGCCGAACGCCGCGCGATCCACATTCCCGACACCGCCCTGTTGTCGGATGCGCCGCCTGCCGTGCGCGGCGTAATAGGGTTGATCGGACACTGCTCGATCGTGTGGGTGCCGATGCTGTGGGAAGGCCGCGGCGTCGGCACGATCGCCGCGCTGCGGCAACCGCCGAAACCGTTTTCCGACAAGGAGCTCGCGCTGCTTTCCACGTTCGGCGATCAGGCGGTCATCGCGATCCAGAACGCGCGGCTTTTCCGGCAAGCGCAGGAAGCGCGCAAGGCCGCGGAGGCGGCCAACGAAGCGAAGAGCTCGTTCCTCGCAACGATGAGCCACGAGATCCGCACGCCGATGAACGCTGTCATCGGCATGAGCGGGCTCCTGCTGGACACGTCGCTGGACGCCGAGCAGCGCGATTACGTCAGCACGATCCGCGAATCGGGCGACGCGCTCCTGACGATCATCAACGACGTGCTCGATTTCTCGAAGATCGAAGCCGGCCGGATGGACATCGAGTCGCAGCCGTTCGATCTGCGCGAATGCGTCGAATCGGCACTCGACCTTGTGACCGCACGCGCCGTCGAAAAGCGTCTGGATACTGCCTACATGTTCGAAGGCGATGTTCCAGGTGCCGTCGTCGGCGACGTGACACGGCTCCGCCAGATCATGCTGAACCTTTTGAGCAACGCGGTGAAGTTCACCGAAAAGGGCGAGGTGGTGCTCACGGTGACGTCGCGACCGTTCGGAATTGGCAAAGTCGAGCTGATCTTCGCGGTGCGCGATACCGGCATCGGGTTGTCAGCGGATGGCATGAGCCGCTTGTTTCAATCGTTCACGCAGGCCGACTCATCGACGACGCGCAAGTACGGCGGCACAGGACTCGGCCTCGCCATCAGCAAACGCCTGAGCGAGCTGATGGGCGGACGGATGTGGGCGCACAGCGACGGCGTCGGCAGGGGGTCGACGTTCTTCTTCAGCGTTGTCGCGCCGATCGGCGAATTGCCGCAGGCGAGGCAGCGTGAATTCGTCGGTATGCAACCGGCGTTGGAGAGCAAGAGAGTGCTTGTGGTCGACGATAACGCCACGAACCGCCGCATCCTCGATCTGCAAACGTCGAAATGGGGCATGTCTTCGCGTTCCACCGATTCCCCTCAGGAAGCCCTGCGCTGGCTCGCGAAGCCGGACGCCTTCGACGTCGCGATCATCGACATGCACATGCCCGAAATGGACGGGGTCGCGTTGGCGCGGCAAATCCGCGAAAAAAGCGCCACGCTGCCGCTGGTGCTATTCAGCTCGCTTGGCCGGCGCGAAGCCGGTAACGGCGACGCACTATTTACCGCGCACCTCACCAAACCGATCCGTCAATCGCAGCTCTTCGACACGCTGGTCGGGCTGTTCGCGCATGAAACAGCGCCGAAGACCGCGCCCATTACGGCCAACGCGTCGCGTCTCGATCCGGAGATGGCGACGCGGCGTCCGCTGCGCATCCTCTTGGCCGAAGACAACGTCGTCAACCAGAAGCTTGCGTTGCGTATCCTGCAGCAAATGGGATACCGCGCCGACCTCGCGTCGAACGGCTTGGAGGCCATCGAATCGGTGCGGCGGCAAATCTACGACGTCGTGCTGATGGACGTGCAAATGCCCGAGATGGACGGCCTCGATGCGGCGCGCGAAATCTGTTCGCGATGGAAGCCGCACGAACGGCCGCGCATCATCGCGATGACCGCCAACGCCATGCAAGGCGACCGCGACTTGTGTCTCTCGTCCGGCATGGACGATTACCTGACCAAGCCGATCCGCGTCGAGCGATTGGTCGAGGCATTGAGCCAGGTTCCCGCCCGAGAGAGCCGTTGACATGACTGACACGGCGATCGATCGCGCCACGTTCGAAGAATTGAAAGCGACGGCCGGCGCGGAGTTCGTACATGAGCTCATCGAGACGTTTCTGACGGAAGCGCCGGTGATGCTGGACGATCTTCGTCATGCGCTCGCGATGAACGACGCCGATCGTTTTCGGCGTGCGGCGCACTCGCTCAAATCGAACAGCCAC
This sequence comes from Casimicrobiaceae bacterium, assembly GCA_036505865.1. GTDB lineage: Bacteria > Pseudomonadota > Gammaproteobacteria > Burkholderiales > Casimicrobiaceae > VBCG01. Next base: position 14,289 of record DASXSP010000054.1, read on the forward strand.
GCGTTCGGCGCGTTGGCGCTCGGTGCGATGGCCCGCGAGCTGGAATTGGGCGGGCTTCACCCCGTCCGCGACGCCGACGGCGCGCCGCTCGAGGCGCTGACGCTCGAATATGCGCGCGTTGCGCGTTCGCTGACGGAGCTGAAGCGTGCGTAAGGACGGGCATAGCGGCGCGCGGCTGCTGGTGGTCGACGACAACAAGGTCAACCGGTTGCTGCTCGCACGGAACGTCGAGCTGCAAGGTCACCACGTCACGACGGCAGAGAACGGCCGCGTGGCGCTCGAGACGCTTCGACGCGAGGCATTCGACCTTCTTCTCCTCGACATCGAAATGCCGGAGATGGACGGCTTTCAGGTCCTCGAGCAGCTCGCCAACGATCTGCAGCTTCGCGACTTGCCGGTGATCGTGACTTCATCGCTGGAGGGTCTCGACAACGTCGTGCGTTGCATCGAGCTCGGCGCCGAGGATTACCTGACGAAGCCCGTCAATCCCGTGCTGCTCAAGGCGCGCATCAACGCGAGCCTCGAAAAGAAGCGGCTCCGCGATCAGCAAAAGGAGCTCGTGCGACGCTTCGCGACACCCGAAGTCGCGGAGGATCTGCAGCAATCCGGTTTTTCGCTGGGTGGAAAGCGCGTGCGCGGTTCTGTGATGTTTTCCGATATCCGCGACTTCACGCCGCTTGTCGAGTCGCAACCGCCCGAGGCAACGATCGAGTTGCTCAATACCTATTACACGCTGATGTTCAACGTCATCAGCGGTCACGGCGGCATCGTCAGCGTGATTATCGGCGATGGGCTGATGGCGATTTTCGGCGCGCCGTTGCCGCTCGCGGACCATTGCGACAGCGCCGTACGCGCCGCGCTTGAAATGATCGAGCTGATTCAACTATTCAATGCCGATCAGGCCAAAGCGAACAAACCGCAAATCCGCATCGGAATTGGCATCGCGTCGGGTGAGATGGTTGCGGGCTACACCGGCACCAACGAGCGCGCGACCTACACGTGCATCGGCGACACGGTGAATCTGGCCTCGCGGCTCGAAGGGCACACGAAAATCGCCGAGCGTTCGATCCTGATCGACGGAGCGACGCGTGCTGGACTGCGCGGAAATATCGCGCTCGACGCGCTTGGCCCGATGACATTTCGCGGCAAGACGCAGCCCATCGACGTCTTCTCCGTCAAGGTGGGCCAGTAAGTCTGACCCCGGGCGTCGGCGGGACGCCACACGGGCGTGGCGGAACCAACCGCCGGTCGCGCACGCCTAACCTTCGATAATAAGACGAAGGCGTTTTCCTCACTTTGATGGAAGAACCGCGGTCCGATGCGCTCGTTCTATTCGGCGCCACCGGCGATCTGGCGGGCAAGATGATCTTACCTGCGGTGTGCGCGCTCGCCGCCCGCGGCGCCTTCGAGGTTCCGCTTGTCGCAGTGGGCCGACACGACATCGGCGCGCTACGCAGCACCATACACAGTCAACTCGACGAATGCGCGGAATCGCGCCGGCCGCTCATCCGGCATCTCACCGGACGCATACGCTACGTTGCCGGCGATGTGCAGGAAGCCGACACCTATGCGAAATTGAAGCGCGCCCTTCAAGACGCACAGCATCCGCTGTACTACCTGGCGATTCCGCCCGATTTGTTTTCGGTTGTCGTCGAGCAACTGGCTCGCGCAGGCGCCATCGCAGGTGCGCGGATCGCCGTCGAGAAGCCATTCGGACACGACCTCGCCTCGGCGCATGCGCTTAATGCGGTGCTACGCAAAGCGTTTCCCGAGCGCGCGATCTTTCGCGTTGATCATTTTCTGGCGAAGGATCCGGTGCGCGATCTCGTATTCCTTCGCTTCGGCAATCGCTGGCCCGAGCCGATTTGGAATCGCGATCATATCGCCAGCCTGCAGATTACGATGGCCGAAACATTCGGCGTCTCGGGGCGCGGTCGCTTCTACGATGCCGTCGGCGCGCTCCGCGATGTGTTCCAAAATCACCTGCTCCAAATCGTCGCACTGTTGACAATGGAGCCGCCGGAGCGACCAAGCGCGCGCGCCATTCACACCGCACGCGTTGCAGCGCTCTCGGCGATTCGTCCGCTCGCGGCGAGCGATATCGTTCGCGGGCAATATCAAGGCTATCGCGACGAGGACGGCGTCGCTCGGGATTCACGCTCGGAAACGTACGTCGCGTTACGGTTGCGTTCGCAGTCGCCGCGTTGGAAGGGTGTCCCGATTTGCGTCCGGACCGGTAAGCACCTGTCGACTACGACGACGGAGGTGTGGGTTGCTTTCAAACCGCCGGCGATACGCCTCGTTGCGTCAAGCCACAATGTCGCAAATCACATTCGTTTTCGTCTCGGCCCTGGACGTGTCGACGTCGGACTGGGCGCGTATGTGAAACGTCGCGGCGCGGCGATGATCGGCGAAGCGATCGAGCTTGGTGCGGACCTTGGCGTCGATGAAGACCGCGACGCATATGAGCGCTTGCTCGATGCCGCGCTCGCCGGCGACCACGCGCTCGACGAGAGCGCCGAGGGTGCCTTTGCCTCGTGGCGAATCGTCGAGCGCGTTATCAACGCCGACCTGCCCGTATTCGACTACATGCGCGGCAGCTGGGGTCCGCGCGAGGCCGATCTGATCCTTCCGCGCGGCATCCGCTGGCACGATCCGCAGATCATCGAATAGATACGACAACGGATTCGCGATGTCCACGCGCATTGAGGATTACGCACTGATCGGCAACATGAGAACGGCAGCGCTCGTCGCGCACGACGGCTCGATCGATTGGATGTGCGTGCCGCGGTTCGACAGTCCGGCGTGCTTCGCCGCATTGCTGGGGCGTCACGATCACGGGCGTTTTTGCGTTGCGCCGGTCGCACGGCCGCGGGCCGTTCGGCGCCGTTACCGCGACCGCACGTTGATTCTCGAAACCGAGATCGATACCGACGACGGCACGATCAGGCTGATCGACTGCATGCCGCTGTGGCCGGAACGGCTCGACATCGTGCGCATCGTCGAGGGCGTCCGTGGCCGCGTGCCGATGCGGATGGAGCTCGTCATGCGTTTCGGTTACGGTGTCGTGATTCCGTGGGTCCATCGCGTCGAAGGCGCGTTACTCGCGACCGCCGGTCCTCACTCGATCGAGCTCCGCACACCGGTGTCGACGCGTGGCGAACGTTATACGACGGTTGCGGATTTCAACATCACGCGCGGACAACGGATCCCATTCGTACTGACGCATTTCGCGTCGCATCTTCCGCGGCCGCTCCCGATCGATCCATACGCCGCGCTCGATCAAACCGAGCTCGCCTGGCGCGCGTGGTCGGCACAGTCGACGTATGACGGCGATTGGACAGACGCGGTCAGCACGTCGCTCGTCGTCCTGAAAGCGATGACCTACGTGCCCACCGGCGGGATCGTCGCGGCGCCCACAACATCGCTACCCGAAAAATTCGGCGGCGTCCGCAACTGGGACTATCGCTATTGTTGGCTTCGCGACGCGACGTTCACATTGTATGCATTGCTGTTGTCGGGTTATCGCGATGAAGCGCGCGCTTGGCGCGAGTGGTTGTTGCGGGCAGCCGCAGGCCGCCCACAAGACCTGCAGGTGCTCTACGGCGTCGCGGGCGAACGCCAATTGGCCGAGCTCGAGTTGCCATGGCTCCCCGGATTTCGCCGATCGACGCCCGTGCGCATCGGCAACAAGGCAGCAACGCAATTGCAGCTCGACGTCTATGGTGAAGTCATCGATGCGCTCTCACTCGCGCGATCGGCCGGCCTTGAGCAGAACGCGGACGCGTGGTCGTTCCAACGCGTGCTGCTCGAATTTCTTGAATCGAACTGGGACGAGCCGGACAACGGCATCTGGGAAGTTCGTGGCGATCGCCAGCATTTCACGCACTCCAAAGTGATGGCGTGGTGCGCAGTCGAGCGCGGGATACAAGCGGTCGAGCGGTTCCATCTCGAAGGTCCGGTGCGGCGCTGGCGTGCGCTGCGCGACGAAATTCACGCCACCGTCTGCAAACGCGGCTTCGACGCGCGTCGCAACACCTTCATACAGCGCTTCGGCGCCCGCGACCTCGATGCAAGTCTGCTGCAGATTCCGCTCGTAGGATTCCTGCCGGCAAGCGATGGGCGGATTCAGGGGACGATCGCCGCGATCGAGCGCGAGCTTGTCGTCGACGGGCTCGTGATGCGCTATCTGCCGACCAATCGCGTCGATGATTTGCCCCCGCAGGAAGGCGCCTTTCTGCCCTGCTCGTTTTGGCTCGCTGACGCGCTTGCGCTCGCAGGTCGCAAAGGCGATGCGGTCGCTCTATTCGAGCGCTTGCTTGCGCTACGCAATGATGTTGGATTGCTGTCGGAGGAATACGATTTCCGACGACGACGTCTAGTCGGAAATTTTCCGCAGACGCTGACGCACGTTGCAATCGTCAACACCGCTTGCAATCTTTCGCGCCACGGCGGTCCGTCGGAACATCGGAGCCGGGGGATGGGGGACAAGCCACCAGGCAGTGTCGAGGCGTCGCCGCATCGAACAGTCAGGAAGCATCACTCGAAACGTCATTGAATTCCGCCAGAGAATGCGGTTGCGCTAAGTGCCCAGCATTGCTGCCCTCGGCCTTGGCCAGCACGGCACGACGAACGAGACCCACGTGCTCGCGTAGCGTGTAGGCCTCGCTCGCGAACTTGGCGGGCGTCTTGTTGTTCTCGACGGCGCGCTCGATGCGGTCGAGGTCGTGCAGCCATTTCTCGAGAGGCAGCGCGCCCTTGCTCGTCGCGATATCGCGCTCCATCAGCCTAAGCTCTCCGTACCAGCGATAGATTCGCGAGCGGACGCGCCAACGAAGAAACTGCGGCAGGAAATTCACGAGCGGGACGACTACAACGAGCAATGGCAGCAGCAGGATGATTGCCTTCTCGACATAGGTCGCAGCCCAGAACGGCAGATACCGGTACAAGAGGCTCGGTCCGAAACGCTTGTGCTCGTCCGCATGTGCGGAAACGCGAAGGTCGACCGGAGCGGTTCCCGGAAATTCGCCGGCCGCCTCGAAATAACCTTGCTCGTCATGAATCTCCCGCGCCGCGTCGAGCAGCAAATTGATAAGCGCCGGGTGAAAGTCGTCGCGAGCGACCAGCATTGCCTTGGTGCCGATCATCTCCACTTCCCGGTCGGGAATGTTGACCGCGAAGTCGATGGTTCCGGGCGGCAACGTGAGCCTGGTGACAAAAGGGAACCTTCTCGGATAAGCATCGGCGCGGTTGATGCTCATGAGCTTTATCGCCGGATCATGTAACGCGCGCTGGATCGTGGGCGTTTCCGCCCCGCCGACAAAGAGTGCGACATCGACCTCGCCTGTCTTCAACGCATTGAGCGCGTCGTTTCCCCCAAGCGCGACGAGCGCGGTGTTCGCGCGCCCTACACCCTCGGCGAGGGTCAAGCCATTCGCCGCGAGCAATTGATCCGCGAGCGCACGCGTGCCGCTTCCCGCGACGCCGACGGCAATGCGCTTACCGTTAAGCTGGTTGATCTGCGAAAGCGTGGTGGCGTCGCGATAGAAAATCCATAGCGGCTCGTAGTAGAGGCTCGCGAGCATGACAAGGTTGTCGGCTGCTGGAAACGTCGCGACACCGCCTTGCATAAACGCGACATCGACACCGGAATTGGGATCGAGCAGCAGCCGCACATTGTCGTCGGCTCCGCCGGTCATCCGCTCCTCGACCCGCACGCCCTCGCGCGCGAGAATCTTTTGATAACGCTGCGCATACTGGTGGTAGAGGCCGAATTCGGGACCCGACGCCAGCACGATGCGGCGTGACGGCGCGGATTGCATGAAGTGCAGCGAGACCCACAATGCAGCGGCAATCAGCGCAGCGACCGCGAGCGCCATGCGAAGGCGCTCGCGGCGGGAGAGCAATGCAAGGTCGTCGGACGGCATGCGACGCAGGACGCGAACGTCTAATTCCCCGCCAGTTTCAGGGCGGTGTCGTTAGTCGCTAACAATTCTGGCGCCCGCGTCCTTCAGCAGCCGCTGGAATTCGGGCGACTCAAGGATGATCTTCGCGGCGGCGGCGCGCAGGCGGTCAACCGCTTCATCAGGTAGCACGAAGGACGTCGGCAGATTGTTGAGGTACTCGACCTCAGCCTTGTCCTTCAACTCCGGGAACGACACGTCGATACCGTAGAGGCGGATCTCAGGCGCGTTGATGACCTCCGTTAACGAGGGGTCCTTGTCAGCGGAAAATGCGGGCGAAGCGCGAATCCGACGCAACGATTGCCAGCGCGCCGCGATGTCCTTCAACTGCTCGATCGCCTCGTAGGAGTAGTGGTCGATCGGCACACCGGTGGCTTTGAGCAGCGTTTCGATGGTGTTCGGGCGGTCTATCGACTCGTCCCAGTTGGTCTTCGGCGATGACAGCGAATTAACGACAAAAATGATAATCCGATGCACGTGGTCGAGCGGCGTCGGATCTCCCACTGAGTGTAACGCTTCGAAGCCTTCGATGACCTCGAGCGCGCCGCGGAGTCCCAGATTGTCGGACACGCCGCCGTCCACTAAATGGATGTAGGGTCGCTGGGCACTGTCGCTATAACCCTCCAATTCCTTCAAGCGTCGTGCCGCGCGCGCGGCGGGCCGCGGCGGGTTGGCGGACTCCGCCAACGCGCGAACCCACTTTGGCATGCTGTAGTTGCACGTCCCGCCATAATTATTGATCGTCACGGCCGAGAGCACGACCGGTACCGCCGACGAGGCCGCGGCGGCCCGCGAAAGCCGCATGGGGCCGAGATCGGAGCAGAGCGCGTCGAAGACGCCTTGAGTGAACGCGAGACGAGAACCGGTCGAAATGTCGGTGGCCACGACGCTGATCATAGGGCCGTCGCCGCGATCGAGGTCCGCAAACGTCGCGCCCTCGAACAGAATTTCGTCGTACAACTGCGCTGCCAGCTCGGACCGGCCCCAACCCGTCGACGACAACTCTCCCCACTTCGTCGGATTAAACAAACGCGAGATCAGTTCGCCCTGAACGTTACGTTTCAGGAAGCGTTTCTCGTATTCATCGAACAGCTTTTCTCCATACAATCCGTAAGCCAACGCGGTGAAGCTGCCGCCCGACACGCCAGTGATGATGTCGACTTCGTCGAGTAGCCGAAATTTGATTCCCTTTGGCCCCACGGCCTCGGTACGCCGCAACGCTTCGAGAACGCCGTACGAGAACGCAGCCGCGCGCGTGCCACCGCCGGAGAACGCGAGGATGACGAGGTTCTGCGGATCTTTGGAATGCTTTACGCGGGTCTGATATTGATATCCGCGGTTCGGAACGAACTCCGTGATCCGCGGATTGACGGGACGCGTTGCGCAGCCGCCGAGCAAGAGCAGCGTAGACAGCGCCAGCAACCACGAGATACGAAACGACCTCATCGCCCGCGTTAGCGCAACTTTCGTTCGTAGCGCACGTCGGGCTCGCCTTCCTCGTTGCCGGTGCCGTCACCGAAAGCGACTGCAACGAATCCGTGGCGCTCGTAGAAGCGTCGCGCCGCCTCGTTGCATTGAAACGTGTGGAGACGAAGCACCGGCGTCACCGGCTTGGCTTCGCTGATCACGACGTTCAACAATTCGCTGCCAATCCCTTGACCGGTGAACCCGACCTTCACGTACAAGTGCTCGAGCCATGCGCCGTCTCGCGCCGCGAAGCCGACGATCGTGCCATCGAGCTCGGCGATTCTGATCGAGCGGCGAGGGAACACGACCTCGCGCATCCACTCATGCGTCTCGTCGTCGGACCGCAGCACCTTGAGCTTCGGCAATGCCGTACGCCGCGCCTGGATGAAAAGTGCGCTGACCGTCTTGGCTTCTGCGGCGAAACGGCCGGGATTCGGCCGGCGGATTAGGACTTTTTTGGCGTCCTTCATCGCAAATCGCCGGAGACTTTGCGTCCGCGCGTTGGCGAAGCCGCGCTCACCGCCGTCAATGCCGAATTCCGCCGGCGCGTTTCGCTGTCGAGAACCGGCTTGAGATGCTCGGCCGTGTAGCTGCCTGCCTTTTTGGCGATCTCTTCGGGCGGTCCTTCGGCAATGATCTCGCCGCCGCCCGCGCCCCCTTCGGGACCGAGATCGATGATCCAATCCGCGGTTTTGATCACGTCGAGATTGTGCTCGATGACAACGACGGTGTTGCCGTGGTCGCGAAGTCGATGCAGCACGGTCAACAACATTTCGATGTCGTGAAAGTGCAGGCCTGTTGTGGGCTCATCGAGAATATACAACGTGCGTCCCGTGTCGCGCTTCGAGAGCTCCAAGGCGAGCTTGACGCGCTGCGCCTCGCCGCCGGATAGCGTCGTCGCCGATTGACCGAGCTTGATGTAGCCCAGGCCGACGTCGAGCAGCGTGGAGAGCTTGCGCGCAACGGCGGGCACCGGCTCGAAGAATTGGTACGCCTGCTCGACCGTCATCGACAGGACATCGTGAATGTTCTTGTCCTTGTAGCGGATCTCCAGGGTCTCTCGGTTGTACCGCTGCCCATGGCAAACGTCGCACGGCACGTAGATGTCAGGAAGGAAGTGCATCTCGACCTTGATGAGGCCGTCGCCCTGACACGCCTCGCAGCGCCCCCCTTTCACATTGAATGAGAACCGACCCGGACCGTAGCCGCGCTCGCGCGCTTCCTTCACTTGCGCGAACAATTCGCGAATCGGCGTGAAAAGTCCTGTATACGTCGCGGGATTCGACCGCGGCGTACGGCCGATCGGGCTTTGGTCGACGCTGATCACCTTGTCGAAGTGCTCAAGTCCTTCGATTTCGGTGTAAGGCGCCGGTTCGGAGGACGAGTCGTACAAATGTCGCGCCACGGCGTGGTAGACGGTGTCGTTGATAAGCGTCGATTTGCCGGAGCCTGACACGCCGGTCACGCATACGAACAACCCGACGGGCAGCTTGAGCGTCACGCCCTTCAGGTTGTTGCCGGTCGCGCCGGTCAGCGTCAACAGCTTGTCATCGTCGACACGATGGCGCCGCGAAGGCAGCGGAATCTGCCGGCGTCCGGCGAGATATTGTCCCGTCAACGAGTGTGGCGCGCGCCGGATGTCATCGGGCGTGCCCTGTGCAACGACTTGGCCGCCGTGCTCACCAGCGCCCGGGCCCATGTCGACGACGTGGTCGGCCGACAGGATCGCATCCTGATCGTGCTCGACGACGATCACGCTGTTGCCGAGATCACGTAGATGCTTGAGCGTATCGAGCAGCCGATCGTTGTCGCGCTGATGCAAGCCGATGGACGGCTCGTCCAGCACATACATCACCCCCGTCAATCCGGAGCCGATTTGCGACGCAAGCCGGATCCGCTGCGCTTCGCCGCCGGAAAGCGTTTCGGCCGAGCGATCAAGGGCCAGGTAGTCGAGGCCGACGTTATTCAAGAACGCCAAGCGGGAGACGATCTCCCTGATGATCCGATCGGCGATCGCCGCCTTGTTTCCGTCGAGCTTCAACCGCGCGAAGAATTCCGATGTCTGCTTGAGCGGCCATGCCGATACTTCGAAAATCGCGCGTGCGTCGGTGCCCTCGCCGACTTTCACGTTGCGGGCTTCGCGGCGTAACCGCGTGCCGCCGCACTCGGGACACGGCTTGTTGTTCAGATATTTGGCGAGCTCCTCGCGCACCATCACCGAGTCGGTCTCGCGATAGCGGCGTTCGAGGTTCGGGACGATCCCTTCGAACGCATGCTCCTTGACGAAAGGCCGGCCTCGCTCGGACAAATACGTGAACGGAATCTTCTCGTCGCCGGAGCCGTAGAGAATCACGTTCTGCACACGCTCCGGCAGCTTGGCAAAAGGCCGATCGACGTCGAAGCCGGCGTGCTTCGCGAGACTTTGCAGCATCTGAAAATAGAACTGATTGCGCCGGTCCCAGCCTTTGATCGCGCCCGACGCAAGAGACAACTGCGGAAAAGCGACGACGCGCTTCGGATCAAAAAACGTGATTGCGCCCAAGCCATCGCAACGCGGGCACGCACCGAGCGGATTGTTGAACGAGAAGAGCCGCGGCTCGAGCTCGGACAACGAATAGTTGCAGATCGGGCACGCAAACTTCGCAGAAAACAAGTGCTCGTGGGCAGTGTCCATTTCGAGAGCGATCGCCCGCCCGTCGCCGTGACGCAGCGCCGTTTCATACGACTCGGCCAAACGCTGCTTGATGTCGGCGTGCACTTTCAATCGGTCGACAACGACTTCGACCGTATGCTTCGAATTTTTCGCGAGCTTCGGCACGGCGTCGATTTCGTAGACTTTGCCGTCGACGCGCACGCGGACGAATCCCTTCGCGCGAAGCTCCACCATCAGCTCGAGCTGCTCGCCCTTGCGATTGACGACGACCGGCGCGAGGATCATCAGCTTCGTGTCCTCGGGGAAAGCGAGCGTTGCGTCGACCATCTGTGAGATCGTCATCGCTGCGAGCTTCTGCTCCGGATGATCGGGGCAATACGGATCGCCGACCCGCGCGTAGAGGAGTCGCAGATAATCGTGGATTTCGGTGACGGTGCCGACGGTCGAGCGCGGATTGTGCGACGTCGCTTTTTGCTCGATCGATATCGCGGGCGACAACCCTTCGATCAAGTCGACGTCGGGCTTTTCCATCAACTGCAGGAATTGCCGTGCGTAGGCGGACAGCGATTCGACATAGCGCCGCTGCCCCTCGGCGTAGAGCGTATCGAACGCGAGCGAGCTCTTGCCCGATCCCGACAATCCGGTGATCACGATCAGCCGATGCCGCGGCAAATCGAGATTCAGATTCTTGAGATTGTGCGTGCGCGCGCCGCGGATTCGGATCAGGTCCATGCGCTCAGTTTGCATTCCCCTTGGATTCTTTTCGATTCCTTTTGCATTCGTCTCAGTTTGCATTCTTTCTGCGCATCAGACGTTTGGCGTAGGCTGAACGACCGAATGGCGCGAGGCGAACCTGATAGTATATTGTGTTTCTCGTTCTCGATCACGCGCTTCCTTCCGCCGCAAATGCTTACCGCTTCGCACACCATCGATCCACGTTTGTACAACCATTCCACGGGAGAGCCGTAATGGCATCAGTCAACAAGGTGATCCTGCTCGGCAACCTGGGCCGCGATCCCGAGACGCGCTACACCACCGGCGGCGACGCCGTCACCACGCTGAATATCGCGACCAGCGAGCAGTGGAAGGACAAAAGCGGCGAAAAGCAGGAGCGCACCGAATGGCATCGCGTCGTGCTGTTTGCGCGGCTCGCTGAAATCGCGGGCGAATACCTGAAAAAAGGTCGCTCGGTTTATATTGAGGGTCGACTGCAAACCCGCAAGTACACCGACAAGGACGGCGTCGAAAAATATTCGACCGAAATCGTCGCCGATCGGATGCAGCTCCTCGGCGGCCGAGAGGGCGGCGGGACGGGCGGCGATGTCGAGTTTGCCGGCGCAACAAGCGGTGCGGGCGCGACCCGGCGCGAGCCGTCAGCCAGCACGGCCAAGGCCGGTGGGGCGAAAAAGAACACCGAGGATTTTGACGACGATATTCCGTTCTAACCGTCATCCCGTCCTCGGAATGACTATTGGGCTGTCATCCCGAGTGAAACGAGGGACCTGCTTTTCAGTCGTCGCAAACAGCAGGTTCCTCGGACGATAGAGCGCTCTCCTCGGAATGACCCGTAGCAGCGACGTCATCCCGAGCCGATTCGATCACGCCCCCTCCCAGGCAAACGTCGCCGTCGTAGACAACGAGGTACTGCCCAGGCGTCGGCGCCCATTGCGGCCTCGCGAACACCCCCCGAATGTCGCCCTCGTGTAACGGCACGATTTCGCACCTGGCGTCTGCCATCTGGTAACGCGTCTTCGCTGCAAGTTGCGTGGGAAGTGTCGGCGGCGCTCCCGCGATCCAATGCGTGTCGACAACGTTCACTTCGCGGCGATACAAAAGTGGATGGTCGCGTCCTTGGACGGCGATCAGCGCGTTACGCGCGATGTCCTTTCCGGTCACAAACCATGGCGCAGTTGCGGCATCGCGTACGCCGCCGACCCCTAAGCCTTGCCGCTGCCCAAGCGTGTAGTAAGCGACACCAGAATGCGTTCCGACACGTCGTCCTTCCGGCGTCTCGATCGGTCCGGGTGTACGCGGCAGATAGCGCGCCAGAAATTCGCGGAACGGTCGCTCGCCGATAAAACAGATGCCCGTTGAGTCCTTTTTCGCCCACGTCGGAATGCCCTCCCGCCGCGCGATCGCACGAACGTCGCTTTTTTTCATCGACCCGAGCGGAAACATCGCTGGCGCGAGCTGCGCCTGCGTCAAGCGATGGAGAAAATAGCTCTGATCCTTCGCTTTATCGATCGCTTTCAGAAGCTCGACCCGCGCAGCGCCATCCGCTGCAGGTCTAACGCGCGCATAGTGCCCCGTCGCGATGGCGTCGGCGCCCAGCGCCAACGCATGATCGAGAAACGCGCGAAACTTGATTTCGCTGTTGCACAAGACGTCGGGATTGGGCGTGCGGCCGGCCTCGTACTCGCGCAGAAATTGCGCGAAGACGCGCGACCGGTATTCGGCCGCAAAATTGACCGCCTCGAGATCGATACCGATGACGTCGGCCACCGCCGCGGCGTCGACCAAGTCCTCGCGCGACGTGCAGTACTCGTTGGTGTCCTCGTCTTCCCAGTTCTTCATGAACACGCCGATGACGTCGAGGCCCTGCTGCTTCAACAGCCACGCAGCGACCGAGGAATCGACACCCCCCGACATTCCCACGATCACACGCTTGCGCCGCGTCACGATCCAACTTCCGTCACGAAGCCCACCGGCCACCGTCGTCCCGCGCGGAAATCGTCAACGCAGCGAAGCACCAGCGGACTTCGATGTCGCGGCCTTTCCAGAACGAGCTCTTCGTAAGTGAGCCACATCGCGCGCACGATGCCGTCGTCGAGCGGCCGGTCGGGTTCGTGACGTCGTGCATCGGCGGCAAACGCGAAGCGAACAAACGTCGATTGATTCTCAGGCGTCTGCCAGCGATACACACCGACGAGCGCGGTGGGTGTGACGTGCCATCCGGTCTCCTCGAGCGTTTCACGAATCGCCGCCGCAGGAAGCGACTCGCCAAGCTCGAGGTGGCCCGCAGGTTGATTGAGTTGCGTGCCGTTTCGCGTTTCCTCTTCGACGATAAGGAAGCGCCCGTCACGTTCGACGATCGTGGCGACCGTCACCGTCGGGCGCGGGAAATCCTGCTCATGCATGAACGCACGCCTCCCAAAAAACAAAAAGGCAGGGGACGTGCTGCCCCCTGCCCTCTTGCGGACTGGCGCTGTTCGTTAAGGCGTCGATTCTTTCTGCAGTTGGCGCAGCAGCTCTGCGCGCTGTTCCTTCGTCAGGCTTTTGATGTCGGGCATCTTCTGGCGCTTCGCGCTTTGCGCCTTCGACGCTTCGACGTTCGCCTTTGCCTGGGCTTCGTTGGTGCTGGTATCTGACAGCGCCTGCGCCGCCTTCTCGTCGTACTTCCCCTTCTCTCGGGGCTGCATCTTGGACCTTTCGACGTTCGCCTTCTGGTCCGCCGGGTTGGGGCTGTTGCGCGAAAGGTCCTGCAGTTGCTGTTCTTCCTTCGAAAACGCCTTGGCCTTGGGCGTACTCTGTGCCTTTTCGAGCTTTTCCTTCGCCTTCTCGCCCACCGATGGCGCAGGGGCCGGTGCGGGGGCCGGTGTGGCGGTCTGCGCGACGGCGGCCGTCGAAACCGCCGCAAACACGCCGGCGATCAACGTGGGAAGCAACTTGTTCATCTAATGTCTCCTCGGAGGTGTGATGTCCGACGCAACGTCGCAGCCTTCGTGAGGACGCGGCAGCGTCATTCTCGAACTGCCAAAACTTTGAAACTATACGACGTTGCAATGACGACCGCAATCCAATACGCCTACGCGCGCAACAGCGCCCTTCGCGATCAACGATCGTAGCGGCAGTTACTCTTGGACGAAGCTGATCGAGCTCACGCATGAACGTGCAATGGATCCACAAAAACAAAAGCAGGGGGTTTCACGCCCCCTGCCCCTTGGAAGAACGAAAGAACCGAGTTAGGGCTTCGATTCTTTTTGCTGCTGCTTCTGGATCTCCTTGCCCTCGTCCTTGGTGACCTTGTCACGCTTCGTCGATTGCATCTTCGACTTGTCGACGTTCGCCTTCGCTTCGGCGGGGTTAGTGCCGGCCGAGTCGGCGAGACCCGCTTGCGCCTTCTGGTCGTACTTGGTCTTGGTCTTCGCTTGCATCTTCGACTTTTCGACGTTGGCCTTTTGGTCCGCCGGATTCGGGCTGCTGCGCGAAAGATCCTGCGCCGCCTTTTCCTTCTCGGCGAATGCCTTGGCCTTGTCCGCCTTCTGCATCTTCTGATCTTCCTTGGCCTTGTCGGCCGCGGATTTATCGGTCGCGGCAGGCGCAGCGGATTGCGCCATAGCGGTCGCCGAAACGGCGGCAAACACGCCGGCGATCAACGTTGCGAGCAACTTATTCATTAATCTCTCCTCGAAGGTCTGATGTTTCGAACGCAACGTCGCAGCCTTGTAAGGAAGCTGGCGCGCTGTTTTAAAATGCTAAGGCTTTGAAATCATACGACATTAGGGTGGTTACCGCAATGCGGAATCAGTCACGGTGACCGCTTCGATCATCGCCGGCTGCGTTACTTTGGGGCCTTATCGGCAGGCGGTGCCGGAGGCGTCGATTTGGACTTCGCCTTCTTCTTGTGTGCCGTCTTCTTCATGGATTTGGTCGTATCTCCACTCGCCGCCTTCGGCGTTTCTGCCTTCATGGCGGGCGTTGCCGGCGCCGCTGGCGTTGCCGGGGTGGCGGGCGCGGTGCCCTGGGCATGCGCGGTGGCCGCGAAGGCAAACGCGCACAGGGCGATCAAGAGCTTGTTCATCGAATTCTTCCTCAAAATGTTGAAATTGACAGGGATCGTCCGTGTCGACGCCATTAACGGCAGAATTCAATCGCCGGTTGACACGTCAAGCGAGGGCTGCCGGACGGCCAAGCGCAGCGTTTGTGCCGTCCGGTCAAGGGATTACATCGGTATCCGCCGCTTCGGACGGCGCCTGTTGCCGCATCCATTCCCGCAGAAGCGGCACGGTGATCGGCCGTTTCGTCGCAAGCGAGTGGCGATCGAGCGCCGCGAGCGTTGCGACCAGCGTGGCCATGTCCCGACGACCATGCGCGAGCAAATAATCGATCGCCTCGGACGATAGCCGAAATCCGCGCTCACGTGCGTATGTGCCGAGCGCCTGCACCTTGTCGCAGTCGGCGAGCGCAACGATCTCGTATACCAGGCCGTGCGCGAGCCGCGTCCGCAAATCGTCGCGCAGAGCGAGCTGCGCCGGCGCCATGCTGGCGGCGACAACGAGCTGACCGCGCGCCGCAATCAGCGCGTTGTAGAGCGTAAAGAGGCGCGCTTGCGAGTCCGCGTCGGCTGCATCGACCGCGTCGACGCAGATCAGCGCCATCGGCGCAAACGGGTGAGCCTCGGCGAGCGCGGGTCGCGGCAGATAGCGAGCCGGACGGCCGGCATTAATCGCCATCGCAACGGCGGCGCGCAGCAGATGCGTCTTGCCCACACCCGGTGGTCCCCAAACGACGACGCTGGTTTCCGCCACCTCTCCGCTCGCGATGCCCCGCAATGTCGCCAGCACCTCGCGATTGGAGCCCGCGACAAAATTGGTGAACGTCGGCGGCTCTTCCGTCGCGATTTCGAGCGTCAACTGCTCCATGCGCCGCTTCTGTTGGTTGTTGTCATCCTGAACGGGGTGTTGTCATCCTGAACGAAGTGAAGGATCTGCTTGTTGGCCAACAGCAGTTCCCTCGCTTCGCTCGGGATGACAGGCGTCGGGATGACAGGCGAGATCAATCACGATTGTAGATCGGCGACACGACGTAGGCCGTGCGCAAATGCCGCAAGCCGACCAGCAGCGCGGCCGACACCGGCAGCGCAAGCAAAATGCCGGCGAAGCCGAAGAGCTGTCCGAACGCAAGCAACGCGAAGATCACTGCCAGCGGATGGAGCCCGATGCGATCGCCGATAAGCCACGGGATCAGCACGTAGTTTTCGAGCAATTGTCCGATCCCGTAAACCGCGAGCACGGCGATGAATCCGGGCAAGCCATGCCATTGCAGTGCAGCGGCGACGACACCCAGCACAAGTCCAAGCCCGAAGCCCACATAGGGAATGAACACCAGAAGTCCGGTGAGGATGCCGATCGAAAACGCGCGATCAAGCCCCGCGATCTTGAGACCGATCGCGTAATAACAGGCAAGAACGATCATGACGAGAACTTGGCCGCGCAAGAATTCAGCGAGCACTGCATCGATGTCGCGGGCGACCGTCTTTGCCTTGTTGCGCCACGCGCGCGGCAGCAGCTCGTCCATGCGCAGCAGCAGCATGTTCCAGTCGCGCAGAACGTAGAACATCACGACCGGAATGAGCGCGAGATTGATGAGCACCGACACGATGATGAGCCCGCCCGTCTTGACGCCGGCGAGAACCCGAAGCGAGAACTCTTGCGCCGTGTCGGCGTTTTGCGTGACGAAATCACGGATCGCCTGCATGTCGAACGAGAGCTGAATACCGAAACGTTCGTCGAGCCAAGGAACGACGGTCTGGGACAACAGCGCGAGAAGGTCCGGGACGCGGCTCGCTGCGAGCGCAAATTCGGCCTGCACAAGCGGAACGAGCACGAAGAATAATCCCGCGAGAATGAGCCCGAACAGGAGCACGACTGCAGTGGTTGCGAGCGTTCTCGGAATTCCCCGCGCCTTTGCGCGATCGACGATCGGCGTGCCTAGATACGCGAGAATGGTGCCGACGAGAAAGGGCGTAAGCACCGGGCCGAGCCAATGCAAGCCGGCGATTACGACAAGCGCAGCGCCGATGATCCAGACGTAATGGCGAAGCGTCAGCGGCCTCCGTGCCGGCGGAGCGGCGGCATGCGGCCGAACGTCCGACGAAAGCAGCGCCGGCGCCTCCGGGTCAAGTTCGCTTGGCGCGGGCGAGCGTGTATCGGGCGTTGTCATCTGTAGAATTAGGCACCGTAAACGCCGCACTGTACCGTGCGCCGCGTGGTTCGCTCAATGATCGGCGCGCCGGAACGCCTTCATGCCCACCAAACGCTCCTCTGGCCCTGTTTCGCTTTCTTATGCCGAAGCCGGCGTGGATATCGATGCGGGCGATGCGCTGGTAGAGCGGATCAAGCCGTTCGCGAAGCGCACGCTTCGCCCCGAAGTGCTGGCGGGCATCGGCGGCTTTGGCGCGCTCTTCGACATCGGTAAGCGCTATCGCCATCCAGTGCTGGTGGCGGGAACCGACGGCGTCGGCACAAAGCTCAAGCTCGCGTTCGCGCTCGACAGCCACGCCACCGTTGGAATCGATTTGGTGGCGATGAGCGTCAACGACATCCTGGTTCAGGGTGCGGAGCCGCTCTTCTTTCTCGACTATTTTGCCTGCGGCAAACTCGACGTCGACGTGGCGGCAGCAGTGATCAACGGCATCGCAACAGGTTGCGAGCAAGCGAATTGCGCGTTGATCGGCGGTGAAACCGCCGAGATGCCAGGAATGTATGCGGCCGGCGAATACGATCTCGCCGGCTTCGCTGTCGGCGTGGTCGAAAAGGACGCGTTGATCGACGGGCGTTCGATAATTGCCGGCGATGTCGTCCTCGGTCTTGCATCGAGCGGCCCCCATTCAAATGGCTTTTCGTTGATCCGGCGAATCGTCGAGGCGACGCACATTCATCTCGAGATGCCCTTCGAAGGTCGCACACTCGGCGAGGTGCTTCTCGAGCCTACGCGAATCTACGCGCGTTCGCTTTTGCAGTTGATCCGCGATGTCCCCGTCAAAGGCATGGCCCACATCACAGGTGGCGGTCTCGTCGAAAATGTGCCGCGCATTTTGCCCGCAAAGCTTCAGGCGCGTCTCGAACGTGGGCAATGGATGCGGCCGGCCATCTTCGACTGGCTGCAACGCGAAGGCAATGTAAGCGACGCCGAAATGCATCGCGTCTTCAATTGCGGTATTGGAATGGTCGTCGTCGTTGCCGCGAAAGACGCCGAGCGTGCGATCGCCCTTCTCGAAAACGCCGGTGAACGCGCGCAAGCAATTGGCACGATCGTCGAACGCGCGCCGCGCGCCGCGCATACGGTCATCGTTTGAAGAACGCGCGCACTCTGTTGCGGTAACTCGCGTCGATGGCGCTCTCGCGCATCACGGTCCTGATCTCCGGCCGCGGTTCGAACCTCGCCGCGCTGATTGCGCATGCCCGTGGCGGTCATATCGCGGGTGCGGTGACCCAAGTCATTAGCAATCGCACGGATGCCGGCGGCCTGACTGTTGCGCGCGCGGCAGGCATCGCAGCCTGCGTTGTCGATCACCGTGGTCATGACGCACGCGAAAATTTTGATGCCGCACTTCTCCACGCGATCGAGGCCGCGGAGCCGGATCTCATCGTTCTCGCCGGCTTCATGCGCGTGCTGGGCGGCGATTTCGTGCGACGCTACGCCGGTCGAATCATCAACATTCATCCTTCGCTGCTGCCGCTCTATCCCGGTCTTCATACGCATCGCCGCGCGCTCGCCGATGGTGTGCGTATTCACGGATGCAGCGTCCATTACGTGACATCCGATGTCGACGGGGGTCCGATCATTGCGCAGGGCGCGGTGCCCGTGCTGCCCGACGATGATGAGACAAGGCTCGCGGCACGCGTTCTCGCAATCGAGCATCGCTTGCTGCCTGCCGCAGTCGCATGGCACTGCGCAGGACGCCTCGTCATCGAAGGGGGACGCGTTCGCGTTAAAGACGGCGAAACGGACGATCGTGAAACGCTGTTAGTACCCTCGCTGCCGCCACCGACATTGGGATGGTCGTGACGTATCCTGAAACGTTCACGATCGACAATGGTCAACCTGCTGATGGCCACGCTCGCCACTAATCTTCTATCGCAGCCTTCGGCTCGAATTGCCGGTCCGGGACGATTCCACGCGCGCCGTTCGCTGTGGATCGCGCTGTTGCTGTCGCTTCTGGTGCATGCGGCGTGGTCGCTGTGGCCTGCCGAGCCACCGAAATCGCCCGACGATGTCGTGCTCTCGGCGACGCTCACCGAAATGCCCGCCCCGCCGGCGCCCGCAGCAAAAGCAACGCCGAAGCCTCGTCCCAAGCCGAAGCGCGTGGTTCCGATCGCGCCGGTTCCGCCTCCACCGACCGAATCGATTGCGTCGCTTCACGGCGACGAGCCGATACCCGAGATCGCTCCCGATCCCGCACTGGCGACCGACAAGCCTCTCGCCCAAGTTGCTCCGGAAGCGCTGGCGCCTCCAAACCCGGCCAAGACGCTGCCGCCGCGACTCGACCTCGCGTACAAAGTTTTTCTTGGCACGCAAGGTTTTTTGATCGGCGAGGCGACGTACCGTTTTGAGCATCACGGCAACGAATATCGGATCGCAACGGTCGCGCAAGCGCGCGGTCTTGCTGCCCTGTTCCTGCGCGGACAAGGCAAAGTCGAGAGCACGGGACTCATCACCGCTGCCGGTCTGCAGCCGCACGAATTCGCCGTCGAACGCGGCAGCAGCGACAAGCGCGAGGTCGCGCATTTCGACTGGGACGCTGGTCTCGTCACGCTTCACGACAATACGATGCTGCCGCTCGAGCCGCCGAGCTTCGATCCGATGACGCTGATGTGGCAGGCGTACTTCACGCCGCCCGAATCGTCCGTGCAAACGTTGAACGTCGTCACGACGCGCCGAGTCGTCAATTACACGGTCTCGCGCGAAGGCAACGAAACGATCACGTGGCCGCAGGGCGAGATCGAGACCGAGCGTTGGCATCGCAAGAGCGACGACGGGCGGATCGACGCATATTTCTGGCTGGCGCCGCAGATGCATTACGTGCTCGTGAAGATGCGCGTGTCGCACACGGCGCGCGGCACGCTCGAGGCGCTGCTCGATACGATCAGGGTCGACCAACCGACCGGCGAATGAGCGTGCCGTGCGAGGCGACGCCGAGCAAGGACCGAAGGTCGCGTCGGCATGCGATTGAGGCGAGGCCGACACGAAGCCGTTACGATCGGCTGCAATGGTCCAATGAGGCCGAGGAATGAGCGCGCGCCCGGCCGAGGAATGACGGTCCGCGCAAACCAGCTCGCCGGGCTGTCCACCGCAATCGAGCGCGTAAGCCGGCTCGACGTTCCCGCCGACACCGCGCTGACCACATTTTTTCGCGCGAATGCCGCGATGGGGCAACGCGATCGCGCATTTGTCGCCGAAGGCGCTTATGCGTACCTGCGCCGCAAGCGCTCGCTCGACGCGCTCGCTGCAACGGCCGATCCCCACAAACTGGCGCTCAGCGTTGTCGTGCGTGAGCTGGGCTTCTCCGTTCGCGAGCTGCAGTCGGCGCTCGTCAAGGACGACGCGGCATGGCTGGCCGACTTCAAGTTTCGCGCACGAAGCGCGCTGCCGCCGGCTGTCGCCGCCGATCTTCCGGATTGGTTGTGGGAGCGGCTTTGCGCCGTATATGGCGAATCGGAAGCGACCACTTTGGCCCGCGCGTTCCAGACGCCGGCGCCATTGGACCTGCGCGTCAATCCACTCAAGACGACGCGCGAAAAGGCACTCGCAGCGCTTCGCGACGATGGCTTCGACGCAAGCGCCACGCCGTTTGCACCGCTAGGGATCCGTATCGCGGGTCGTCCGTCGCTTGTCAAATACCCTTGGCTCGCCGATGGCCGCCTCGAAGTGCAGGATGAAGGTAGTCAGCTGATTGGACTATTGGTGGCGCCGCGGCGCAGCGATATGGTCGTCGACTTCTGCGCCGGCGCCGGCGGCAAGACGCTGCTTCTCGGCGCGTTGATGCGCTCGCAAGGGCGCCTCTATGCATTCGACGTCAAAGCGAAGCGCCTTGCGAAGTTGACGCCGCGTCTCGCGCGCTCGGGGCTTTCGAATGTCCACCCGCAGGTGATTGCGCATGAACGCGACATCAAGGTGAAGCGCCTGGCCGAAAAGATCGACCGCGTGTTGGTCGATGCGCCGTGCACCGGCTTTGGCACGTTGCGCCGCAATCCCGATCTCAAATGGCGGCAGACGCCTACTGACGTCGGCGAACTTGCGGCCAAGCAGATGCGAATCCTTGCGGGCGCTGCGACGCTCGTCAAACTGGGGGGCCGTCTCGTGTATGCAACGTGCAGCATCCTGCCCGAAGAGAATGATGCGATCGTCGAGGCATTTCTTTCTACGCATCCATCGTTCGTGCAAAAAGACGCCGCCGCGGAGCTTGCCAAAGCGGGAATCGGACTCGACACCGGATCGGCACTTCGGCTTTTTCCCCACCGACACGGTTGCGACGGTTTCTTTGCCGCGATTCTCGAGCGCACAAAATGACGTCTTGGTCAAAGCGCATCGCATGCAGCGTTGCGCTGGGGCTGCTTGCAACGCTCGGCGCGGCGGGCGCGCGCGAAATCGTTCCGGCGCCACATGCGACCTACGAAGTGCTGTTCACGCCAGGCGATGCGATCGATGCGCGGCTTGCGGATCTGCTCAGCGGAGCGCGCACGGAAGTGCTTATGAACGCGTTCAGCTTTACGAATCGGCGAATCGGACGCGCGCTGGCAGCCGCTTCTGCACGCGGTGTACGCGTTGAAATCGTCGCCGATCGCGGTCAAACGCTCGACTCGCCAGGCAGTGTCGTGCCCGCGTTGGCGCGGCAAGGAATTGCGGTGTGGCTCGACGGCAACTTCGCCGCCGCACACAACAAAGTCATCATCATCGACGGCGCATCTGCGCAAGGCGCCGTCGTAACGGGAAGCTACAACTACACCGGCGCGGCGCAATCGCGTAACGCGGAAAACATACTAATCATCCGCCACGACCCTGCGCTCGCGCTGCAATATCGCGCGAACTTCATCCGTCTGCGCGATCGCGCGGCGCGTTACGACGGTGAGGTAGGCCTGCGACGCTAGGCGTGTAAGCTAACGCTTGTCAATTTGTCATCCCGAGCGCAGCGAGGGACCTGCTTCAATTTGTCATCCCGAGCGCAGCGAGGGAACTGCTTCAATTTGTCATCCCGAGCGTAGCGAGGGAACTGCTTCAATTTGTCATCCCGAGCGTAGCGAGGGAACTGCTTCAATTTGTCATCCCGAGCGCAGCTAGGGACCTGCTTCAATTTGTCATCCCGAGCGCAGCTAGGGAACTGC
>DASXSP010000055.1:0-20972 GCA_036505865.1 Casimicrobiaceae bacterium
GCCGGGTAGCTATGTACGGAAGCGATAACCGCTGAAAGCATCTAAGCGGGAAACGTGCCTGAAGATGAAATCTCCCGGGGACTTGATCCCCCTGAAGGGTCGTGGCAGACCACCACGTTGATAGGCCGGGTGTGGAAGCGCAGTAATGCGTTGAGCTAACCGGTACTAATGGCCCGTGAGGCTTGACCTCATAACCGTGTGTCTATGCGCCAACAACAAGCAGCAACCAACCCAATCCTTGCCTTCCGCGTAGTTTCCAACCCTCTACGCCTGACGATCATAGCCCGCTGGAACCACCCCTTCCCATCCCGAACAGGACCGTGAAACGGCGGCACGCCGATGATAGTACGGACTGCCCGTGCGAAAGTAGGTCATTGTCAGGCACCCATATGAAAGGCCCGGTCAACGCGACCGGGCCTTTTGTTTCTGGGTTTCTCGCAATGCGCTAGGCGCGAGCGTACGCAATGCTACCGATCTATGACGAGCAACATTTAAGCCATCCGCGACCAGGATCCCCGTCGCGGGAGTGTCGGTCGGCGCTGCGGCGCGATTCAACGCTACCGTCCCGGCACACGACAGCATTGGGCTACAGCATTTCCCGTTGCCGACGCGCCGCCGAGATTGCGAAAGACACACGCGCTCGCCCCCGTTTCGACGATGTAGATGCCGCTAGTGCCTGTCGACGCGCCGCCGTTGCAGTAGCCGCCGGTTCGCGTATATCCGCCGGGACACGCCGGATAATTAATCGTCGTGTCGCTTCCTGTTCCGATGTTGATCGGTCCCGACGCAGTCGCAGTGGTGCAGTCGAGCGCCGTCGCGGCATTCTCAATGAAGTAACCCATGATATCGACAACGACGTCGGCAAATCCCGATGGTCCGTTGTAGCGAATGGTGAAATCGAGATTTCCGCCGCTGCGTCCTCCCCAAGGGACGACGGTTGTGTTGGAGATGATTTCGCCGGCGTGATCCCAATTGAGCGCACTCGTGTTCGGTATTGCGCTAGCACCGCCGCCCCACGCGATGAAATTCCCGGCGGCATTCGTGTTCACCGCCGCAATGTTCGCCATTGCCGCTCCGGGGGGGACGGACAGGACTGTCCCAGGGCAAGCCGCCGCTACCGCGCCCGGGTCTCCTCCTTGCGTTGACCACGACGACGGTGTGGCGCCGTCGTTGTAATAGTAGAAATTGCGCTGGGTGCCAGCCGAAATCGGGCCCCCGACATTACGCGTATCGACAACTCGACAAGGCGTGAATGGCACGAACACAAGATCCGTCGTCGGAGAGCCGAGCTTCGCCGCTTTCGCACTTTGCATTTGCTTCGCAAGCTGCGTTCCGACATCCATCACCGCCGTCGAAAGCGCCGTTTGGTAGAGCTGCATCAGCGTGCGATTCGGCCCCGCGCTCTTCGCTTCGATCGCATCGATTGTCTGCAGGGTCGTCAGCGACGTTCGCTCGAGCACTGCCCGGAACTGCGCGCGCCAGACGGCGACATCCTGTTTCATCTCGCTCGCAACCGGATACCAACGGTCGAGAATCCGATTGATGATGGATCGGGCCGCGAATCCGTCGCTTGACGATGCGCTCGCCGGAAGCTTCGCCGAATCCCTATCGGCCCCGGCGGCGACGTTCGTGCTTCCTGCAAACGCAATTCCGCATGCGACAAATGCCACCGCCGTCATGCGCCTTGGTTTAAGAGCCATGTTCCCTCCGGATGACCAACAACGTCGCCCCCCGCTTGAAAGCAAAAGAAAGGCCGACCGGGAAATGCCGGTCGGCCTGTTGATCTAAATCGGAGTCGACTACCGGCCGTTCGGGCGCCGCACCAATGCGAGCGCAAGTATCGCCATACCGAACAGCGCGACCGTTCCAGGCTCGGGTACGGTTGAGACCAACGCTTGCCAGGATCCCGTCTGAGTGCCAGCCGCGCATGCAAGGGCGCCGGTGGGCGATCGCGCGCATGAGCCTTGCGCGGTCCACATCATCGAAAATACCCCAGGATCGAATCCCGCCGGCCCCGTCACCGTACCCGTTCCCGTGAATGCCAGCGCATCGTTGCACGTGCTGGCGCCGCAGGTGAGTGCGGTTCGGGTGATCGCGCCCGACAATGCCGTTACGGTGAACAAGAAACCGTTGTATGCGTAAACGAGCTGCACGGAGATCGGATTGGCGAGCGTGAAGTCACTTGCAAACGTGCCGCTCGTGGGAATGCACGCGCCCCCGGTAGCCAATACGCCGGTGCAGGCCTGCGCGAGCGTGGTGGACGCGACATCGACAGGACCCAGTTCGGAAACTACCGCTGTCGTGGACGACGGAAAACTTGCAAATCCGTCGCTGAACATGATGCTCCCAAGGATCGGGGTTGCCGAGGCCGAGTGCACTCCCACCGCTGCTGCAGCCGCCACTACGACCGCCCATCGCCTCAAGGTGGTGTATGCCATAACATGGCTCGTCAATGATGACGACGGTATCCAAGCATTCGCTATGCCACGCATCCTTAGCGTTGTGGGTCAATGACTTAACGCTTGTAATTTCTTCAATGTCATATTCGGTGTAAGACTGCCCGACACACCGTAGGATCGACCACGCGCGCATCCGCGGATTATTGGCTCGGTGGGCCTCATTGACCGGGAAAACGGCAACAGCTTGTTTCGGCTTGGTAGGACGTTGCATTGATCGGCGATCCCGAGTTGTTGTACCAAGTGCAATGTCCAGAAGTAGGGGCACTTTCCTGCAGATATGCGTTGGCCGGCAGCGCGACGGTATTCGAACAACCGTAACTCGTTGCCGTGTACCCGGTCGGACACGCCGGGAAGTTCAGCATGAAAGCAGTCGCGTTCGGGTGTGTTCCCGTTCCGCTACCGATTTGGGTGTTGCATTGCAACACAGACGCTGCGTTACCGGCCACGTAACCGACAACGTCTACGACGACGTCGGCTTGTCCGGCGACGCCGTTGTAGCGCACTTCGAAGTCCTGCACGCCGCCGCGGCCGCCTCCCGGGACTACACCTGTATTCGCCAGGACGATCCCGGCAGCCGACCAATTCAGCATACTGGTGTTCGGGACCGACGCCGGCGGCCCTCCGCCCCATACAACGTAGTTGCCGGGGGCAGTCGCATTGACGACGGTGATGGTGAGGACAGCGGCCGCAGGCGCCAGAACGCCCAGTGTG
This sequence comes from Casimicrobiaceae bacterium, assembly GCA_036505865.1. Lineage (GTDB taxonomy): Bacteria > Pseudomonadota > Gammaproteobacteria > Burkholderiales > Casimicrobiaceae > VBCG01. The sequence continues at coordinate 3,171 of DASXSP010000055.1, forward strand.
CCGCCCGCACTCGTCAAAGTCGTACCGGGGCACGAGAGTGCGGCAGTTCCCCCCGCTCCGCCCTGCGTTGACCAGCTAAACGCAGACGAGTCGTTATAGAAGTAAAAACGGCGCGAACTGCCGGCGACGATTGGCCCACCCACGTTGCGCGTATCGACGATACGACACGGCGTAAGCGGCGTAAGCACAAGCATCGGCGACGCGATGTTAAGGAGGAAGATTTGCGTTGCTGCGGGCGCGACGCCGTTCGACGCCGAGAACGTAACGCTGTAGGTGCCTGCGGTTCCCGAATTCGCAATTCCCGATAGAACGCCGGTCGACGTGTTGAAGGCGAGTCCGGCCGGCAGTGCACCTGTTTCTCCGTAGGTGAACGTTGCAGGAAAACCGGTCACCGAAAGCTGGAACGAGCCATTGACACCGACGGCAAACGTTGCGGTGTTGGTGCTGACGATCGTCGGCGCTTCGTTTATGGTGAGCGTGAAATTCTGCGTCGCGTCAGGAGCTACGCCGTTGCTTGCCGTTATCACGAGGCTGTAGACGCCTCCGGTCCCACGCGCGGGCGTCCCCGACAATACGCCTGTGGAGTTATCGAAGCTCACGCCGGCGGGGAGCGCGCCGCTTTCCGAAAATGTGAAGCTTGCCGGCGTACCCGTTGCCGTCACCGTAAACGTTCCGGCGGTGCCTACAGTGAACGTTGTGTTGTTCGCGCTGGTGATCGTCGGCGATCCGTTGCTGATGGTGAGAATTCCCGTTCCGGTTAAAGCTTGTCCATCGGGATTCGTGATTGTGATGTTCTTAGCACCAGGGGTCGCGCTTGCCGTCGAAACATCGAGCGTGACCGATGTCGGATTGTTGTACGTGACACTGTTCACCGTCACACCGCCGGAGACGTTTGCCTGGAGACGGTTCGTGAATCCCGCGCCGGGGTCGAAGAAACCGCTGCCGCCGATCGATGTCCCAGTGATCGTGATGATGACCGACGCCTGGCCGGATCCAATCGGATTCGGCGAGACGGAAGCCGGCGTTGCCGGCGGTGGGGCGAGCAATTTCGCGACGCGCACACCATAGATGTTGGTTGCTTCCGTGTACTCCTGGATGGTCCACATCGTTATGTCGTCACTGGGATCGACGCTTGTGTACGAGTAATCGCCCCAGCGGCGCCCGCTCGAGCCGCCCGGATCACTCGGCGGGTTGTATGCGAACGGCGAGCTTGTATAAGGGACTTCCGGCTGCAAGGTTCCAAGCGCGTCGCTTGAGAGCCTGCCGGCGAAGCCGGCGTTGGCGTGCTCGTTGTTACCGGCTTCGCTGTAACCCATCGCCGCGTGGCCTTGTCCGGACACCATGATTGTCGGAATCCAGTGAAAGCGAGGGTTCGATGCAGCGTTGTCGAACAACGTGCCCGACTGGATCACCGATGGCGTCGTTGCAAGGTTCTGCAACTCGTACCAACGGGCAGCGTTGCGCGCCGCTGCATTCAGAGGAGAAACCGCAACGCCCGATGTGTTGACCGAAATGTTGTGCGCGGTCCACAAGCGGCCGTTCCGCATATGCGCCGCAAAGAGTCGATCGTCGAGTGCGTCGAGTTGCCCGTTCGTACCGCCCGTGTTCCCAAGGTGCGGAACAGTCTTGGGGAACGCTGTCGTACCTACGGCTAACGAAATGTTGCCCGATATCGCGGGCGTTCCGCCCGGCGTGCTCACGCGTCGAATCATCAGCGTGCCAAAAGTCGCGTTGTCCACCCCGATGAAATAGCCCTCTGTGGCCGCGGGATCGAAATTGTCAACACCTTGTGGCGTATACGGACCCGCTCCGCCTGCGCCGCCGGTCAGGTTGAGAAAATTGGTGACGACGATGGGCCCACCTCCAACGACCGAGCTCTTGCGCACGACGTAACCATTGGTGTGCAAAAAATTTGACGTCGTGGTCGAAAACATATTGCAGCCGATATAGAGCGCGTTGACGTCGATACCCAGCGTGCAGTAATCAAGGAAGGCGTTGGATTCGCCTGGGGTGAAGAAGAAATACGTCCATACGGTGCCCCCACTGATCGTGCCGGAATCACTGACGGCAAGCATCGAGCGATTAGGTACCGTTCCGTCGCCGTTCGGCACGTCGATCATTTCGATGAACCAGCGTCCGGAGAGCCGGTCGTAGCGAACTCGCGGGTCGGAAGTGAAGTTCGACGCTATGGGCGGCGTCATGACCGATGCGAAGAACACGTCGGAGTCGACGTTGATAACGCCGTCCGCGATACCGGTTGCCTTGTCGAACGTGCGAAAGCGTCCATTGACGGAGACGAAGAACTGCGTTGGGCCAACGGCGCCCATCGAGTCCGGTGGAAAAGCGCCCGTGTCGGTGAGCGTTGCTCCGGTAAACGTCGTCGACAATGTTTGCGCGACTTTGAATACGGGTCCCGTACCGCGCGAGATCTTCCCGTCACCCGGTGATGCCGGCGAATCGGGGTTCTGTGGAAGATCACTTCGATCCGGCCGCAGAACGGGCCGGATTCGCGGGGGGCGGGGCTGGCCTCGCGTTCGCGCATCTACCTCGCGCTGCCGCGCCATCAACGCGTCGGTGGAAAGCGAGACGCCCGCTTCGCCAACGATCGGCATGCCCTCCCGCGCATCCGAGGGAGAGATCGTTTCCGCAGTGATTGGACTCGCGAGAAACGTGCACGCCGCGCCAAGCAATGCCAGCCAGCCTCTGAACGGCAGCATCACCGGTGCTCGCTGACCAATGGCCACATGCGCGGTTATTGCCCGGGAAGTCTGCAGCAGACGGCTTCCGCGCGAAACGTGCTGCCCGCGATGCTTGCGCCGGAGTTGTTGAAGAAGACGCAGCTCGCGTCGTTGAGCGAGTCGTTTTGCAAGTACACGTTTGCGCCTGGCGGCGTGCTCGTCGAGCAGCCGCCGCCCGTGCGCGCATGCCCCGCCGGGCACGCCGGATAGTTAACCGTGATCGCCGTCCCGGAGTTCACCGTTCCGATTCCCGCGCCAAGTTGACTGCTGCACTCTAAGGCGGTTGCCGAGTTCTCGACGTAATAGCCGACGATATCGACGACAACGTCGGCTTGTCCCGTGGGACCGTTGTAGAAGACTGCAAAATCGAGATTTCCACCGGAGCGACCTCCAGCGGGTATGACTGTCGTATTGGCGAGTATTTGACCGGCAGACCAATTGAGGACGCTTGTCGTCGGGACAGGCGCGCCCCCGCCCCAGACAACGAAATTTCCTGCGGCGGTCGCATTGACGACCGTTACGGTCGCCGCGGCGGCCGCGGGCGGAATCGTTCCCAGCGTTCCACCTCCCGCGATCAAGATGGTTGCGGGACATGCGGAGACGGCAGTGCCAGCAATTCCGCCCTGCGTCGAGAAGGTGAAGCCGCCGCTGTCACCGTAGAAGAAGAACTTCACTACGGATCCGGCTGCGACGGGCGAGCCGGTGTTGCGCGTGTCCACGATACGGCAGGGCGTGACGGGTACGAAGACAAGGTCCGTTGTCGCAGATCCCAGCTTGACGGGCGCTTTCCCGGGCTTGTTCATCATGTTGGATTGCGCGTTAACGAACATCTGGGTGAAACGCGCGTAGTCAGTCTTGGCGTCGCCCGCAGGATTCGGCTGCAGCGCGCTAAATAACTGCAGCCACAACGGGGGCATCAAGCTCAATTGGGTTAGGAGTTGCTCGCGCCATGCCGGCGGATGCGCGCCGGCAGCGACAGCGATCGGTTCCCAACGATTGAGTATCTGGTTCGCAGCAAGCCGTGTAGCACCGTCGACTGCAATTGACGGTTGTGCGTTGGCAGTCACAGACAAAAACGCGGCAGCGATAATGGCAGTGACGATCGCCACCTTCGCCGAACCACAAGTGCGCATAGACATCTCCCTGGACTCAACGGACGCTAGAATCGCACGACGCTGAGAATCCCCGGGCCAATCTTCGCCGGACTTCAGCCAAGACGTCAATGTTTTGATTGAGTCAAACAGAATCAGTGTGCGCGCTTCCGCCCGGGATTATTAGCAATGGGACTTCGCAACTTCACGAGTGATGTACTGCCTTTGGCTTGGGGATATGCCGCGCTCCGATCGGTTGCGCCGCGTGGCGGCTGGAGATTCCGGGCGTTCGGCTATTGTGCCTCTTGCGATCGTGAATCGATGTTCGTGCTTGCGAAGCGACACGCAGCGTGGGTGGCTCGGCTCGCAGCGCAGTGGGACTGCAGCGATGAGCACAAGCGGGCGCTGGTGGCGCGGGAATCGAGCATCTGTGCATTGTGCCGCGCGAACCTGCGAATGCGTGCGCAGGCGCGCGCGGTGCTCGACGTGCTTCAATTGCGCAGGACGTCGGAGTTGGTAGCGTGCCTCTCGGACAATCCTCAGTTCTTGATATTCGAGGCGGCAACGAACACGGTGTTCCGTTCCACGACCGTTCTTTGCGTACCGAACTATATCGCCTCCGAATATCGGGAAAATGCGCCTTCGGGTGCGATTGTCGACGGGATATTGAATGAGGACTTGCAGGCGCTGAGTTTTGCCGACGCGTCCATCGACATCGTTCTGACGAGCGATGTGCTCGAGCACGTTGCTGACCTCGAATGCGCCCTCGACGAGATTTCGCGGGTATTGAAACCGGGCGGCTTTCATGTACTTACCGTGCCGAGCGATCCCGCGCTTCCTCATACGATCGAGCGCGCGCGCATCGTAGGCGGGAAGATCGTGCATGACTTTCCGGAGGTCTACCACGGAGACTCCATTCGCGGAGACGGCATCCTTGCATTCCGCGACTTTGGCGCTGACACGGCGGAACGCCTGTCTCGAGCGTCCATGTCATGCCGTGCCATCAACTTGGTGATGCCTGACGATCCCGCAGCGATTGTTTACGTGGCACAAAAGGCGTCGTGACGTGACCGGGCGCTTGTTCGTCACCGGCCTTTCCGGCTTTGTCGGCCGCCATCTCGCTCGCCATATCGCCCGCGAGCCCGCGACCATGGAGATTGTCCGCACGCCTGAATTCGACCTCCGGGACCGCACCGCTCTCGAGCGAATTCTTGGGGAAGTGCAGCCGGACTTCGTCATCCATCTGGCCGCGCAAAGTGCGGTGCCGAAGTCGTTCGCCGACCCACGCACAACCTACGACATCAATTTCTTGGGGACGCTCAATCTTTTGGAAGCGCTCGCCGCGGCAAGCTTTCGTGGTCGTCTGCTGTACATCGGCAGCGGTGATGCATACGGACACGTCATCGCCGGCAACTTGCCGGTGAGCGAGACGCATCCATTGCGGCCACGCAATCCCTATGCAGTGAGCAAAGCTGCGGCGGAAGCGCTTTGCTTCCAGTGGTCACAGACGGGTCCATTTGAGATCGTGCTCGCCCGTCCGTTCAACAGTATCGGTCCCGAACAAAGCACGCGTTTCGCGATCCCCGATTTCGCGCAAAGGATCGTCGAGATAGCACTTGGACGACGAACACCTCGATTGGAAACCGGCGATGTCGACGTGACCCGCGACTTCACCGATGTCCGCGACGTCGTGGCCGCTTACTGCGCGTTACTCGCCAGAGGCGTGAATGGCGAAGCCTACAATGTATGCTCCGGCCGGGAGCGAGTCCTGCGAGAGCTGATTAACGAGATGGCAGCAATTGCAGGGGTAACGCTCGAGCTTACCGCCGACCCGGCGCGACATCGGCCCGGCGAACAACGGCGCATGGCAGGGGACCCCGCCAAGCTCGTCGATGCGACGGGATGGTCAGCGTCGATTCCCATGGAGACGACATTGCGCGACATCATCGATGATTGGAGGGGAAGGCTCTTGCTGTGAAAAAAAACGCATTGATTACCGGCATCACCGGACAGGACGGCGCGTATCTCGCGGCGTTTCTTTTGAACAAGGGGTATCGCGTGGTCGGGCTCGCACCGCGCCGCAGCGGCGATGGCACGTGGCGATTGCGCGAGCTCCGCATCGCGGATGCGGTGGAGCTCGTTTATGGCGACATCATCGACCTGTCGTCGATCATACGCGCGCTCGAGGTTTCACGCGCTGACGAGGTGTATAACTTGGCTGCACAGAGTTTCGTCGGCAGCTCATGGACTGAACCCGTCAATACCGCGCACGTGACGGGCGTCGGTGCTCTCAATGTGCTTGAGGCCGTTCGGTTGGTGAACTCGAAAGCGCGGTTCTATCAAGCATCGACGAGCGAAATGTTCGGCTTGGTGCGCACGTCCAGCCAGGACGAATCAACGCCATTCCATCCACGGAGCCCCTATGGCGTCGCCAAGGTGTTCGGGCACTGGGCGACCGTCAACTATCGCGAGAGCCATGGGCTGCACGCATCGAGCGGAATCCTGTTCAATCATGAATCGCCGCTACGCGGCATCGAATTCGTCACGCGCAAGGTTACCGATGCAGCGGCCCGCGTAAAGCTCGGCCGAGTGCGCGAACTGCGCCTGGGCAACTTGGATGCAAAGCGCGATTGGGGCTACGCCGGCGACTACGTCGAGGCAATGTGGCGGATGCTGCAACGTGATGTCGCCGAAGACTATGTGGTCGCCACCGGCATTTCGCATAGTGTGCGCGAGTTGTGCGAGATCGCGTTCTCGCATCTTAGCCTCGACTATCGAGAGCATGTCGTCGCCGATCCGAAGTTCTATCGACCCGCAGAAGTCGACGTGCTAATGGGAAATCCCGCAAAGGCGCGAACGCAGCTGGGATGGCATCCTAAAGTGGCCTTCTCCGACCTTATCACGATGATGGTGGATGCCGATTTGGCGCGCGTATCTCGCGAGTGACGCGGACCGAAGCGAATTCAGGCGCGCACGCCGACGACGCTAGAGGCGTTACGTCGCCACCAGGCAAGGACGATTGCCGCCAACATCGAAAGCAGGAGGCCGATCAGCGTCGCCAGCAACAAGGGAGCCCAAACGACGATAGATCGCAGCTGGCTTCGCGCTGAGGGCGTTCCCGCCATGCGCAAATAGTCGTCGTTATAGGAGCGGAGCTGTTCGAGCTCGCCCCGGATCGACTCCGCAGCATCGCGTGCGGCATCGGTGGTAAGGTCTTTCTGTTTTTGCAGATCGGCAAACGCTTGCTGAATCGCGGCCAGCTGCTCGCCTAGTTTTGCCGATTCCAGGCGTTTGCGCGTGTCCCTGTAATAATCAATCAGTACGGTCAAGCGTTGCACGTCGCGCTCCAGCCCCGACAAATCCGAATTGGCCTCGATGATTTGCGCCTCTACACCGATCACTTGCGTGACCGGAGACAGATAGCGCTCGCCGCCGTCCTGCGTCGAGATCACCTGCCGTTGTTGCGTCTCCCGTTCGGCACTGCGGTACCGGGCGGCAATAGCCTGCAGCTCAGTACGTCGCTGTTTCAATCGCTCGAGGTCGAACTTCGAGCGCAGAATGTCGACCTGCTTGCGCGTCAGGTCAGTCACCGATGTCGCGAGGCCGGGGAGAATTAAATCGTAGATCTTGCCTTCCATGACGAAATCGTGAACGTAGTCACCGCAGGCAATGGCGAGTTTGTCCGCAAGTTCACGTGAGTTTAGGCTGACATCAACGGTGACGCCGGTAAACTGGTTGGCATCCTTGGGCGTTTCCGCGGCATCTTTCACGTCGGCCTTGGTGATCGTGAACAGCGGATGGATCCATTTCCCCAACGCCTCGGATCCGGCAATCGCGCCCCGGACCGTGTTGATCTCGCTATCCGAAAACCGGTTGGATTTGGCGGCGTATTCGAGAAACCGGTCGCGATCGGCGAGCGCCGACGAATAGCGCTTGTATTCGGCAAAGCTGATGTATCGGAGATTCAAAACAGCTTCGCTGCGATACAACGCTCCAACGAACGCGACATAGACGACGCCGATGACAAGGCCGGCGAGTGTGCCGACCCACAGTAACTTCCGATGTTCGATGAAGACGCGCAGCAGGTCGGCAAACGTGAGTGATTCGACCGATGCAGGCGGGGGTGGCGTCAGATTCCCGGGTCGTGACGTCATAGCCGACTATCATAGCGGCCATGGCGCCGAAGGTCTACATCATTGTTCTCAATTGGAATAACTGGCGGGACACGCTTGAATGCTTGGAGAGCGTCTATCGACTCGAGTATCCATCATTCCAGGTGATCGTTTGCGACAACGCTTCCACCGACGATTCGGTTTCGATGATCGCAGCGTGGGCGACAGGCGCCGTCCACGCGACAACGCGTTCAAATGATCCGAGAATCCGATCGTTGACCGATCCGCCGGTCACAAAGCCGATCTCGGTCTCGGTCATCGATTACTCCGACACGTCGTTAGCGAAGGAACCATCATCGTCGCTCACGATATTGCGGATCAAGCAGAACCGCGGCTATGCAAGCGGCAACAACGCCGGCATTCGTTGGGTGCGAAGCCGCGGCGACGGCGAGTTGTTCTGGATCCTCAACAACGACACGGTGGTCGAGCGCCAGGCGCTTGCGTGGCTGGTTGAGCGCATCAGCAGCGACTCCGAAATCGGATTGTGTGGCTCATTGCTTCTGCTCTACGACGATCCTGACAAGATTCAGGCTGCAGGCGGTGCGCGTTACCGCAGAGTGACCGCGATTCCCAGAATTCTCGGCGCTGGCAGATCTCGCGATGATATTCCGGAGCCCGCGGCCATCGAGCGACAAATGACCTATGTAATCGGTGCTTCGATGCTCGCAACAGCGAACTTCGTGCGAGACGTAGGACCGATGCGCGAAGACTACTTCCTCTATTACGAGGAGCTCGATTGGGTGCTGCGGTCGGGCGGGAGGTTTCGATTGGGATTCGCGCCACGCAGCATCGTGTATCACAAAGAAGGCGCGAGTGCGGGGTCAACCTCCAACTGGCGCGCGCGAAGCGAAATCTCCGATCTCTGCGCGATTCGCAATCGCTTGCTGATAACGCGTCGCTTTTTTTTGCCATACTATCCGTTGGTTTTCGCGACCATCGTCGGCGTAATGCTCAGGCGGTTGTGGCGCCGCCAACCTGATCGTGCCGGACAAGTGCTTCGAATGTTACTCGGACCCGAGTCCTACCGGCTGCCGCGGCCCGACGCCCGCACTTCGTCCGAAAAAAGCCGTTGATCGATATGAAAGTGCAGCGTTGGCGCCCAGAAAAAAGAAAAACGCGAACGTCGATTTGATGACAAACACTTGCGGTGCAAACACGGCTGTTATGCCGTAAATTGCGGCGACCAATCGCAACTCGCGATGCAACGGTCCCGAGCGCGAGAGCCCGGGGGCCAATATCAGCAAGTATGCCGCGAGACCTAGGATCGTAATTTGATTCGCGGTATTGAGGACCGCGCTCTCAACGGAAAGCACCGAATAATTGCCCGCGTAGACGCCTGCCGCTCCGACACCTTCGCCCAGCGGATTGATCAATTGCTGGACGAGGGCGAACGCCACGTCTGCGAAGTGGCCCCGAGCGGATGGATCGGCAAACAACGCTTCGCGCCCTGCGTAAACCAGCCAACCAACGCCGATTCCGCCAAAAACGAACGCGATCAATCGGAGCCCGCGGGGTAGAACAGCGATCATCACGCTCGCCATCGTTGCGAGAATGGGCAGCCGCGAGAAGCTCAAGATGAAGGCCGTCAGCATGACGGCGAAACGGGTGATTTGATGCCGATAGAATGCGAACAGCAACGCTGGGATCAGCATGTAGGCTAAGTTCAAGGGGTTGAAAGCGAGTCCGAAGGCGCGGCGGCCAAAAAAGAACGAATACATGTTGTCGGGCAATGCCCCAGACGAGGTTGCAACATAGCCTTTGGCACGGGATATGGTGCCGACATCGACCCACGTCCAGAAATTGTCGCCAAGGAACAGGTAATCGATGAGGGCGGACGCGGCGAAGACGACGCAAACGCCGGTGTAAAAGCGGACCATCTCCTCGAGGGCACGTTCCCGATCGGTCCCGACCTCAATGAATGCGTGGCCCCAGAAGAAAATCAGAATCGGTAAAGCGAGCGTGCGAAGTTCGAAAACAACACCGTCCAATGGGAATCGTTCCAGCCCGCGCCACACACCGAGGGTGAAGAGCAGCGCGAGGAAAAGCATCAGCGACACCGATGTAAAATGGAGTTGTCGGCCCGGTGCAGCGCGAAGCCAGTGCTGGACAAGCAGTAGCACGACGATCACTTCCTTCAATGACGAAAACAGCCCGATCGCGTCGACCAGACCGAGCTTTGCCAGCGCAACGTTGATTACATCCTGAAAGAAGAACAGAAGGAATAGCAGCTTGGCAAAGGTTATTGTGCCGGTCATGAATTCGCGTTACTGCGCAAGTGTTCTTCCATAGACGCTTGAGGCGCGAAGGGCCTGCGGTTTTCTGATCGATGCTTTGGCACGGCCGGCCGAGCTTTTAGATTCATTTCGATCTCAATGATATCGCTGTGTGTTCTGAACGCGGGATTCGCTTCGCTCTCCGGTGCGCAGTGGTGCGTTATCAGCATCGAGGGGTTGCACTTGCATTTGATAGCCGCGGCAAGTGCATCGCGGACCTCTGACTTGACTAAGGTTACGCCGCTAAATCGCGCCCGTGGTTTGTTTATTTGATGACTCTCGTGCCCTAGGCCGCCGCCGATCTGCCCTATTGTTGTCACCACTCCACGCAACGACACTCGCTTTCGATCTCCATCCCACGTGTCCGCACGTCCTCGTTTCTTCCGCCTGTCGTCGCCATTTTCCGTCATCGATAGCGGGCGCGTCACTTTCATGAACCCTTATTCGTGGCTCGTGAACCGGGATCGCGGCCATGCCGACCTCGACGATTTCACCATTTACGCCGATGGGATAGCGCTGGTCTGGCTCTACAATGTTTTCTGCGGTGCATCGATCCGACGCTATGCATTCGACTACTCTTCCGTTGCGCAATCGGTGCTTGACGATGCACGAAGGCGCGGTCGTCCAATCTATCTAATCGGCGCCCCTGAAGGAGTTGCGCGCGAAGCGGCCACGGTCATCTTGCGCCGTCATCCAGGATTACAAATCATCGGCACGCGGACGGGATTCTTCGTCGGTCATGCGGACTATCAGGCGGCGATCGATGAAGCGTCGCGCGCAAGTGTTGTGATCGTCGGCATGGGCGTGCCGGCGCAAGAGACATTTATCGTGGACCTGTGGAACCGCGGCTGGCGTGGCGCCGGTTACACCTGCGGTGGATTTCTTGAACAGATCGTCGGCACCGATGGCGAATATTTCCCGCAGTGGAGCAATCGCTACCATTTGCGGTGGCTGTTCCGGCTGTACAAGGAACCGCGCCGGCTATGGAAACGATATTTGCTGCTCTACCCGAAGTTTCTCGGCCAGTTCATCCTGGACTGGCTTCGTTTGCGACCCCGGATCGGCTAGCGTGCTGCGGTTGCTGTACGTCGCATTGACGGAGAACGATCAAGTGCGAGGCGTCGAGCGTTACGCTCTCGAGTTGGTACGCGCACTCGCAACGCATCACGGCGACACGGTGCAGGTCACATTATTGTGCGGCGAGTGGCAAAGCTATTTTCGGGCACTGGAGCCGTTGGGCGTGACGATTGCCATCGCGCCCTGCCGTAACACTCGCCGGAGTCGCCATCTTTTTCTATTGACGCGGCTGCGCTCGTACAGCGGTGAATTCGATCTTGTCCATTATGGCAACCTGATGCCGGTCGCTATGCCCAATCGCGTACCATCGACGATGACCATTCATGACGTCGCGGAATACGCAATCGCGCGCAAGTATTCGCTCGGTCAACGGACCTATCGACGCATGGTTGGTTGGCTCGCCTCGCGTATCGTCAAGCATGTGTTGACCGACAGCAACTTCTCTCGCTCGGAGATCGGCCGCTATCTCGGCATCAATGCTGCGCGCGTGACCGTCGTCTATCCAGGTGTCGATCATTTTCGACGACGCGCAGAATCCTCTTCCATTCCCGCGCTTCCCGAGCGCTATTTTCTCTATTACGGAGTGCTGGAGGAGACCAAGGGCGCGGACACCGCGATTCTTGCGTTCAACGCGCTCCGCGACGATGCGCTGGCACGAAACGTGGGGCTGGTGTTGATCGGCCGCCCAGGGAACGCATACGAACGGCTCAAGCACCTGATCGACGGAACCCGCATCGTTCACTATGGTCATTTGCCCGATGCAGTGCTGCAAGAATGTGTCAAACGAGCACTCGCCGTTGTATTCGTATCGCGCTATGAGGGCTTCGGGTTGCCGGCCGTGGAATCGTACATGCTGAACGACAACGTGATCGCATCGTCCGGCAACGCGGTCGGCGAGATTACACGTGGATTCGCTTGGCAGGTCGACGAGGACAGCATCGATGCTGTGGCGGGCGCGATGCGCGCGCTACTAGCGGGCAAAAGCGCGCCCCGTACTCTTGAGCGCCAGCAGGTGCTCGAACAATTTGCTTGGCGCGGCACTGCGCTGCAGGCGCTCGCGATCTTCGCGACGTATGCACGTCCCCGTTCCATTCGCGAGTTCACGGCTTGAGTCCGGCCGTGTCGACGACGACACCGAGCATTAGGAGCATCGTATGGCGCGCGTCGGCTGTTACGGCGTTCGCCGCCGCGGTCGTAGCACTGGTCGCGCTGATCTTCGCAGGCGTGCACTGGCGAAGCGCGGCCACGACACAGGTATGGACCGCGGACCGTTTCATGGTCTCGGGAGGACAAGCCAGAACGCGCGGCAGCGCGCTGGTCGTTGAGCGACCCGATCCGAATGGCGCTTTCATCGCCGCTTTGCCGACCGCGCAGCTCGACGCGCGCGACTATACAGCGATCGAAGTCGAGGTTTCCGGTTTGCCCGAGCGCACGCCCATCGCCATCTTTTGGCGCTCGAAAATGGGAGGCGGTCGGACGTTTACGCATAGGGCCGATATAGATACGCCCCAAGGTGTTCGCGCGGAGCTCGATCGTGATCCCAACTGGAATGGCCCGATCAGCGGCGTTGGTGTCGTCATCGCCGGTTCACCGCCACAAGGCGCGACACTTGTCGCGGTACGCGCGGTAAGCGCTTCGGCCGCCGCCACGGCGATCGAGGCGGTGAAGTCGTGGTTTCGCCTCGAGGACTGGAACGGTCAGTCGATCAATGTCGTGTTTCTCGGCGGCCAATACCATGCGTTTCCGTTCACGCTGTACGTGGGTCTTGCGACGCTCATTGCACTGGTCGTCTGGATTGCGTGGCAGCGGCGCCACGCATTGCGCTTGGTCGTTGCAGGAACCCTTGTGATTGTGTTCGCGGCTTGGCTTGTTCTCGACCTACGTTGGATGATCAACTTCGGACGCGTCGAAGCACAAAGCGTTGCAACGCTTGCCGGCAAGTCGTGGCGGGAGAAGCGTCTCGCCGCAAGCGACGGACCGCTCTTTGCGTTTATCGAACAGGCCCGTGCGCAAATTGCGCAACGACCTGGGCGTGTTTTCTTCACTTCCGACGATGCATGGCTACGCGTTCGGGGCGGATATCATCTGTTGCCGTTCAACACGCTCGCCATCGCCTATCATCGGAACCTGTTCGAGGTCGGACGCTATCGACCCGGTGATTGGCTTTGCTTCTACGCGCGAAGCGGCGTCGTTTACGATCCAACGACGCAAACGCTGCGCTGGGACGATGGTCCACCGCTCAAGGCGCAACGCGTGCTTGCCGGAGCGGGCGAGCTTTATCAGGTGTTGCCGTGAGCGTTCTCTCGCTGTTGTTCTCGCAGCTGCTCGCCCTCGCGTTGGGAGCGTCCGTGATCGCACTGTTTGTGCGCGGCGGTCCTGGCGCGATTGCGACAATCGCGGCCTACGGCTATGTGCTTGGCGCAATTGCGATCACCGTCATCCTGCGCCTGCTAAGCGTAGGGGGCATCCAGTGGAATTTCTGGCTCCTTGCATTGATCACGATCGCATTGACGGCGATCGCCAGCGTGCGCGCACGCCGCGAGTGGCTTAAGGCACCGAAAGCACCCGCTGCGAAGGAGTTGCATTGGCAACGTACGCTCACCGCGGCTTTCTGGGCGCTGATCGCTGTTCATGTCGCACTCGCGTTCAATGAAGCGTTGCTTCGACCGTTGTTCCCCTGGGACGCTGCTGCGCAATGGGCCACAAAGGCGCGCGTGTGGTTCGAATACCGTCGCATCGTGCCCTTCGTTGACGACATGGCGTGGATCGGTGCCGCAGGGAACGTCTTCACGGACGCACATCCGACTTATCCCGGTACGGTGCCGCTGTTGCAAGTCTGGGCCGCGCTCGCTTGGGGGCGTTTCGACGACGACGTCATCAATGTGGCGTGGCCGCTCTTTCTCGCTGCGCTTCCAATAGGGGTGTACGGACAATTGCGTCGGTTGGGTTTTGCAGCGCTGCCGGCAGCGGCAGTTGCCTACATGATTGCGTCGTTGCCATTCGTCGACGTCCACGCCGCGCTTGCAGGCTATGCGGATCTCGCCCTCTGCGTAGTCTATGCGTTTGCGCTGCTCGCCCTCGCCACGTGGACGCGCGAACCGTCGCGTGGCAACGCGTTGTTGCTCGCGGCATGCGCCGCCGTGTTACCTGTTTTGAAAACGCCGGGATGGATCTGGCTGGCTACGCTGATGCCCGGCGTCATCGCGGTTTATGTGCCACGCAAAACGCTTGGAATCCTCGCCGCCGCCGGTGCACTCGCCATCGCGACGCTGCTTGCGTACGTCTCGTATGTCCATCCCATCACGATACTCGGTTACCAGGTCGCGCTACAGCACAATCGAATCGCGGATGCGGTGTTTAGCAACCTTTTTCTGTTTGCCAATTGGCACCTGCTCGGGTTTCTTATTCCACTCGCGCTGTTCGTCGCGCACCGAGCCATGTTTGCGCCGGCGATGCTTGCACTCACGATCGTTGCCGGTACTGCCATCATTGCGTTGATCGCCGTGTTCTTCTTCAGCAGCGCCAGCGTCGAAGGCGTTGGCGCGTACACCGCGGTGAATCGAGCGATGCTGCATGTTGTGCCGGCGTTCATCGCGTATACGGCGTTACTGCTTCGCGAGTACTGGATCATCCGACTGTCGGCAGCGCGTGACGTTGCGATGGCGAACGCCTGATCCGGTGAGCGCTTTTCGTCTTCTCGTCAAGAATTCCGCGGCGAACATCGCCGCCGGCGCGGCGAATGCGTTGCTCGCCGTTGTGTTGCCGCCCGTGTTGGTGCGGCATCTGACATCCGCCGAGTTCAGTACGTGGTCCGTCGTGTTGCAGCTTGCAGCGGTTGTCTACGTCTTTCAGTTCGGTGTGCAGGTAGCGGTCGGGCGCTACGTTGCGTACTGCACCGCGCGCGGCGACACGGATTTTCGACGCCAGATCGTCAGTACAGCGTTTGCGGCAATGTGGTTTGCTGCTTTGCTCGCACTTGTTGTGATCGTCGCGATGAGCACGACGCTGCCGCTCTTGTTCCCTGGCATGCCGGACGCTCTTCATCGAGAAGCTCGCATTGCGCTCGTCGCGATCGGTGCAAGCCTTGCGTTGGGTTTGCCCGCATCGGTTGCTGCGGGCGTGTATTCGGGCCTTCAGCGCAATGACGTACCCGCGATTTTCGTAGTGGCGTCGCGCATCATCGTCGCCGTTGCGCTGTTCGCGCTAGCGTCCCATGGTTTCGGCCTGCTCCCGATGGCCATCGCTTATGCGTCGACGATTGGCGGTACGGCACTCCTGCAACTTGCCGTGATTGGGGCGCGCCATCCGGAATTCGCGTTTCAGCGTGCGGCGGTCACCCGCCGCGCAGGACGGGAACTTGCCGGTTATTGCTTCAGTTTGACGATCTGGTCAGTCGGCATCCTGGTCATCAGCGGGCTGGACGCCGTCATCGCCGGGGCACTGAATTTTAGTTGGGCGGGCTATTTTGGAATCGCCGCCAGCGCTGTGACCCTGATCGTCGGCATGCAGTCGGCAATGCTGCAACCGTTGATCGCGATCGCCGCCCATTTGCATAGCCGTGGCGAAAAGCGGCAACTCGGCATGCTCCTCACGGACGCGTCGCGCATCAATACACTGGTGTTTCTCGCCGCGATCGCGCCATTCTTCGTGGCAGGCGAATGGCTGACGAGACTTTGGGTCGGCGATGTGATGGCCCAGCACGTGCTGCCCATCGTTCAAGTGTTGCTGCTCGGCGTGTTGCTGCGACAGACGCTGGCACCGTTTGCGATCATTCTGTTAGGTACGGGCGAACAGCGGCTGGTCATCTGGACGCCCGCTTACGAAGCGGTAGCCAAGCTTGCGTCGAGTATCGGTTTGGGGGTTTGGCTCGGTCCCGTGGGCGTCGCGTTAGGCACCGTCGTCGGGGCGATCGTCTGCCTTGCAACGAACCTCACGCTTGTGTTTCCCCGCGTCAGGGGCTTCACAATGCCGCGATGGACGTTTTTTAGGCACGACATCGCCACGCCGACGCTCGCATTCGTGCCCATACTCGTGCTGCCTTTGTTGAACGTGCAGCCGACGATGTCGACCGTCCTCGCGTTGCAAGCAACCGTGGTCGCGCTCGTGATGGTCGCCGCAGCCGCCATGGCGTTCGCTTCGCTACGCCGCTTGCGCGCGTTGATCTGATCGCGACTTCGTCCTCTGCTACAGTTGTTCAATGCATTCTGCCGAAGGACGAACGACTGCGCCATCGACACAACCATGCGCGCTATGCGGTGCGATCGCGTCCCGCGTGTATGCGGGTCATCCCGGATACCGATTGCCATTGCGCTATGACATTTTCGCGTGCGCGCTCTGTGACACGAAGTTCGCCGAACCGCTCGCCGTCGACGAAGCTGTCTACGATCTCGTATACCGCCACATTGAGCATGTGCGTGGCTACGCGCGCTATGCCCGGTACGCACGCGCCGTCGTTCGGTTACAAGACCCGCTCGGGTATTTGGCCGAAGAGGAGGACAGCTACTGGGCGATCGCGCAATTTCTTGCCGAGCAAAACAGCCAGTCCGGACCAATCATCGAAGTCGGTAGTGGGCTCGGCTATCTGACGTATGCGATCAGCCGACGCGGCCACAACATACGCGGCATCGATATTTCGGAGGTCGCCGTCGCTAACGCGCGCCGACGCTTCGGCGATTTATACGAGTGCGCCGACATTCGGGAAATTGCCGCGCAACGCCCCGGTTGCTACGACGCCGTGCTGATGACGGAGCTGATCGAACACGTACCCGAAGTGCAAGCGCTGCTCGCGGCGGCACTGCGAATTGTGCGTCCCGGAGGTGCAGTCGTCGTAACGACGCCTAACAAAACCGCGTCGCCCCCGCATGCGTTGTGGGACACCGACGCGCCGCCGGTGCACTTGTGGTGGTTCTCCGAGACATCGATGAACGTACTCGCTGCTCTCGTAGGCGCCGAAGTGCGCTTCATTGATTTTACTGCCTACAACCGCACCCATTTAGACAAGGTCGAAGATGGGTTGGATATGGCCGAACCTACCGTGCCGCCGGCATTCGATGAGCGGGGTCGCGTTGTCGCGCGGCCGAACCCCGTCAAACCCGCATTGCGACAGATTTTCTTTAGTTTGCGGCTCGATCGGATTCGCCGCACGATCGAGCGGCGCCGCGCAGCATTGCAACCACCCTCGGCGCGACGAAAGACGCTCTGCGCGATATTTACGAAGCGGACCTAGCAGCCTTTTACGGCGTCCACGCTTCGAGCTCGACGATGCGCGAATAGCCGAACAACGCGTTGGTGACGGTGACGCGAATGGCATCGGTGCTGACTGCGGGAAACGTCACCGTCCGCTTGACCAGGTTGTTGCCGCTGATCGTCGCGACAGTGGTCCACGTGCTGCCGTTCCATGCCTGCACGGTGAAATCGAGGATGCCGAACAAGCTGAACGTCTGCGAATCAC